>NZ_CP095741.1:935892-1247857 GCF_023078475.1 Luteibacter aegosomaticola | reverse complement strand
GTCCTGACGTATTCGGCCCCGGGGTTACCGAGGCCGACGATAAGACGTAGTGACGCCATGCGAAGTAAACGTGCCACCCGCGGCGCGAGGCGCCGCGGGTGGCAAGCCGATTACTTGGCTTCGTCCGAAGCGCCCTCGGCGCCTTCGGCCGTCGGGTCCACTTCTTCCTGGATCGAGGCGACGGTGACGACAGCGACGTCGTGCTCCTTGCCCAGGCCCAGTTCCGGCACTTCCACGCCCTTCGGCAGCTTGAGGTCCGAGAGGTGGATGATGTCGCCGGCGGCGAGCTTGGCGAGGTCGAGTTCGATGAACTCCGGCAGGTCCTTCGGCAGGCACGACACGGTGACTTCCGTGAGGTTGTGCGAGATGACCAGACCAGCGGTCTTGCCAGCCGGGCTCTTTTCCTGGTTCAGGAAGTGGAGCGGCACGGCGACGCGAACGGCTTCGTTCTCGTTAACGCGCTGGAAGTCCATGTGCAGCATGAGCTGCTTGAACGGGTGCTTCTGCCAGTCCTTGATCAGGACCTTCTGAGCCTTGCCGTCGACGGTCAGTTCGATGACCGAGGAGTAGAACGACTCGAAACGCGAACCGAGCAGGATGTCGTTGTGCAGGACCTGGATGGCCTGCGGCTCGGCGCCTGCGCCGTAGACGATAGCCGGCACGTAGCCCGCGGTACGAAGGCGGCGGCTCGCACCCTTCCCTTCGATCTTGCGGCTCGTGGCGGTGAGCTTGTGATTGGTAGCCATGATGGTGTTGCCTCAAGTAAACCGCCTCGCGGCGGTGGTAAAGGTCTTCCCCGCGACCAGGGAAGACCGAAAAACGGTGGATCAGTCGATGTAGAGCGAGCTCACCGATTCGCCATAGGCGATGCGGCGGATCGTCTCCGCGAGCAGTTCCGCGACCGACAACTGGCGGATTTTCGCACAGTTACGGGCGTTATCGCGCAGCGGCAGCGTGTTCGTGACCACCAACTGGTCGAGCTGGGAGTTCTCGATATTGGTAATCGCGGCGCCCGAGAGCACCGGATGCACGCAGTACGCGACGACCTTGCGGGCGCCCTTTTCCTTCAGTGCCGCCGCGGCGGCGCAGAGCGTACCGGCGGTGTCGACGATGTCGTCCACCAGCACGCAGGTCTTGCCGTCCACGTCGCCGATGATGTTCATGACCGTAGCCACGTTCGCCTTCGGGCGGCGCTTGTCGATGATGGCCAGGTCCGCGTCGTCCAGGCGCTTGGCGAGCGCACGCGCACGCACCACGCCGCCGACGTCCGGGCTGACCACGATCAGGTCGTCCATGCTGTGGTGACGCCAGATGTCGGCCAGGAGCACCGGCGAGGCGTACACGTTGTCGACCGGGATATCGAAGAAGCCCTGGATCTGGTCGGCGTGCAGGTCAATCGTGAGCACGCGATCAGCGCCAGCCGTCGCAATCATCTTGGCCGCGAGCTTCGCCGTGATCGGCACGCGCGCGGAGCGCGGGCGGCGATCCTGGCGGGCGTAGCCGAAATACGGCATCACCGCGGTGACACTGCCGGCCGAGGCGCGCTTGAGCGCATCCACCAGCACCAGCAGGTCGAAAAGATTCTCCGCGCTGGGTGCGCCCGTCGGCTGAATGACGAACACCTCCTGCTTACGGACGTTCTCCTCGATCTCGATCTGTGCCTCGCCATCGCTGAAGCGGCCGATGAGGGCCTTACCCAGCGGGATGCCAAGGCGTGCGGCGACATCGTCGGCAAGCGCGCGGTGCGCGTTACCGGTGAAAAGCATCGGGGTGGACGTATCCACGAGGACTCCTAGGGGAACAGTTAGGTTGAAATCGGCGCAGTGCCATCCGGTGTGGATGGCTGGGGCGGCAGGATTCGAACCTGCGCATGCGGGAATCAAAATCCCGTGCCTTAACCAGCTTGGCGACGCCCCAACAATTTCGTGATCACATGCCGCAGCCCGCGGCCCTTTCCGTCCTTAACTACACGAAGCCCCTTGTCCCGATCCTTGCGCGCATAGCCAGCAGCGGCGATGGATCGATACCCGCCGCCACGTGGGCCGTAAAGCCTGACGGGCAGCGCGAAGCGACCGCGAGGGCCGCTTCGAAGGTTCTCGTTTCCAGGAAGACGCAGCCACCACTGCCGGAAAGGCGGGCCAGGCCGAAGCCTGCCAACCAGTCCAACGCTGCGGCCACCCGCGGGTGGCGCGCTCGGACTACCGGTTCGAAGGCGTTCTCCGCCGAATCCCCGGAAACAAAGGCCGAAATTGTCGCCCGAGGGGCATTTCGAGTCAATTCGGGTGCGGCGAACAGCGCCGGGGTGGGCACATGCTCGGCCGGGTCGACCACCACGTACCAGCGCCGCGGCAGCTTGATCGCCTCGAGTCGCTCGCCCACGCCCTCGGCCCAGGCCGAGCGGCCGCGGACGAAGACCGGCACGTCGGCACCCAGCTTCAGGCCCAGCGCGGCCAGGGCGTCTTCGTCGAGCCCGGTGTCCCAAAGCACGTTGAGACCGACCAGCACACTGGCCGCATCGGAGCTGCCACCGCCCAGGCCGCCGCCCATCGGGATGCGCTTGGCCACTTCGATTTCCGCACCGAGCCGGGTGCCCGTGGCCTCGGCCAGCAGGCGCGCCGCACGCACGGTCAGGTCAGTGTCTTCCGGAACGCCGGGGATGTCCTTCGGCCGGGTGATCTGTCCATCGTCACGGACGCGCAGGCGGATCTCATCGCCCCAGTCGAGCAGGCGGAAGACCGTCTGCAGCTCGTGGTAGCCATCGGCGCGGCGGCCGACGATGCGCAGGAACAGGTTGAGCTTGGCCGGGGCCGGCCAGACGGTCCAGTCGCCCCGGGCCAGCGGCGCCAGCGTGCGGCTCATGAACACGCGCAGGTGGTCAGGAAAGCCGTTGTCGCGATCGCGGGCCAGCGCCTCCGCGAATTCGGGTGCGCGCTTATCGACCACCGCGAAGCCGTGCTTCGCATAGAACGGGGCGTTCCACGGCACATCGGCCAGGGTGCCCAGATCGACCCGGGCGTACCCGGCTTCCCGGGCCCAGGCGCAGGCGTGCTCAAGCAGAGCGGCGCCGATACCGCGGCCACCGAAGGCCGGCAGCACGTCGATCTCAGCGATACCGATGGCGCCTGGATTGCCGTCGGTATCCAGGCAGACGAAGCCGACGACATCGCCCTCGACCACCGCCACCCAACACAGGCCACGGGTGATCAGCTGGCGGACCATGTCCGCAGGCAACGCCATGCCGGAGTACGACGGCCACGCCTCATGCCCACGGAAGAGCTCCACCGCCTCGCGCTCAATCGCGCAGAGGCGCTCGGCGTCGTCAGGATGGGCGCGGGAGATCGTGAAATGCATCGCGTGGCCGGTGAAAGCGCGAAAGGGGCGCATTATCGGGGATGGGCGCCCCCGCGTCACGGTTGCATACGCGTCACGCCCGCATACACGTCACCGGTGCCTGCGCGTCACGTCTGCATACACGTCACCGGTGCCTGGGTGCTGCAGGTAGGAGCCCACCCTGTGGGCGACGCCGTTCGCGGAAGCGCACAAGGTCATATACCGAGGCGAAAGATGTCGCCCACAGGGTGGGCTCCTACTGACCCAGCTACGCCGTTCGCGGAAGCGCCGCAAGGTTACGTACCGAGGCGAAAGATGTCGCCCACAGGGTGGGCTCCTACTGACCTAACTGCCAGGACTCGATGGCGAGGCGCACCTTGTACGGCGGCTTCTCGGCGAACACCTTGCTCGGCATGGCCGGCTGGCGCGTGGCGTCCCACGCCTTGTAATCGACGGTCCAGCCATCCTGTACCAGCTGCGACGGCAGCCGGTCGTCGCCGAAGCGGATGTCGGCCGGGCCGGCGTCGGCACGCAGGCCCAGCACCCAGCTCTTTAGCTCCGCCATCGGCAACTGCCAGCCCACCGTCTGCGCCATCAGCGTTTCGGCGTTGGGGCCACGGCGCGGGCCGCCATCAAGGCCATCCAGCTCGGCGCCATCCGGGCCGCCCGTCAGGCGAAAGCTGCGCCCCGTGACCGGCGCACGGATCGTGAACTCATAACGGTCGCCGTCCTGTTTCCAGGTAAGGCCGCCGGAATGGTTGTCGTTACCGTCGGACACCGAGAGCTTGCCCTGCAGGGTCCAGTGGTTCGTGTCAGCGAGCACACGCTCACGATCCGCCTGCTGTCCCAGGGTGACGCCATCACCCTCGTGGTGCGTAACGGGCCGCGTCGTGGCGCAGGCCGAAAGAAGAACCACCGAAACCAGGCCAAGCCCGCGAAACCAACCAGTCATACAGAATCCATGTCATCGGAGCAGGCCCGGCAAGATCAGGGCCAGCCCCTTGTAGGAGCGCGCTTGCGCGCGATCGGGCGAAGCGAAGAGGTGAAGCGACCGTGTGGCCCAATCGCGTGCAAGCACGCTCCTACACGGGCCTCGGATGTCAGGGTTTGAGCTTCTGTTCCGTCTTCAGCAGCGAAGCGTTCTTCGGATCGATACGGCGCACTTCGTTGAGCACCTTACGCGCCTCATCGTGTTCACCGCGCTGCCAGAGCACTTCGGCCAGATGCACGCCGATATCGCCATCCTTCTGCTTCGCCCATGCGCCACGCAGGGTGCTCTCAGCCTGGTCGAGCTGGCCCTGGCGGAATTTCAGCCAGCCCCAGGAGTCCGCCACGGAGGGGTCATCCGGGCGGGCTGAGCGGGCGGCTTGCAGCAGGGTCTGCGCTTCGGCGAGATCGCGGTCGTTGTCGGCCAGGGTGAAACCGAGGGCGTTGCTGGCCTCGATATCGCCGGGCTTCAGCTCAAGCACCTTGCGGAAATCGGCCACGGCCTGGTCCACCTGGTTGGCTTCGGCGTAGGCCAGCCCGCGGCCGTAGAGCATGTCGGTGTCATCCGGCTTCACCCGCAGCGCCTTGTCATAGGCGGCCGCGGCGGCATCGAAGCGGCGCGCGTCCATATACAGCTCGGCATCTACCGCGAACGCCTTCATCAGCGCCTCGGGGCGGTCGGCATAGGTCGTCTGCAGGTCGGCCACGATCTGGTGGGCATCGTCGTCCTTGCCCTGCAGGTGCAGGATCACGGCGCTGCGCACCGAGGCGTCGAAGATGTGCGGATCGTCATCGCCCACGGCCGCGTACCAGTCGAGCGCGTCTTCCTTCTTGTCGAGCAGTTCGGCGATCTGGCCCAGGGTGAAGGCGTTGTCGGCCTGGACATCGTCGGATTGGCGGCGCATCTCGGCGTAGAGCCGTGCCAGCGCGGCCTTGTCAGCCGAGCGCGCGGCAAGCGTCATCCGCATGTTGTAGGTATCGGCATCCTGCGGGCCCACGGCCACCACGGCAGCCGCGGCCTTCTCGTCGCCACCCTGGGCCAGCACGCTGGCGTAGGCCAGGCGAAGACGCGGATTCTTCGGATCCTTCTGAACCGCTTTGGCGAACAACGCCTTCGCGCCGGCCTTGTCACCCGCGCGGAACGCCTTCTGGGCGGCCCAGGCGTAGGTGGCACCGTCGTGGAAACGCTTCTGCGCCTCATCGCCGATGCGCTGGGCGTAGTCGTGACGGCCGAGGTTCTCACCCAGCTCGGCCATGGCCAGCCACGCGGTCGCCTCGTTGGGGAGCCGCTGCGGGGTAGCGATGCGTTCGAGCAGCACGCCGGCCTGGGCGGCGTCACGGGCCTGCACCAGGGTACGGCCGAAGGCGCGCCAGGCGTCCTTGTCACCCGAGGCCACGAGAAGCTCCAGCTGGTGCTGGGCATCGGCGGTGTCGCCGCGGTCCAGCGCCATCCGCGCCCGGCCCTCGGCCAGTTCGGCGGGCTTGGCGCCCAGTGCGGCCCAACGCTCCAGCGCCTTCCCGGCGGCGGCCTGGTCATGGATGGCAAGCGCCAGTTCGGCGGCCCGGCTGGCCACGGTCGGGTCGTCGCTCAACCAGGCGGCTTTGCCGTACGCGTCTGACGCGGTCTTGAGATCGTTCGCGGCAATGGCAAAATCGCCCGCCATGACCTGGGCCTCCAGGTCGCGTTCGGGCGGCACGATAGCCACCTGCAGGCGGTCGAGCGGCTGCACGCCGGTACGCACCTGCTTGGGTTGCTGGCCAGCCTGGGGCGCGGTGGTGGCACAACCCGCGATGGCCATGACGGCACCCACCATGACCACAAAATGCCGCACTTGCTTGAACTTGGACCCACCGGTCAGCACACTACTCTCCGTTGTTTTTCCGCTACGGACAGGCCCGTGCAAGCGCCCGAAGCCTTGTCAGCGCACAATGCGCCCTTAGCTTAGCCGACGCCACCCCTGCCGAGCGCAGCCGACGACATGCCACTGATCGCCCTTGGGCTCAACCACCTCACCGCGCCGGTCAGCCTGCGCGAGCAGGTTGCGTTCGACGCTGCGGTGGCGCCCGAGGCGTTGGGCGACCTCACCCGGCAGCCGGGCGTGGAAGAGGCCATGATCCTCTCGACCTGTAACCGCACCGAGCTCTACGTGAGCGTGGCCGACGGTTTCCAGGCCGTACCGGGGCAATGGCTCTCCCGGCAGCACCGATTGACCCCGCAACGGCTCGATGAGTTCCTTTACCGGCACGACGAGCAGGAAGCCGTGCGGCACATGTTCCGCGTGGCCACCGGCCTGGACTCGATGGTGCTGGGCGAGCCGCAGATCCTCGGCCAGGTGAAGGACGCCTACCAGCAGGCCCGCGGCGCCAACGCGCTGAAGGCCCCGATGGAGCGCCTGCTCCAGCACACCTTCGCCGTGGCCAAGCGCGTGCGCACCGATACCCGGATCGGCGCCCACACCGTCTCCGTGGCCTACACCGCGGTACGTCTGGCGGAACAGGTCTTCACCGACCTGCGCCAGGCCTGTGTGCTGCTGATCGGCGCGGGCGAGACGATCGAACTGGCCGCCCGTCACCTCGCCGACAAGCAGGTGCGCCGGCTGATCGTGGCCAACCGCACGCTCGAGAACGCCCAGGAACTGGCCGGCCGCTACAGCGGTTACGCCATCGCCCTGGCCGATCTGCCCCGCCACCTGGCGGAAGCCGACATCGTCATCAGCTCCACCGCCTCGCGCCAGCCGGTCGTCACGAAAGCCATGGTGGCCGACGCCATCGCCCAGCGCCGACGCCGCCCGATGTTCATGGTGGATATCGCCGTGCCGCGCGATATCGAAGCCGAGGTGGCGCAGCTCAACGACGTTTACCTCTACGGCATCGACGACCTGAAGCAGGTCATCGACGAAAACCGGCGCTCCCGCGAGCTCGCTGCCCGCGAGGCCGATGCCATCATCGATCTCCAGGTCGAACGCTACATGTCGTGGCGGCGCGCCCTCACCCTGCGCAACCCGGCCGTAGACATGCGCGTAGCCGCCGAAGCGCAGCGCGACGAGGTGCTGGCCAAGGCCCAGGCCATGCTGGCCAAGGGCCGCAGCGCCGAGGAAGCCCTGGCCTTCCTGGCCAATACGCTCACCAACAAGCTGCTCCACGCCCCCAGCGCACGCCTGCGCGATGCCGCCCTTTCCGGCGACCTGGACCTGCTCCACGCGGCTGGCCGCCTTTATGGACTGGACCCGGACGACGACGTTTCCGCATGATGTACGGCTTGAGCCGTCCTTCGTGCCCCTAGATGACCCCGTCGATCCGCCGCAAACTCGAAGCCCTCGCCGAACGCCATGAAGAGGTGGGCCTGCTGCTGGCCCAGCCCGAGGTGCTCGCCGATGGCAACCGCTTCCGCGATCTCTCGCGTGAATACGCCCAGCTGGAACCCGTCGCCGCCTCGCTGAAAGAGCACGACCAGGCCGAGCGCGAACTGGCCGAAACGAAGGCCATGCTTGACGACCCCGACATGCGAGAGATGGCGGCCGATGACATCGAGCGGATCGAAAACCGCCTGACGGAACTCGATGGCGAGCTGCAGATCCTGCTGCTGCCGAAGGACCCGCGCGACGAAGGCAACCTGTTCCTTGAAGTACGCGCCGGCACGGGCGGCGACGAGGCGGCGATCTTCGCCGGCGACCTCTTCCGCATGTACGCCCGCTATGCCGAGCGCCAGCGCTGGCACGTAGAGATCCTCAACGCCAACGAAGGCGAACACGGCGGCTACAAGGAAATCGTGGCCCGTATCGAGGGCCGCGGCGCGTATTCGCGGCTGAAGTTCGAATCGGGCACCCACCGCGTCCAGCGCGTACCGGAAACGGAATCGCAGGGCCGCATCCACACCTCCGCCGCCACGGTAGCGATCCTCCCCGAACAGGATGAAGTCGGCGAGATCGAGATCCGCGACGGCGACCTGAAGGTGGATACCTTCCGCGCCTCCGGCGCCGGCGGCCAGCACGTGAACAAGACCGATTCGGCCATCCGCATCACCCACCTGCCCACGGGCACGGTGGTGGAATGCCAGGATGAGCGCAGCCAGCACAAGAACCGTGCCCGCGCGATGAGCCTGCTGAAAGCCCGCCTGCTCGACGCCGAGCGCAGCAAGCAGAGCGCCGCCCAGGCCGAGGAGCGCCGCCTGCAGGTGGGCTCGGGCGACCGTAGCCAGCGCATCCGCACGTACAACTTCCCGCAGGGCCGCATCACCGACCACCGGATCAACCTCACCCTCTACCGCCTGCTCGAGGTGATGCAGGGCGATCTCGATGAACTGGTCGACACGCTCACCCGCGAAAACCAGGCCGACGAGCTGCAAAGCCTGACCGCCGGCTAACCGTAGGAGCCCACCCTGCGGGCGACGCCGTTCGCGATAACGCCACAGGGCCTGTAGCGGTGGGACGAAAGATGTCGCCCACAGGGTGGGCTCCTACTTGTGGTGAGGCGAAAGATGTCGCCCACAGGGTGGGCTCCTACCACGGTGTCGTGACGCGGTCTGGTGCATGATGGCTGCCTGTTCCCAAGGAAGCCGCCCCATGGGCAAGAAGAAAAAGCAGTACGAACACGACCTCGCCGACCTGCAGGTCGAACTCGTCGGTCTTACGCGCTGGCTGCGCCGCACCGGCAAGCGCATGCTGGTGATCTTCGAAGGCCGCGACGCCGCCGGCAAGGGCGGCACCATCAAAGCCATCACCGACAAGCTGGATACGCGTTCCTCACGCGTGGTGGCCCTGGGCAAGCCCACGCCGGACGAGGAAACCCAGTGGTATTTCCAGCGCTATGTCGAGCACCTGCCCCACGCCGGCGAACTCGTGCTGTTCGACCGCAGCTGGTACAACCGCGCCATCGTTGAACCCGCCATGGGCTTCTGCACGCAGGCGCAGTACGACGCCTTCATGAAGGCCGTGCCTGCCTTCGAAAAGCTGCTGACCGATGACGGCATCATCCTGCTCAAGTACTGGCTGGCCGTGGATCAGGCCGAACAGGAAGAGCGCTTCGCCGAACGTGCGGCCGATCCGCTGAAGCGCTGGAAGCTCTCCCCCGTGGACATCAAGGGGCGGCAGAAATACGAGGAAATGGGCGACCTGCGCGACGCCATGATCCAGCACACGCATACCGACGATGCGCCGTGGTTCGTTGCCAACTTCAACGATCAGAAGGCCGGACGGCTCGACCTGATCCGCCACCTGCTCGACCAGATCCCCGACAAGCTCGTGCCGGATGAGGAGATCGACCTGCCGAAGCTGAAGGGCAAGCCGCAGAAGGAACGGATCACCGCTAAGGCGGTGAAGGTACCGAAGGTCTACTGACCCGGCGCACCGGCGGCGGCCGCTTCGGCAGCCGCCCCGTGCGCGACAGGCGCAGCCACTGGCGCATCGCCAGCAAGCCACCAATCGATTCGATGATCGCCGCGGGCACCCACATGATCACGCCGCCGATCAGCTGGCCGGTCAGCACGTTCATGGTGAACGCCCGGCCACACACTTCGAAGATCGGATAAAGATCCGCCTTCGAGAACGTGACGATGGCGCCGGCCACGATTTGCGGCGTCATGGTCAGTGCCGGCGAAAGCACGCGGATGCCCGGGGTCATCCGCCCAGGCGGCTTCGGCCGGTGGTCGAGCACGAGCCACCAATACGCCAGGCCCGATAAGATCATCGACCAATTCATGAAGCGATAGATGCGCCAGTCCAGCATGGCCAGCGTCTGCATGTCCGGGATCAGCCACACCACGATCAGGCCGACGAACGACAGGGTGACGAACGCCGGATTCAGCAACACCGCCGCCAACGCACGGCACGCAATGCCACGCCCGATCCTGCGCAGGCGCACGCGCCAGCGCAACGGCAGGCCCGCGCGCAACACCGTGCCCGGATAAGACGCCACGATAAGCAGGGGCGCCAGGTGGTGCAGCAGCACCTGCTGGATCCGGTGCATGAAGAACTCATGTTCGAAGAAGTAATCGAGGTACGTGTGCAACGACACGTAGACGATGGCCATGCCTGTCCAGAAGGCGGCCTGGCGCCCCCACGGCACATGCAGGCGACGGGTACCCGAGACGTAGAGCCACGCGGCGGCCACGAAGAGGGCCAGGAAGCTCCACGAGAACTCCCACGGCACGATCCACTTCAGCAGCCCCCCGGCCAGCATGCTAGAGCTCCTGGCGGACGCGGCGCGTGCGCCGCCAGCCGAACACGAGGCCGACGATCGCCACGAGCAAGGGCACGAGCACGATATTGATGAACTTCAGCCGCATACCCAGTGCATCGATCTCCGCATTGAGCTGATGCTGCACATCGCGCAGCTCCTTGCCGATCGCCAGCTTGCGCTGCAGGTACTGCTCCACTTCCTTGCGCTGCTGCGTCGTCAGGGTGGTGGGTGCGGTTGCCGAGCCCTTGGCGGGCTGCAATTCAGCCAGACGGCGCTGGGTTTCGTAGAGCTCATTCTCCAGCTCGCGCTTCTTCACGATGAACTTCCGGTCGGCGGCCGCCTGCATCGCACGGACGCGCGTGAACGGCCGCTGCAGGTTGGCGCGGCCGCGGATCGAAAGCAGCGCGGTGGAGCCGCCCAGGTTGTCGACGATATTGGCGATGAAGTCGCCGTTGTTCGCGAACGGCGTGAGTTGCTGCTGGCCCAGCAGCGGCTGCACGTCGAGCCAGAGCCGATCGGAGAGCAGGTCGGTATCGCCCACCAGGATCACCTCACCCGGTGCGGCGGCCACATCGAGGTGCCCCTTGCCCTTGCGCTCGGGAAACGCCGTATGGAACGTATCGCGCAGGCGTGCGGCGAGCACATAGCGATCGTGGCTGGGTTCGTAGTTCTCAAGCAGGGTCGACGGATCGGCGACCGCATCGCGCACGCGCTGCGACGGGACCACCATCGCCTCATCCGAGGTCTGCACCAGCGGAAGCATGCGGGCCTTGGTATTCGGCGATAGCTCAAAGAATCCGGCGCTGGAGAAATTGATCCGCTGCAGGCTCGCCGTCACCACGTCATCGTGGTTAAGGTCCTGCATCGAAAGCCCCAGCATCGCCGGATGCGGCACGCTGTTGCCATTCAACTCGATAGTGAGGGCCTGCGAACGGTCGAGCACCACCTTCGTCGGGTCATATTCGACACCCCATGCCTCGAACAGGCGGCGCAGGTCAGAATCGTGATCGTCCACGGTGCCGCTGGAGTCGATGAGCGGCGCGGTATCCAGCTCGGCATCCGGGTCGACGAACACCACCAGGTGGCCGCCGTGCAGCACGTACTGATCGATCGCGTACTGCGCGTCCTCCGGCAGCTTCTTCGGGTGGATAAGCAGCAGGACGTTGATCGACGGATCCACCTGCTTGAGCGTATCGCCATCCAGGCTGGTGACGTTGGCCAGCTGGTCAAGCTGGCGAATCACGGCCCACGGCTGCTCGCCGATCACCATGTTGCCCTCGACGGGCAACGAACTCAGCACGCCGATCCGCGGCTTGCGCGGCGCACCCAACTCGTAGAAGAGCTTGGCGATGTCGTATTCCACGAACGCCTCGCGGGCCGGATCGAAGAACGGAATCGCCTGCGACGTAGCGGCCTCGCCCGTGCCAGTGGTGCCGACCAGGCCGAAGAACACGCGTTCGCCGTTGCTGCCGCCACTCGCCGGTGTCAGCCCGTAGCTCTCCGCGGCATCCTCGTCATCGGAATACGGCACCGGATCGATCACGCGGAAGCGGATGCGGCCGTGGGCACGTACGGCGATCTCGCGCAGCATCTCCTGCACGCGCTGCTCGTAGCTACGCAGCTGGGGCAGTTCGCGCGTGGCATGCTCGGAGAAATAGAGGGTCACGGTCATCGGCTTCGCCAGGCCGTCCACGATCTCCTGCGTGCCGGGGGTAAGCGTATAGATCCGGTCTTCGGTGAGATCGACGCGCGCCGTGCGCAGCGAAAGCGAGCTCAGTCCGATCACCGCCATGAACAGGACGGCGATCGCGGCCAGGCCGACACGGAGGCGATTGGCACGCGAAAGCGAAAAAGACAGCCGCTTCATCAGCGCGTCCTCTTCAAGTCGAGCACAAGCACCGCCGCGCCCAGCCACGCCACGATCATGGCGCCGAAATACATCAGGTCGCGCAGGTCGAGCACCCCTCGCGCGATCGCATTAGCGTGGCGCACGATCGAAAGCTGACCCATGGCGCCAATGAGCTTCGGTGGCACCGCATCCTGGAAGAAATCGAGCACCTGCGATTGCCCGATAAGAAGCAGCACGAAGCACACCGAGGCAGTGAGGATGAACGCGATGACCTGGCTGCGCGTCGCCGTGGACATGCACGCGCCGACGGCCAGGAACGCACCGGCCATCAGCCAGCTGCCGATGTAACCGGAGATCACCACGCCGTTGTCGGGGTTGCCGAGATAATTGACCGTGATCCAGATCGGGAAGGTCAGGACCAGGCAGATGCCAATGAACCCCCAGGCGGCGAGGAACTTGCCCAGCACCGCTTGGGAAATGCTGACAGGCAACGAAAACAGCAGCTCCAGCGTCCCCGAGGCGCGTTCCTCGGCCCACATGGACATCGTCACCGCAGGCACCAGCACGAGGTACAGCCACGGATGCATATCGAAGAACGGCTGCAGATCAGCGAGTCCACGGTCGTAGAAATCACCCGTGTAGAAGGTGAGCACGCCGGCCATGACCAGGAAGATCACCATGAACACGTACGCTACCGGCGTGACGAAGTAGGAACGCAGCTCGCGACGAGCGATGGCGGATACCGCGCTCATGCGTTACCCCCGCGCGGCTGCGTCGTGATCTGCCGGAACACCTCGTCGAGGCGCCCCTGCTCCAGCTGGATCTCGGTGATACGCAGGTTCTGCTCACGCAGCAGCGCCTGCACGTCGTCCAGGATCGCCTGCCCGGGCTTGGGGAAGACCGTGACACGCCCATCGAGCGGGTCGACCTCGGTCATCGACACGCCCGGGATGCGCGCGAGCATCTCCCGTGACACGCCGCTGCCTTGCGCACTGAACGACACCGCGCCGTGGTAGCGCGAACGCGCCTCAAGCTCCGCGGGCGTCGCGTCGGCCAGTAGCTTGCCGTTGGCGATGATCGCCACGCGGTTGCACAGCGCATGCACTTCTTCGAGCAGGTGGGTGGAAATGAGGATGGTGCGTTCGCGCGCCATGGCGTCGATGAGCATGCGCACGGAGTGCTTCTGATTGGGGTCGAGACCGTCGGTGGGCTCATCGAGCATGAGGACCGGCGGGTCGTGCAGGATGGCCTGGGCGAGGCCGACGCGGCGGCGCAGGCCTTTGGAGAGCGTACCGATGGGCGCTTCGAGAACTTCGTCGAGTTCGAGGCGCATGACGACTTCGTCGAAGCGGCGCCGGGCGATGTCGCGGTCGAGGTTGCGTACGCGGATCATGAACGTGAGGAATTCCCTGACGGTCATTTCGGCGTAGCTGGGGGCGCCTTCGGGGAGGTAGCCGAGGGCGCGTTTGGCGGCGAGCGGTTCGCGGCGGATGTCGTGGCCGCAGACGCGGGCGGTGCCGGAGGTGGGGGTGAGGAAGCCGGCGATCATGCGCATGGCGGTGGATTTGCCGGCGCCGTTGGGGCCCAACAGCCCGACGACCTGCCCTGGCTCGGCGCGCAGGGTGAGCGAGTCGACCGCGATCAGCGGGCCATAGCAACGGGTGAGTCGTTCGGTCTCGATCATGTCCACTCATTAACGCACGGGGGCCGTCCCGCGTTCCACCCTGACGGGCTGCGTGCCTTAGGCAGCGTGGCTTTGCATCGGTTCACTATCGAGACGGCTCGCCTTCGGCTTCGCGTTGCTCGGCTTCGCCATCGCGTTTGCGCTCGGACGTCTCCGGAAAGAGCCCTTGGCGCCCACCCTCGCTGCTCAGACAAGTCTCCAACGTTCGACAGGGATGCCCCTCCGGGGCCATGTATCTGATTGGCCTACGGCCGCGAACCGGCGTGCGGACGGGGGTTTGAAACTCGCCTTCCCTGGCTCGGTTTCAAACGACCGGCCATCCATGGCCGGCCCCGCCTGCGGCGGCTGTTCCCGTCCACCCGCCTCGTCTCCGACAACTCGCCTCGAGGGTGGGCGCCAAGGCCTCTCGGACACACTGAGGCAAACCGATGGGAAAGCCACCGCCAGCAACACGGCCGCCCTCGCGGCACCTCACACCTGACAAACGGCCGTAGGAGCCCACCCTGTGGGCGACATCTTTCGCCTCAGCGCTCAGGCCCTCTCGTACGGCACGATCGATCAAGAGCCAAGCGCCGCAAGACCTGGAATGTGCCGCGAACGGCGTCGCCCACAGGGTGGGCTCCTACAGGAACGTCGCGAGCACGTCGGTGGGTTTGTACCTCGGGCGACAAGGTCGGCCGCTACGACCACGGTGCTGGCTCTCCCATCACGCGCCCTCAGTGCCTCGGAGAGCCCTCGGCGCCCACCCTCGAGGCGAGTTTCGCAGGCGAGGGCGACGGGCGGGAACAGCCGCCACAGGCGGGAGCGGCCATGGAGGGCCGCTCGTTTGAAACCGAGCCAGGATGGCGAGTTTCAAACCCCCGCCCGGCGACCGGTTCGCGGCCGTAGGCCAAATAAGTACATGGGCCGCGCAGCGGCCAACCTTTTCGAACGACGAGGACCTGTCTGAGCAGCGAGGGTGGGCGCCGAGGGCTCTTTCCAGAGACGTCCGAGCGCTACCGCGATGGCCAAAGGCCGAGCCAGCCCAACGCGATGCCGAAGGCGAGCCTTATCGAGCAAGCACAAAAAAGGCCGCGATTGCTCGCGGCCTTTTTTGGTGCCCTAAGCCAGGTGGCTTAGTTGGCGGCGGTGCTGGCCGGGGCCGGGGCGGTGCCCGCGGCGGCCGGGGCAGCGGCCGTGGAGGAAGCGGCCGGAGCCGAATCATCCAGGCCAGGCTGCTTCATGCCAGCTTCCTGCTCCGGGGTCTGGTCCGGGAGGTTGTCGCCCTGCAGCGGCAGGTAGATCTCGAACTTCTGCTCGTCGTAACCCTCGATGGTGCCGTGGTTGTTCACCGGCGCCTTCGTCTGGATGTCGTACGGGCGGAACACCACGTCGTCGAACTTGTAGCCGTGGGTCTGCGAGTAGGCAGCCATCATCTGGCGAGTCTGCGGCAGGCCTGCGCCGGTACCGCTCCACTCAGCCTTGAGGGCCTTGCCACCGAAAGCGAGGACCGCCTTAACGTTGCCATCGACCACGACGCGACCCAGCTTGTCCTTGCTGCCCGGAGCAGCGGCATCGGCCGGAGCAGCCGGAGCGGCGGAGGTCGAAGCCTCGGCCGGAGCGGCGGCATCGAGCGACGGGCGCTGGGCGGCGGTCAGTTCAACGTCCTGACCATTGATCTTCAGCGTGGTGGCGTCGATCTCGGCAGCCACGTCGAACGTGTAGTTCTGATCACCCCAGTTGGTGGTGAACGTGATGCGCGGGCTGACGATGTTCACGCCCAGCTTCTTCGCGGCAGCCTGGATCTCGGCCATGGCCTTGTCCGAAGCGGTGTCGACGTCGTCGAGCGTGCGCGGAGCCGTGGTGGAGACGAACAGGATGGGCTTGGCCGGCTGGTCGACAATCGACGGAACCATCTTGCTGTAGTCGATGTTGGGGATCGACGCCATCAGGTTCTGCAGGTTCGACAGGCTGAACTGGATCAGGGAATCCGGATCGCCGTGGATATAGAGGTTGCTGAAGCGGTCAACCAGGTTGAAGCCGTAGTCGACGTCGTAAGCCCAGACCACGTTCACCAGCTTCTGGCTACGGCCAGTGCGGGCGAGGGTGATCGTGAACTTCTTGTCGTGGCCGCGCCAGTTGTTCTCGAGGTTCCAGACGATGGTGCCCTTGCCAGCATCGCTGATGGCGGCAAAGCCCGGATCGATCGAGGCGATTTCGAGGGAGCC
This sequence comes from Luteibacter aegosomaticola, assembly GCF_023078475.1. Taxonomy (NCBI): domain Bacteria; kingdom Pseudomonadati; phylum Pseudomonadota; class Gammaproteobacteria; order Lysobacterales; family Rhodanobacteraceae; genus Luteibacter; species Luteibacter aegosomaticola. The sequence continues at coordinate 1,231,623 of NZ_CP095741.1, read as the reverse complement.
GTCACCCGTCTTCGGGTCGGTCGAGGTCCAGGAAATCTTGGCGCCCGGGCCGTAGGCCTTGCCGGACAGTTCGTACTTGAGCTGCGGGTCCAGCGTACGCTGGACGCTGAAGTCCGGGTAACGACGGAAGTTACTGAAGACGTCGTAGACCTGGCGCAAATCCTTGCTGATCACCAACGGGCGCTCGACGTGTCCGGTCGAGGGCATGGCCACGCCAACCACGACGCCAAGGACGGCGACGATGACGATAGCGACAAGAAATTCTAACAGACGCGTCATTCCACGGTTCTCCGAACGTCTTTGAACAGGCAACCCCCGGCTGTGGAGTCCGCGCGGTCACCCCTGAATAATCGGCCCGTGACATGGGTATGCCAGTGCCGAAAGAACCGATGGTAGCCGGTCATGGCGCCGAGCGCCATTGGGTCCCCTGCCCTTTTTCGCAAGCGGGCACAACCCGAAAAATTCCGGGTCGAAATGCCGCGGTCAGCCAGCTGTCAGACGATTCCCAGTTCCAGGGCCTTGAGAACGGCCCGGGTACGGTCGCGAACGCCCAGTTTGGAGAGGATATTGGACACGTGGTTTTTCACCGTGCCCTCGGCCACGCGCAGGGAATTGGCGATTTCCTTGTTGCTATAGCCCCCGGAAAGCAGGCGCAGGATCTCCGTCTCCCGCTCCGTGAGCGGATCCGGCTGTTCCAGGCTGGAAAACTGGTTCTGGATACGGCCCACGCCGGCCAGCAAGCGCTGCGTGACCATGGGCGCCACCAGGGAGCCACCGGCGGCCACCGTGCGCACCGCCTCGACCAGCTGGTCGAGCGACACATCCTTGAGCAGATAGCCCCGGGCACCGGCCTTCAGGCCCGAAAGCACGAGCTGGTCGTCGTCGAAGGTGGTCAGGATGATGGTCGGGGGCAGCTCATTGCGGCCACCCAGGGCCTGGAGCACCTCGAGGCCGCTCATATTGGGCATGCGCAGGTCCAGCAGGACCACGTCGGGGCGCACCTGCGGGATCATCTGGACCGCCTGGGCGCCATCCGCGCATTCGGCCACCACGCGGATATCCCCGGCGAGGTCGAGCAGTGAGCGGATGCCCTGGCGAACCAGGTTCTGATCGTCAACAAGGCAGACGGAGATCATGAAGGATCCTCGGAAGGAACGGGGATGGTGGCATGGAGAGGCGGCAGCGGGCTATCGGCCAGCGCCTGACGTGTGGGTGCGTGTGCCAGGACCTGCGCCTCGCCCAGGGGCAGGCGCGCAGTGAGGGCGAAGCCCCCTTCGGGCACATCGCGGAAATCAACGGTGCCGCCGAACTCGGCCAGGCGCTCGCGCATGCCGTTCAGGCCATTGCCGGGGCGGAAGGTGCCGGTGACGCTGGCAATGCCACGGCCATCGTCGCGCGCGTCGAGGCAGAGCTCATCCGGGCCGGAATGGCGGAAGGTGAGCCAGAGGTTGCGAGCGTTGGCGTGGCGGACCGTGTTGGTCAGGATTTCCTGCACGCAGCGCAGCAGCATCTGCGCACGGCGCGGGTCTTCCACGCCAAAACGCGGCGGAATCGCCAGATGGACGTTGAGGCCCGGCACACCCTCGGTCAGGCTGCGCAGGGCCTGGGTCAGGTCGATCGCATCGTCCTGGCGCAGTTCGCTCACTACCTCGCGCACATCGGCCAGCAAGAGCTTGGCCGTGCTCTGCCCTTTCAATACGTGTTCGCGCGCCACGTCGTTGGTGAGGTGGCTGGCCACTTCGAGGTTCAGGGTGAGCGCCGTGAGGTGGTGCCCGACCAGGTCATGCAGGTCGCGGGCGATGCGCATGCGTTCGGCGATGCGGGTGGATTCGGCGAGCAGGGCCCGCGTGGCGCGGAGCTCCGAGTTCAGCTGGCGCAGCTCCTCGCGCTCATCCGCCTGCTGGCTCGCCACCATGGAGGTGATGAACATCAGCGCCGAGAAGCCGAAATACAGGCAGGCCTGCATGATCGAGTAAATCAGGCCGAAGGCAGGCAACTGCATGAGCACGGGGATGAGCGCGAGATGCGCCACCACCATCCACACCATGCCCACCGGAAGGCTGACCAGCCAGGGGACCACGGCCGCCACGATGACCAGCAGCAGCGCCGAGAGACCGCTTTTGCTGAGGACGCCGATAGCCAGCGCCGTCCCGGTGAGGATCACCAGCACGGTCACCCGGGTCGGGCCATCCACGCGCGAGCCCAGGCTGCGTGTCAGCAGCCAGTAGACCAGGCCAAACAGGAGGTAACAGCCGGTCCAGGCCAGCAGGGCCACATTCGGAATCTGGCCCGGCTCCGAGCCGGCCCGTTGCAGCGAGAGCGGGAGGCCGACACACAGGTACACGAAGTACGTGGCGTACCGGAGCAGGCGGACGTGGTTGAACTGGACCTTGGACATGCACGCATCATAGGCCTTCATGGCTCGCGCACCACCTGACTGAAGTCATGAGGGCGCACACGGCAAGCACCGGCTTTACAACGGTTTTACATCCGCACGAACGCCCCCGGCCGGGGCCGGGCGTGTCATAATCCGCGCGTCGGGCGGCCCGGGGGCTGCCCTCCTTGAAACACATGGATCGGAGTAACGAATGGCCCTTGCCATCCGCGACGTGCGCGAGCACGACCTGGATGCCGTGCTGGCGCTGAATAATGAAGCGGGCACCGGCATTCTCGCCACCGATCGCGCCCGGTTGCGCCACCTGTACGAGATCGCGCACTACTTCCGCGTCGCCGAGCAGGATGGGCGCATCGTCGGTTTCCTGATCGCCATGCGCCCGGAAGCCGATTACCAGAGCCCCAATTTCCGCTGGTTCCAGACCCATTACGAGTCCTTCGTGTATATCGATCGCATCGTGATCGAACACGATTTCCGCGGGCATGGCCTGGGCCGGATTTTTTACTGTGATGTGCAAAGTTATGCCGAGGTACGCGTGCCGCTCCTGACCTGCGAAGTTTTCCTTGAACCCCGCAACGACCAGACCGTGCTGTTCCACGGCACCATGGGGTTCCAGGAAGTGGGCCAGCAGCAGATGGGCGAAGACGGCCCCAAGGTGAGCCTGCTCGCCCGTGAACTGCCGAGCTTCCCGTTCGTGCGCGAGCGTTATCTCGAGCAGGGCGGCCTCCCGGCCGTTGCGTGGCTCGCCGAGCGCGACCGCCCGGCCGATCGTGGGGTGGCCGCATGAACGCCCGCGCCGAATCCCTCGAAGCCGCCTGCGACCTGCGCTTTGGCCAGGTTGGTATCGCCTGCGTGCGCGTGCGCCGCGTCGATGCCGCCGCCCTGGTGGAAGAACTCGAGCGCCGCGTGCGCTCTGCCCCGCAGATGTTCAACCGCGCTGCCGTGGTGCTCGATCTCTCGCACCTGCCCAAACTGCCGGACGACGGCATGGTCGATGCCCTGCTCGAAGCCATCCGTAGCGCCGGCATGATGCCGGTAGGCATCGCCTACGGCACCAGCGAGACCGAAGCGCTTGCCGAGCGGATGAACCTCCCACTCATCGCTAAGTTCCGCGCCCAGTACGAGCCGGGCCAGGGCGAATCCGCGCCGGCCGCCCCGGCCCCGGCGGCGCCCGCGATGTCGCGTGCGGAACCGGCTGCCAGCCTGGAAACCGGCGCGACCATCACCGCGCAGCAGCACACCGGTAGCGCCGTACGCTCCGGCCAGCAGATCTACGCCCGCGAGCGCGACCTCGTCGTCGCCGCCGCGGTGGCCAACGGCGCCGAAGTCATCGCCGACGGCTCCATCCACGTCTACGGCACCCTGCGCGGTCGCGCGATGGCCGGCGCACAGGGTGATGAGACTGCACGCATTTTCTGCTCCGATTTCCGCGCCGAACTCGTCGCGATCGCGGGGCATTACCGGGTGTTCGAGGACATCCCGAAGGAATTCGAAGGCCAGGCCGTGCAATGCTGGCTCGATAATGGAAAACTCATGATCGCGCGCCTCTGACGCCGGTCCCAACCGTTTTTTGCGGAGACATCTCTTGACTGAAATCATCGTCGTCACCTCCGGCAAGGGCGGAGTCGGCAAGACCACCACCAGTGCCTCCCTCGCGACCGGCCTCGCCATCGAGGGCAAGAAGGTCGCCGTCATCGACTTCGACGTCGGCCTGCGCAACCTCGACCTGATCATGGGCTGCGAGCGCCGCGTGGTGTACGACTTCGTCAACGTCGTGCACGGCGAGGCAACGCTCAAGCAGGCCCTTATCAAGGATAAGCGCCACGAAAACCTGTACGTGCTCGCCGCGTCGCAGACGCGCGACAAGGATGCGCTGACCCAGGAAGGCGTGGAGAAGGTGCTCGACGAACTGACGAAGGAAAACTTCGACTTCGTCGTGTGCGATTCGCCCGCCGGTATCGAAAAGGGCGCGCACCTGGCCATGTACTTCGCCGACCACGCTGTCGTCGTCGTGAACCCGGAGGTTTCCTCCGTGCGCGATTCCGATCGCATCCTCGGCCTGCTCTCCAGCAAGACCCGCCGCGCCGAAAAGGGCGAAGCGCCGATCAAGCAGCACCTGCTGCTGACGCGCTACAACCCGAACCGCGTCGAAGCCGGTGAAATGCTCAGCGTGAAGGACGTCGAGGACATCCTCGGCATCTCGGTCGTGGGCGTTATCCCGGAGTCGGAGAACGTGCTGGCAGCGTCGAACGCGGGCGTGCCGGTTATCCTCGATGACAACTCGAACGCTGGCCACGCCTACAAGGACACCGTCGCCCGCATCCTGGGCAACGAGCGCCCGCTGCGCTTCCTCGAGCCGGTCAAGAAGGGCTTCCTCAAGCGCGTGTTCGGAGGTTAAGCATGGGTATCCTCGATTTCCTGAAGCGGAAGCCCGAGCCGAGCGCGGGCGTGGCCAAGGAGCGCCTGCGCATCATCGTGGCGCAGGAACGCTCTACGCGTGGCGCGCCTGATTACCTGCCGCTGCTGCGCAATGAGCTGCTGGAGGTCATCCGCAAGTACGTGAACGTCGATGTCGATGCGGTAAACATCAACCTCGAGCGTGATAGCGGCCACGAGATCCTGGAACTCTCCGTCGCCCTGCCCGACGGCAAGCCCGCGTCGGCATGAGCGCGCCCGATCCCGCCGACGCGGTGCTCCGCGTCGGCGACATCGGCTTTGACGAACCCCGTTCCCTGCTCGCGACGTTCGGCCTCGCCCTGATCCCGGTGGCCGATGGCGAGGCGATCCCTGGAAGCTTCTGGGGCGATACCGAGGCGGGCATCATTGGTACGACGGTTTATGCACGGGCGGATACGCCGGTGCATTCGCTGTTGCATGAGGCTTGTCACCTGATCGTGTTGCCGGAAGAGAAGCGCGCGCTGGTGCATACCGATGCGACGGATTCGATCGAGGAGGAAGATGCGACCTGCTATCTGCAGATCGTGTTGGCGGGGCACCTGCCTTCGGTGGGTTCGTTGCGCCTGATGGAGGACATGGATCGCTGGGGGTATACGTACCGCCTGGGCTCCACCCGTGCCTGGTTCGAGCAGGATGCGCCTGAAGCACGCGCCTTCCTCGAAGCTCGCGGTTTGCCGGTCGGCTGACGCGTCGATAGGGCTCGCCTTCGGCCTCGCGGGGCTCGGCCTTTGGCCATCGCGTTGGCGCTCGGACGTTTCCGGAAAGAGGCCTTGGCGCCCACCCTCGCTGCTCAGACAAGTCTCCAACGTTCGAAAAGGATGCCCCTCCGGGGCCATGTATCTGATTGGCCTACGGCCGCGAACCGGCGTGCGGACGGGGGTTTGAAACTCGCCTTCCTGGCTCGGTTTCAAACGACCGGCCATCCATGGCCGGCCCCGCCTGTGGCGGCTGTTCCCGTCCGCCCGCCTCGTCTCCGACAACTCGCCTCGAGGGTGGGCGCCAAGGCCTCTCGGCCACACTGAGGCGGATCGATGGGAAAGCCACCGCCGACAACACGGCCGACCTCGCGACGCCCCACACCTGACAAACGACCGTAGGAGCCCACCCTGTGGGCGACATCTTTCGCCTCAACGCTCAGGCCCTGTCGCACGGCACGATCGATCAAGAGCCAGACGCCGCAAGACCCGGACTCTGCCGCGAACGGCGTCGCCCACAGGGTGGGCTCCTACGCGGCCCTTGCATGCGCTTTGTCCTGCCAACCACTGCGTGTGCCAGCTGTTGCTGCGGTACGCGATCCCCGGATACCTCACCGCTCGTTCTGATCACTCGCTGTCTGCTGACTACCATGCGGCCGAAACGTGCCGTGGCAGAATGCGCCTTTCGGGTTGGACCTGATGCCGTGGACACTTTGATTTCCCTCGCTGATCTAGGCCCACGCATTTGCGTGCTGGGCCCATCGAACAGTGGGAAATCGACGCTGGCGGATGCAATCGGGAGGCCGCTTGGTCTGCCTGTCGTGCATCTCGATCAGCTGCATCATCTGCCGCACACCGCCTGGAAGCCACGCCCGCGCGAAGAGTTTCATGCGTTGCACGATGAGGCGATCGAGGGAGAGCGCTGGGTCATCGAGGGCAACTATTCATCGTGCATGCCTCAGCGATTCGCGCGCGCGACGGGCGTAATCCTTCTCGACGTATCGACATTCACAAGCCTGCAGCGCTACGTACGCCGTACGTTGTTTGATCGCCAGCGTATCGGCGGCCTCGAGGGCGCGCGTGAGCGGATCCACTGGGCAATGCTGCGTCACATCGTCGTGGCAACCCCCGCAAACCGAAAGCGCTACGCGGCGCTGGTCGAGACCCTGGCAATGCCGAAAGTGAGTCTGACATCAGCTCAAGCTCTGCAAGACGCATACAAAGCCTGGTCTTTAGCAAACCCGCAGCTGTAGGAGCCCACCCTGTGGGCGACGCCGTTCGCGGCAGATTGCGGATCTTGCGGCGTTTGGCCCTTGATCGATCGTGCCGTACGACAGGGCCTGAGCGTTTGGGCGAAAGATGTCGCCCACAGGGTGGGCTCCTACGATTGCGGTTGTGTTGTCGGGCGGTGGCTTTCCGACCGATCAACCTCAGTGTGTCCGAGAGCCCTTGGCGCCCACCCTCGAGGCGAGTTGTCGGAGACGAGGCGGGCGGACGTGAACAGCCGCCGAAGGCGGGAGCGGCCATGGATGGCCGGTCGTTTGAAACCGAGCCAGGATGGCGAGTTTCAAACCCCCGTCCGCACGCCGGTTCGCGGCCGTAGGCCAATCAGGTACATGGCCCCGAAGGGGCATCCTTGTCGAACGTTGGAGACTTGTCTGAGCAGCGAGGGTGGGCGCCAAGGGCTCTTTCCGGAGACGCCCGAGCGCTAGCGCGATGGCCAAAGGCCGAGCCCCGCGAAGCCGAAGGCGAGCCGTCTCGACGCCTTAGCCGACCGCGCGCAAAGAACAGTCAGCCTGGCTCGTTGCGCTCGATCTGCGAAACGACTTCCGTAGCCGCGGCGGCCGGCGTAAGCGCCACACGGCGCCGCTCCATCGAGCGATACCACAGCCAGCCCACCAGGCCCACGCCACACAACGACGTCGCGCCCAGCGCCAGGAACAGCATGCTCGACGACAACATCGGCGACAGCACACCCGCCACCAACGCCGTCATGATCAAGCTACCAAACGCCTGCACCGACGACACACCACCACGCTGCTCCGGAAAACGATCCAGCAACAGGATCGTCAACGTCGGGAACGCCAGCTGCACGCCACAGCCATAAAGCGCCAGCGGCAAGGTAGACCACGGCACCCGCGGCGCATCCAGCACCAACGCAAAGAACAAGCTAAACGCGCAGCTCGAAAGCATGCACACATAACCCCAACCCACCGTCCGCGCCGCGCTCACCCGCCCCGCCACGCGCCCCGAAATAAACGCACCCGTCACCATGCCCGACACCGTCGGCACGAACAGCCACGGAAAACCATCCGCCCCCAGATGCAACACATCACGAATCAGATGCGGCGCCGACGCGATATACAGGAACAAACCCGAAAAATTCACCGAGCTCGCGATGGCCAGCGGCCAGAACGGCAGGTCACGCGCAATCGCCATATAACCGCGCAACAGCGGACGCGGCCGGAACACCGTCCGCTTCTCCACCGGATGGGACTCCACCAGGAACCGCACGATGCCCGCCACCAGCAACACGGTAAACGCCGTAAGTGCCCAGAAAATACCGCGCCAGCCATCGATACCCAGCAACCACGCACCCACGATCGGCGCGATCGCCGGCGCGATCCCGAAGATCATCATCACCTTCGACATCATCCGCTGCGCATCCTCGCCATGCATGGTGTCGCGCACGATGGCACGGCCCACGACGATACCCGCGCCGCCGCACAAGCCCTGGACCACGCGGCAGGCCAGGAGAAAACCAAAGCTCGGCGCCAGCGCCGCGCCCATCGAGGCCAACGCGTAGATACCCATGGCCACCACGATCACCGGCTTGCGCCCGTAAGCGTCCGAGATGGCCCCATGGAACAGGCTCATCACGGCATAGGCCAGCAGGTACACACTGAGCAGCTGCTGCAACGCCACCTCGCCCACGCCGAAGGCATGGCCGATATCCGGGAAGCCGGGGAAGATGGCATCGATCGAGAACGGCCCGATCATGCTCAGGGCCGCGAGGATCAACGGAAGATGGCGCCGCGGGTCGCGGGTCGCGGAGGTCATGGACCTTCAGTCTGTACCGGGGGAGACGATCAGTATAGCTGTAAGTGGTGCTTGCCCTTGGGCCTCGCCCGGTGCCCATAATCGGGCCGGAGGCAGCGCCACGCCGCGCGGGGCGGCGAGCAGGGTCACCGGAACCGCACATGAGCCACGATACAGCTTCGCTGAAGGCACGCGCTCAAGGCCTGCTCGAACAGGCAGGTATCACGATCAACGGCAAACGCGCCACGGACCTCACCGTCCACGACGAACGCACCTACGCCCGGGTCTTCGCCCACGGCTCGCTCGGCCTGGGCGAAGCCTATATGGATGGCTGGTGGGATTGTCCGGACCTGGCCGGCCTCATGTCCCGCCTGCTCAGCTCACGCGTCGACGATTCGCTGCGTACCGTCGACACCCTGCTGGCCCACCTCAAGGCACGCTTCTTCAACCTGCAGCGCGGCGACCATGCGTGGGATGTGGGGCGCCAGCACTACGACCTGGGTAACGATCTGTTCGAAGCCATGCTCGGCAAGCGCATGGTGTACTCCTGTGGCTACTGGGCCGACGCCTGGAACCTGGATGACGCCCAGGAGGCCAAACTCGACCTGATCTGCCGGAAGCTCCGCCTCACGCGGGGGCAGCGCATCCTCGACATCGGCTGCGGCTGGGGCGAGGCGCTGAAGTTCGCTGCGGAACGCTATGGGGTCAGCGGCGTGGGCATCACGATCTCGAAGGAACAGGCCGAATACGCCCGCGAACTCTGCCGTGGGCTGCCCATCGAGATCCGCCTGCAGGATTACCACGAGGTGGACGAGCGCTTCGATGCCATCCTGTCCGTGGGCATGTTCGAACACGTGGGCGGGAAGAATTACCGCCCCTGGTTCGACGTCGCGCGCCGCTGCGTACGCCCCGAAGGACTCGTGCTCCTGCACTGCATCGGCAGCAACGGACCGCCGTCGCGGCCGGATCCGTGGATCCAGAAATACATCTTCCCCAACTCGGTCATACCCGCGATGAGCCAGGTCGCCACCGCGCTGGAGAACCTCTTCGTCGTGGAGGACTGGCACAACCTCGGTGCCGATTACGACCGTACGCTGATGGCGTGGCAGGCCAACATCGATGCCGCGTGGCCCGAGCTGTCGGCGCGCTACGACGAGCGCTTCCGGCGCATGTGGCGCTTTTATCTCGGCTGTTCGGCCGGTATCTTCCGCAGCCGGCGCGACCAGCTGTGGCAACTGACGCTCTCGCCGCAAGGCGTCCCCGGCGGGCTGCGCGTACCGCGGTAGACAAAACGACGACCTCCCGGCCCGTAGGGTCGGGGGATGAGTGGCCCCCGCGACGCCATCGTCGAGACCGACGTGCCCGCCCGCCTTGATCGGCTCCGCTGGGGCCGCTTCCACACGCTGGTCGTGGTAGCGCTGGGCATCACCTGGATCCTCGACGGCCTGGAAGTGACCATTACCGGCTCGATCGCCGGCGCGCTGAAATCGAGCCCGGTGCTTCACCTCAGCGATACGCAGGTGGGCCTGGCCGGGAGCGTGTACCTGGCCGGCGCCGTACTGGGTGCGCTGTTCTTCGGCTGGCTCACGGACAAACTGGGGCGGAAGAAGCTGTTCACGCTGACGCTCGGCCTTTACCTTGCCGCGACGGCCGCCACGGCGCTCTCGCCCAACTTCGCCGTGTTCGCGCTGTTCCGCCTGCTGACGGGCGCAGGCATCGGCGGCGAGTACGCCGCCATCAACTCAGCCATCCAGGAGCTGATCCCCGCGCGCTACCGCGGCCATACCGACCTGGTGATCAACGGCAGTTTCTGGATCGGCGCGGCGCTGGGCGCGTTGGCTGCCGTGGCTTTGCTGGATACGGGCTGGTTCACCCCGGAGATCGGCTGGCGGCTCAGCTTCGGTCTCGGCGCGATCCTGGGGCTGGGCATCCTGTTGCTGCGCCGCTGGATCCCGGAGAGCCCACGCTGGCTCATGCTGCACGGGCGCGTCGCCGAAGCCGAGGTCGTCATCGCCAGCATCGAACAACGGCTGGGCGTGCCGCCACCCAGCGCGCCCCTGCCCCGCCTGCGCCTCCAGCCGCGCGCCCTCAGCATGGCCGACGTCGGGCGCACGCTGTTCCGCGACTACCCGAAACGCACGGTGCTCGGCCTGGTGCTCATGGCGACCCAGGCGTTCTTCTACAACGCGATCTTCTTCACCTACGCACTCGTGCTGGGGCACTTCTATGGCGTGGCGGATGCCGACGTCGGCCTCTACCTGCTGCCGTTCGCCGCGGGCAACTTCCTCGGCCCGCTGTTGTTGGGACGTCTATTCGACACGGTAGGCCGCCGCCCGATGATCGCGCTGACCTATGCGATGTCGGGTCTGCTGCTTTTCGCCACCGCGTGGCTGTTCGTCCACGGCGTGCTCGATGCGCGCACGCAAACCATGGCCTGGAGCGTGGTGTTCTTCTTCGCCTCGGCCGCCGCCAGCTCCGCGTACCTCACGGTAAGCGAGAGCTTCCCGCTGGAACTGCGCGCGCTGGCGATCGCCTTGTTTTACGCCTTTGGTACCGCGCTGGGTGGCGTCGTGGGTCCGTGGCTGTTCGGCACCCTCATTGGCACGGGCGGTCGCGAACCCATCGGCTGGGGTTATGCGTTTGGCGCGGCACTGATGCTGGTGGGCGCGGTGGCCGCCCTACTGCTTGGCATCGCCGCCGAGCGGCGGCCCCTTGAGGACGTGGCCCGCCCCCTCGCCCGCGTCGACTGACCGCCCGAAGCGCTTACGCCACAGGCAGCGGATCGCGTGTAGCGCCGGCTTGGGGTCATCCATGCGGAACACGTGCAGATCCGCCTGAAACCATTGGCCGATGAGGCCGAACACGGGCACCGGTTGCCGGCGGGTGCTTGCGATATCGTGATAGAGATCGACGCACAAGGCGCCATCGTCGTAGGTGCGTGGCGCGTGCGGTACCGGCATACCCTGCGCGTCGCGCCACGCCATCTCGCACACGTTCACACCGTGGCGTGCGGCAAACTCCACGTAGGTCCAGGCGCGCGTGTTCACCTCGATGATGCGGAACGTGCCATCACGGGGATCGCGCTTGAACTCGGCGCTGAAGATGCCGCGGTAATCCAGGCCATCGAGCAGGCGGCACACGTCGCGCACCGCGTCGGGCACGCTCGCGAGAGGCACCGCCTGCGAGCACGAACTATTGCCGAAATCCGGCGGCGACATGCGCAGGCGCTGCCGGGCGAACAGGCCGGTATACGCCCCACGGCCGTCGCGGAAACCGTCCACGAAGAAGTGCCCGGACGCGGGACCGGGTACGTACTCCTGCGCCATGACGGAAAAACCCTGGGCATGGAAACGCGCCCACGTATCACGCAGCGCCTCCCGGCTGGCAACCCAAACGCCCTTGGCACCCACCACATCGCTGAACCGCTGCGAGTTCACCGGTTTGATGAAGATCCGGCCAAGCTGTGACATCGGTACGGCGGCGACATCCGCCAGGTTACCCAGCCGGAAGGTACGCGGGTGCGGGATGTGCTCGGCGGCGAGATGCGCGGCAAACACCGACTTGTCCTGCAGCAGCTCCTGCGTGGCACGCGACGCCGTGCTGACAAGGAAACGCTGACCGAGATCGCTGGCAGGCAGATCCGTGAGCCACATAGCGGCATCGTCGGCGCCGGGGATGATGACGGCGCGTTCCAGCGGCATGGCGCGCAGCGCCTCGAGCGCTTGCGGGCCGGGCTTGCCATCCCACGGCACGCCAGGGGGCGGACGGAACCAACGTGAATGCGCCGCAAGGTCATCGGCTGGGCAGGCGACATACGCCGGGATGCCGGCAAGCACCAGGCTACGGAGGATGCCAAGCGCGGTCGGCCCACGCCCCATCACGATAGCCGGGATCCGGCCCGCTTCGACGTCCACCATCGCGTTCCCCTGCCAGGAGGAGGACACCCCGATGGTGGCCTCGTACGCCTATCTGAGCGTACGCAGGCCATGCCGCCTAGCCGAACGGACGGCCTATGCGCTTTGCCTGCGGATGGCGAAAGGCGTACGAAAGCTCAGGGGGTCTCGTGCCCACGCTGTTCCGCAAGCGCGGCATCGATGGCCGCATCCATCGACAGCGCGTTGGCACGGGCCGCCGCGTTATCCAGCATATCGAGCACATTGGCGACCGCGGCATCGGTGACGGCATCAGCAACCGGCGCTGCCACCGTCGGTGCCACGGCGGGCGCCGCCTGCATCGCATCGGCGCTCATCTCCACGGCGTATTTCATGATCTTCACCGGCCGGCCATCGGCGTCGAAGATGGGGTTATAGGTCGCCTGGATCCAGACCACGCACTGGCCCTTGCCCAACCGGCGGTACACGCCCGCATCGTGCAAGCCCGAGCGCAGGCGCCGCCAGAAGCCCATATAGGTATCCGACTGGCTTTCGCGTTCGTCGACGAACAGGCTGTGGTGCTTACCCTGGATCTCGTCCAGCCGGTAGCCCGTGATCTTGAGGAACGCGGGATTGGCGTGGAGGATCATGCCGTCGAGCGAGAACTCGACCACGCCCTGGGTTTCGTCCGCGTTCTGCTGGCGCTGGCCCACGCCCGCCGCCCGGCTACGCTCAGCGGTGATATCCACACCGTAAACCACGACGGCATCCAGCCGGTTGCCACGTCCCATGCGCGGAACGTAGACCGCCTGCAGCCAGCTGTCCTGCGTGGCACCCTTGATACGGACCACGTCGGCCACCTCGTCGCCGCGTGCAAGGGCGCGCCAGAGATGCTCGGCATCGTCCACGGCAAAGACCGCCTGGAACGGCTGGCCCACAACGGCCACCCCGCCCTGGCCCAGCGCGGCAAGGAACGCCTTATTGGCCGAACGCACGGTGCCATCGGCCGCCAGCTCGGCCACGGCGAAACGCCGCTCCAGCGCGGCAAGCGTCGATTGCGCCAGGCGGGCTGCACGCCCACCCCAGAAACCCATGCCCATCGACACGCCCTGCCCTTCATCAGATTCAGTGGAGTTTATCGGCCGGGGCATGGCCGGGCTTTAGTCCGGGCGAAACCTACGTCACGCCTTTTTCTTCACGCCCCGGCTAAACTTGCCGCACGCAATCATCCGGTAGTCAGGGGATCCACGCCGTGCAGGCACGCAATTTTGAAGTATCCGTCGTCCAGCCCAACGGCAAGGCCGCGGTCGAGATCACGTTCAACGAAAAGGTGCTCGGCCTGTCGGGCGATACCCTGTGGCTGTCCCTGGACGATGCCGCCAGCGTCGAGGACGCCGAGGCGCTGCGCACGCTGCTCGAGCGCGTGGGCCACCGCCTTACGGTCACCAACGTCCGCTGATCAGCGGGCGCTTCGAACCCCGGGCGCGGCACCGTCGGTGACCGCGACCTGGAGGGGCACCACGCGTGCGGCCACCTGGTGGTTCACGCCATGCACCTTGCCGCAGCCCAGGCACGGCCGCACGCGGCCCAGCCCACCCCGTCCCGTGCGGGCTGGCGCCAGCAAGCACCCACACACGTAGCACGAAGCGAGCGCACCCCGCTCCCATAGCCGCACGCGCAACGCCTGGACCGCCGTGATCGCGAGCCCCGCGCACACGCTCGCGACCAGCAGCCAGCGGGGAAGATGCGAATACAGCGAGAAGTTGCCCACGTCGCCCGGGAATTCCTGGGCGGCACGCATGGCGGCGGCCGCGACCGAGCCCGTGCCGAGGGCGAGCAGGCCCGGCGTAAACATGCGCAGATACATGCGACCCACATAAGACATGGCTGCTTCCCTCCCCTGGCCGGCGCACCCGGCAGCAGGGGAAGGTTGTCCGTAGACGGGTCTACCCGCCGTGAACGCACGGCGGGTAAGCGTTTTCAGAAGGTCATGTTGAGCGACACCCGGCCGCCATGGTCCGCCACCTTGCCGGCAAACTGGCCGGCATAACTGGCATCCAGACGCAGCGTCGGGGTGAGCCGGACGACCAGACCGGCATCGAGCAACCCGGCCTGACGGGCCAGCGGTGCGCCAGCAACATCGAACATCGGGCCGCCTTCGGCAAAACGCACGCGGGCCTCCGGCGCTACGTCGCCCCACCCCCGCTGCCATGCCAGCGTCGCCTGCAGGCCGAACCGCGCATCGCGGTCCAATGCCGTGCCCAGGTGCACGCCGACGCGGCCGGCCGTCGTATGCGCCTCGTTGCCATCGATCACCAGCACGCCGGTACCCCCGCGCTCACTCGCCTTATCACCGCTCCAGTACACCGCGGCCGCCTGCACGAAGGGCTCGACCTTCCACACGCCAGTACGCCCGAAGTCGTGGCCCAGCTCGACGAAGCCCTGCGTCGTGTCTGCATCGCGGCTTGCGTATGCCCGCGTCGAGTCCATCCCGATCGTGATATCGCGGCGCGTGTCGATCGCGTGGTGGGCACGTACCACGCCACCCGAAAGATGCAACGCATCGAACGCCATGTCGGCATAAAGGCCGAACTGGTTGCCTTTCACGTCGGCCGACCCAGCGGACGCCCGCTCGTGGATGGTCTCCTTCATATGACCCAGTACGGCGCCGATCCGAGCGCCGTCGCCCACGGCAAGATCAGCACCCAACAGGATGCCGCTGTCACTGCTATTGACCTTCGCGGCATCCGCGTTTCCGTCGTAGTTCGCATCGCGGCCCAGAACACTCAGCCACGTCGATACACGGCCGTTATCGGCACGCTGCCCGCCTGGCAGGTCGGCGTCGCCAAGGTGGCGCATCACCGCATCGCGCACCTGCCGCTGGCTATCCATGACGACTCCCTGCACGCTTGCGTGCAGCGTGCCAGCGAGCGAATCGAACGCCCGCTGCCCTGACCCGGCGTCGAGCGTAATCAGCCGATCATAGACGGCGTGGCCGGCGCCCAGGCCCTCGGCAGCGGAAGCCACCGCACGCTGATTGGCCGTCACCGCGACCTCTTCAAGGGCCACGGCATTACGCTTCAGGATCAGGCTGATGTTACCGCTCGCGCTGTAGGCGATGAGCGTGTTGAGGAACGCGAAGTTGCTGTTGGCGGCGGCGAAGGTGCCGCTCACGCCACCGACTGCCGTGAGCAGGTCGTATTTCTGCTCCGCCACCCAGCGTGAACCATGCGCATCAACGACGAGGCGCGCGCCCGGCGCGATTGTCACCGCCCCGCCCACTGCGAGCCGCGCGGCCGACGAATCACTCGTATCGACCATCAGCGCACTGCCGCTTTCAAAAGCCACGTTGCCGTTAACGGTCAACACATCGCCAGGGGAGGCCGGCAGCACATAGCCCTGCACGGAGACGTCACCCAGAAGGATTCCGTTGCCTGCGAGCGTAGCGCCCGGTAGCACGTCGATATGGCCACCCAGCCTGGCGCGGCCGCCGGAGTCCGCGCCAACGACGAGCGTGCCGGCCTCGACACGGGTGGTCCCCGCCAGGCTAGAGCCATCGCCCCTGTAAGTCAGGGTACCGGCCCCTCGCTTCGCGAAGGTGCCGGCGCCGCGTAGCGGACTCGTCATCGTGTTGTCGCGGTCCACATCGATGGCCAGGATGCCATCGATCGAAACGGAGCTCAGATAGAGCGCCATCGGGTCGGCAACCAGCGTTCCCCCTCGCACCCATAAATCGCCGGAGAAAGATGCCTGGCTGCCACGCAACGCCAGCGTGCCCGCACCGTCCTTGATGAATTGCCCGGTACCGGAAAGGGCGCCCTGGCCGATGGAGAAGGTGTTATTCGCATCGGCCACATCGATGCCGCCGGCGTTGACGATCGCAAAGTGGTTCTGCAATCCATGCAGATCCGTGCCCGTCACCTGAAGCAGGCCATTGGCCAGACGGACATCCCCAAGGCCGATGTTGTAAGCCGCTGAGATCGAAAGCTTGCCGCCGCTGATCGTGGTCCCGCCGGTCCAGCGGTTGTGGCCACTGAGCACCAACGTGCCACCGTCGCTCTTTTCGAAGCCGTTATCACTGGTGAGGTCGTTCGCAATGGCTACGGTCAGGTTCACCGGCGTCGCCGAATCACCCACGCGAATCGTCGGCGTCGCGTCGAAGACGGACGCGAGGTGGATCGCCGAACCATCAAGCGTATAAGGGCTGAGGAATTGCATGCCGGTGACATCGATGGCACCGGTACTGTTATCGACGTGCACGCTACCCGCCTGCCCGGCAAAGACCACGAATGCAGGGCGTGGCCCCATCGGAGCGGCAGCGACACCATCCTTGTTTGCCCAGTTGTGCGCAGCTGTGGTCCACGTACCGGATCCACCACCAGGCGTGCTGCCGCTGGCCTGGCCGTTCCCGTTCCATAGGTTGAATCCGCCGTCGAACCAGACCGGCGTGTACAGCAGGTCGATGCTCTTCTTCGCTACGTCGCGGATAAGGGTGTAAGTCAACGGGCTATCGGTCTGCAGGCCCCCGCCCGTTTCGAAGAGGGAGCCGCCATAGCCGAGCACGTGATAGAAACCTGGCGTGAAATAGCCCTGGTGCGAAGGATCGATACCGAGTGTCACGGGGCCATTGAAGTGCACATCGCCCGCGACGGTAATGCTATCGCTCTGGCCGTAGGTATCCAGCGTTGGCGCTGCCGTGTCGAGGCTGTAGCTAAGCGTGCTACCGCCATCCATCGAAAGACTCCCCACGGAAAGGCTACCGATTCCGTTGCCGGGTGAAAGCCTTGCACCGGAAGCCACGTTCACCGCACCGTCAATCATGGCGTTGCCACTCAGCGATCCCGCCGGATTGACGGCCACGTTAGCGCGGACGTGTTGCGCCGCCGAGGTACCGTCGCCAAGCACGAGCTGGCCGCCGTCCACGCGGATATCGATCCCATCGATCTCGCCGTTGAGGACCAGTGTGGTCGGCCCCGCCTGAACCAGGGTGCCCGTGCCGCGAATCGCGTTGTTCAGCCACGGCACCTGCGTCTGTGCCGATGCAAAGGTGAGCGTACCCTGCATATCGATCGCACCGGGCAGCGGCCCGATGTTCGTCCACACGATGTGGCCGCGGGTCTTGAGCAGCGGCGTCGTGATCCAGCTGTCCGCCGTAAGGACCGAGTCGGGATCGGCACCCGAATCAAGCAGCACGCTGTTGGCACCGCTCAGGAAGCCCACCGTCTGCCTGCCGTTCAGCTGGATCCGAACGTCGCGACCAAAGATATCGGTGCGGTCCGTGAGCGAACCGCTGAGCCACACATCGCCGCTACCCGCGACGATGTGGACGGCGCCGCCGAAGTCGCCCGCTAGCTCGACGCGGCCACTATCGGTGCGGAGATTGGTATCGCCGCGGACCACCAGCGAGGTGTCCACGCCCACGAGATTGTCGATATCGCCCGTGGCGGTCACCGATAGGTTATCGGCATCGATATCCACCAGATGGACCGTACCGCCATTCACCAGCGATACGTTCCGCCCGGTCGCCGACAGTGCGCTGATCCGATTGTCTGCGCCCGTGAGGTTGATGTCATGCCCAACGGCGCGCACCTTCATCCAGTCCGAAACGACGACGTTCGCGCCGCTGATGTCCTTGCTGTTTTCGAGCGTGACCAGGGCCGCGTTCAGGCCGTTGAGCGCGCCTATTTGGTTCTGCCGTCCCCACAGCGCGTACTCATCGGCTGTGCCGCCCAGTGAGTCGGTGATGATCGCGCTACCGTACGGTTGCTGCGTCTGGGCGAAGCGCCAACCCACCAGTTCCACGCGAGGCGCGACGATGGTGCCCAGCAGGTCCGCCGACGAATTCGGTGACTCAAGGCGGACCTTGCCGGTGGCGGTGAGCAGCGCACCGTACTGCTCGACCATCCACGAGTTGGCGTGCAGGAGCAGATCGGCCACTGGCCCACCCTGGGTGCCGGCCCGCAGGATCGTGTCGCGGTAGATATCGTTCCCGGTACCCACCATGATGCCGGTGCCCGACACCTTGATACTTCCGTCGGCGGCCACATCGCTATAAATGCCCACGGATGCTCCAGCGTACAGGTCGAGCCCTCCGTGCACGCCATTGAGCGTCTGTGCTGCCACTGCGGAGGCAAAGTTCACCGGCAACGTACCCGTCTCCGGGTCCATGACCGACGTGACCGTATCCGATACATACATGTCCGAGCGGGTGCTCAGGTGCAACGTACCGCCCAAGCCCGAACCCAGGTCGATCTGGCCGCCCACGAAGAGATAGTTATCGGCTGAGAGCGTAACGTCGCCACCTTGCGTCGCGATGCTTCCGGTGAAGGCAAGGGCGTTGCCCGCGTGGAGGGAAAGCGAGCTGCGCGCCCCGCCGATACCGGCGTAGGCACCCGCCATGCCGATGCTGCCGGCACGCTGGTCAAACGCCACGGTACCCGTGCCTAGCCACGTGCCATCCAGGCGGGAGATGCCGCCGCTGGCCACCGCGTGGTTCGACGTGGCGCTGCCGGGAAGATTGAACACCAGGGTACCGCCCGGACCGATCGCGAACGTGGCCCAGTCGATGGAAGCAGCCTGGCTCGTCTGATCGACGGTGAGCGTATCGGCGCCCGGCGTGACGGTCGCCAGACCGCTGAGCACCGAAGGACCGGTCGGGAGCACAGCCGCAGCCTGTGCGCTGCTCATGATGGCCATGGCGATGGCGGCGGCAAGCGCCTGCCGCACGCAGGTGCGCGCGTACGAACGAGTCATCCGGATTGTCCCCCGACCGTCTCCCTGGGGCGGGGGCTATCCTCGCCCTCCCTGACGGATCAGCCGCGACAATACACGAACCTCGCAATTTCTTGCCATGTGCGGTGCGGCATAGGCCGGGCCACACGGCACGGGTGCTGCCAGACAGGAGCGCAGCCGCGCTCCTGTCTGGCATCCCGCCGGAGCGGAAGGTCAGATGCCTGGGCTGGCAATGTAGCTGGCCCAGTTCTGATCGACCGTCGAGCCGGTGATCTGAACCCAGGTCTGGTCGGTGTAGCTGCGCCCGCGTAGCGCCGCATCGAAGCGCTGGACCGCGCCCGGGTGGTGTTCTTCGATCCAGACCAGGAACCGTGCGGTCACCCGGTAGCTGTCGGTGTAATTCTGGCCCGACTGGTAGGCGGGCAACGACCAGCCTGCTGCCGCGTTGTTCACTCCATACCGGTAGCGCGCGTAGTCCGCGATGCCCTCGACCAGCCAGCCCGGGATGTTCTGCTGGCCGTAGTCCTGCACGATGTGCATGGATTCATGGGTCACGGTATCCGTATCGGCCGGGTTCGATTTCAGGTAGTTCGCGCTATAGGTCTCGGTGGCGTTCGCCGTGGCAGCGACGCCGTCGTATGCCGGGTCGAGGATGATGTTCACCGTCTTCGAGGCATCCGGGTTGAAGTCGCGCGACTCCTCCGGGTAAATGGTGAAGAACGTGCTGACCATCGTATCCACCGTGGACTGCGCCACGCCGGAGTTCTTGTCCGTGACGTTGAGGGTGTAGCCGTTGGATTGGTAACTGACGGTGGTATCGGCCAGGGCCGGGCCCGCGACGGTGAGCGAGAGGGCGATGAGCGCGAGGGCGCCTTGGCGCGTCACATGCTGCATGGGCATTGCTCCTGCTGTGGTTGGGGTCCATCGATGGTGGACCCCATGGCCGCAGGATTTTGCAAGCCACGTCACATAGCTAATAGCCGTCTAGACGGCTATTACGCAAAAACCGAGTGGCATGCAGGTACACGAAAGGACCGGCCAGATTCCGGCAGATCAAAAGACAAGGGCGGCCTAAGCCGCCCTCTTCCTTATGCCTTGGCTTGCGCGCCGAAGCTCGGCGGGCGGTCTTCCGGGGCCTTGCCGAAGGCTTCGTTCGGCTGGGCGCCCATGGTGAACACCAGGGTGCCACCGGCCGTGATGTCCTTGTGGCTGATCCAGCTCTTCGTCCAGGGCTGGCCATTCCAGGTCACCGACTGGATATACGGCTTGCCTTCGCCATTGCCCGTGGTTTCGATCGTCAGCACCTTGCCACCGCCGACGTGCACCTGGGCGCGGTCGAGGATGGGGCTGCCGAACACGTAGTTCGTGCTGATCGGATCCACCGGGTACAGGCCCATGGAGCTCATGATGTACCACGCGCTCATCTGGCCGCAGTCCTCATTGCCCGGCAGGCCATCCGGTTCCGGCAGGTACATCGTATCGAGCATCAGGCGGACCTTTTCGGCCGTCTTGTGGTGCGATCCGGTGTACGCGTACAGGTACGGCATGTGGTGGCAGGGCTCGTTACCGAAGGCGCACTGGCCGACCATGCCCGCGATATCCGGCGGGGCGTTGTCCGGCAGCTTCGGATCGGCGGTGAAGAACGCATCGAGCTTCTTCTCGAAGCCTGCCACGCCACCGAACAGATCCATGTAGTTGTACACGTCGTGCTGGTTCAGGAACGTAGCCTGCCACGCATTCGATTCGGTGAAGTCGCGCCACTTCTTCGAATGGCCGATCTGGATCGGATCGAACGGCTGCAGCCACTCACCATCGTCGCCCTTCGGGCGCATGAACTGCGTGTCCTTGTCGAACACGTTGCGGTAGTTCTGCGAGCGCGCACGCAGGGCCTTGGCCTCGTCGGCGTGACCCAGGTGCTCGGCCATGCTGGCCATCGCCCAGTCGTCGTAGGCGTATTCAAGCGTCTTGCTGACCGCCTCGCCTTCCTTGTCGCTGGGGATGTAGCCCTTGGCGCGGTAGTACGGCAGGCCGAAGTAATCATCCTGCATGGCGCGGCGACGGAACACCGGCCAGCCCTTCTGGTAATCGATGCCAGTGAAGCCCTTGGCCTGGGCCTCGGCGACGACAACGGCGGAGTGGTAACCGATCATGCAGACCGTTTCGATACCCTGCAGCGGCCACACCGGCGCGCCGCTCGGGCTTTCCGAGGCGAGGCGCACGATACCGTCGACCAGGTCGGGGACGCGATCCGGCTGGTACAGCGTGTACAGCGGGTGCGCGGCGCGGTAGGTATCCCACAGCGAGTAGGTGCTGTAGTTGTGGCGGCCTTCCGGCAGCGTGTGCACCGCCTTGTCCATGCCGCGGTAACGGCCATCGATGTCGCTGAAGACGGTCGGCGCGAGCATGGTGTGGTACAGCGAGCTGTAGAAGGTGCGCTTGATCTTGTCCGAGGTGCTGTCGATCTGGATCTTCGACAGCTCGGTGTTCCACTCGGCCTCGGCGGCCGCACGGATACCGTCGAAATCCCATGCCGGCATTTCGCTATCGAGGTTGCGCATGGCGCCATCGATGTCGACGCCGGAGATGCCGACCTTCACCAGCAGCGGTTCGCTGTTGGCCTTGTCCAGGTGCAGCGCCGCCTTGAGGTTGATGCCCTTGGCTTCGGTGGTGCCCTTCGGCAGCGCCTTGTCATCGGAGTACAGCGTGATGTCCGACGCCGGACGCGAAAGCTTCATCGCGAAGTAGATGACGCGGCCCGAAGCCCACTGCCATACGCGACGGCCACCCACGAGGGTGTCGTTGCCAACCACGCGCAGCTCGACGTCGGTGACGCGGCAGTTTTCCTTCGGGCTATCGGAGTAGCCGTGGGCCAGGTCGAGCAGGACGTGCGAATCGCCCGCCTTGTTGAAGGTGTAGCGGTGCATGCCGGCGCGCAGCGTCGCGGTGAGCTCGGCCAGGATGTCGTGCTTGGTCAGGCGGGCGGTATAGTAGCCCGGGTGCGCCTGCTCGGCGGTGTAGTGCGAGCGGTAGCCCTTGATCCCGGTCTTGTAGCCCTTCGGGGCCTTCTCGCCGCTGATCTTCTGCGCATCGAAACGCGACACGTAGTTCACGCCGTCGAAATCGCGATCGCCCGGCTGCAGCAGCACCTCGCCCATCGAGGGCATCACCAGGAAATCGAGCATGTCGGCCGCGCCGGTGCCCGAGAGGTGGGTGTGCGAGAAGCCCATGATCGAGCCATCGCCCTGGTGGTAACCGGACGAGCCGTCCCACTGGGCGTTATAGGTATCCGGGCTGAGCTGCACCATGCCGAACGGCCGCGTCGCACCCGGGTAGGTGTGGCCGTGGCCGCCGGTACCGACAAAGACGTCGACGTAACGCAGGACGCCATCCGGGGTGGTGCCGCCACCCGTGGTTGGCGTTTCAAGACCGTGCTTGACGCCCGCGGCCATCGCGGAGAGGGTGCCGAGCTGACCAACAGCCGTTGCGGCGGCCATGCCCTGCAGAAAACGTCGACGTGTAACCATGGAAAACTCCGGCAGGCGGCGGGTCCTTAGACCCGGCGCAGTGAATCAGGATTTTTGTCTGCGAGGTGGACAACCAGCTCGCCGAACAAGGTGTTGGCCCAGGCGAACCACGAACGGGTGAAGTTCTTCGGATCGTCCTGGTCAAATGCTTCGTGCATGAAGCCCGTACCGCCGTGGGTGGTCTTCAGCATGTGCAGGCACTGGCGCTGCTCGGCCACGTCGGTGGTGGTAAAGGCCTTCATCATGATCGACATCGGCCAGATGTAGCGCAGGCCTTCGTGCGGACCACCGATGCCTTCGCCGGCCGTGCCCTTGAAGAAGTAAGGGTTCTTGTTGCTCCAGACCAGCTCACGGGTGCGTGCGTAGCGCTTGTCGTAGCCGACGGTCTCGAGATACGGGAGGGCCAGCAGGCTCGGGACGTTCGCGTCGTCCATGAACAGCTGGTTGCCGTAACCATCCACTTCGTAGGCCCAGTATTCGTCCTGGCCGTTGCGGATGACGCCGTACTGCTCGACGGCCGCGGCGACTTCGTCAGCGAATGCCTGGCATTCGGCAGCGAAAGTCTGGTCGCCGTAGAAGGTGCCGTGCATCTGGGCGAGGCGACGCAGGGTCACCACCGCGAACAGGTTGCCCGGGATGTTGAACGGCAGCGTGGTGGCATCGTCCGAGGGGCGGAATTCCTGAACGATCATGCCGACCGGCTTGGCCGGCGGACCGAAGCCGTGCAGCATCTGGCTATCGGTCGGGTTCAGCGCCGGGCGCTGGAAGTGATACGGGCCCAGACCATCCTTGCGCTGCTGCTCACGGAAGGTCTTTACGATCAGCTTGGTCGCCTCGCGCCAGCTATCGTCGAACGGCTCGCGATCACCCGTAGCCTGCCAGTAACCGTGCGCCAGACGCACCGGATAGCAGAGCGAATCGATTTCCCACTTGCGCTCGGCCACGCCGGGCTTCATGTCGGTCTGGTCCTGCTGCGACCAATCCATGTTGCTCTTGGCCTTCGGGTCGGGCATGAAGGCGTTGGCGTACGGATCGATCGAGATGCAGCGGGCCTGGCGACGGATCAGGCCGCGGAACAGCTTGCGCAGGGCTTCATCCTTCGCGACCAGGGGCAGGTACGGCCACACCTGGGCGGAGGAATCACGCAGCCACATGGCGTCGATATCGCCGGTGAGCACGAAGGTGTCTTCGAAGCCGTCGAGCTTGCCGACTTCCACCGTGGTATCCAGCGTGTTCGGGAAGCAGTTCTCAAACAGCCAGGCCAGCTCGGGGTCGGCGATCTTCTTCTTGGTCGAAACGATCAGCTTTTCGACAGCTTCGCTGGTGAATTTGCGCTTGCCCACCGGCGGGCGCTTGCTCTCGAAGCGCTTGGCCGCAAACGCGGCGGTGCTAACGCCTCCGGCCAGCGCGACGCCAGGTGCCAGGGACAGCCACTTGATAAGGTTGCGGCGGCTCGGGTTCACGGATGGGTCTCCTTCAGGGCGTCGACGAGCGACATGGCCGTCACAGCATGACGGAGCGTTGCGACATCCACCTTACCAGTGACGACGACGTCACGACTTTCGCCAGGCAGCAGATCGAACGCGTTGTCGGCGAGGCGCACGTCCACATCGCCGGTGTCGATCCACACGGCGCGCGCCAGGCGCTTCGCGGTCACGGTGATCACCGCGCCATCGGCGGTTTCACGGACGCTGGTGGTGAGTTCGGGCTTGGCCGGCAGGGCAAGGTCCTTCGCCGCGCCGAAGTACAGCAGGTGGTGAGCCAGGGTGTTGCCGCCTTCCACCAGGTCGAAGGCGACCACGGTGTGCTTCGGATCAGCACCCTTCAGCAAGGTGGCGTCATCGGCCTTGAGCACGGAGGTGCTCGTCAGCGCAGCGGCCTTCACCGGCTGACTGGTTTCACGCAGCAGCTTGCCGTCCATCGCATACACGCGGGTGCGCAGCGTGGCGTCGAAGTCCTTCACGCGATCCGAGACCGCGAATACCTCAGTGTGGCCATCGCGACGCAGCGGCACCACGTCCACCGGCGCGTAGAAGCGCTTGGCGTGGAACTGCAGGGCCTTCCAGCGGTTGAAGTAATCGACGCTGGCCCAGGACGCGCCCGGCCACACGTCGTTGAGCTGCCAGTACAGCGTGCCCATGTTGCGCGGGCGGGCGCTGCGCAGGTGCTCGGCCGCCAGCTCGATGCCTTCGGCCTGCATGACCTGGCTCAGGTACACGAACGACGGGAAATCCTTCGGTTCACCGTAACCCGCACGGATGTAGAGCAGCAGGCGCTGGTTACCGTCGCCGTTGGCGAACTTCTGGTGCGCACGCATCACCTTCGATTCCGGCTGCATGTCACCCGGCTCGGCGAAGGCCTTGATCGTGGCCATCACCGGGAACGACTGCAGGCCGTACTCCGACTGGAAGCGCGGGGTCATGTCCAGGTAATGGTCGATCGGCTCGGAGCCGGACCACACCTTCCAGTAATGGAAGTCGCCGTCGTTCTCGACGTTGGCCGGGCCTTCGTAATCCGTGCTGGGCGAGCTGGCCCAGTACGGCACGTTCGGCGAAAGATCCTTCACCACGGTACGCAGCGTCTTGCCAAACAGCTCGCGCATGCCGTCGTCGATCTTCTTCACTTCATCGGCGTTGACGAACTTGCGGAAGTCCTGGCGATCCGGCCAGTCGTCCCAGCCGGTCTGCACTTCGTTGTTGCCCGCCCACAGCACGATCGACGGATGGTCACGCAGGCGGGTGACCTGCTCGATCGCTTCGATGCGGGCGGTGTCGTTGAAGGCCTTGTCGTACGGGGTGATCGCACCGCCATACATGAAGTCCTGCCAGACCATGATGCCCATGCGGTCGGCCGCGGCGTAGAAGGCATCGGGCTGGTAGGTGCCGCCGCCCCACATGCGCAACATGTTCATGTTGGCGTCGCGGGCCGACTGCAGGATCGCTTCCATCTTCGCCGTGGTGACACGGGTCGGGAAGCTGTCGAACGGAATGAGGTTGGCGCCCTTGGCGAAGATGGGCACGCCATTGACGACGAAGGCGAAGCCCCTGCCCCACTGATCCTTCTCGCGGCGCAGCTCGACGCTGCGCAGGCCGGTGTCCTTGTCGGCGGACGCGACAGGCGCGCCATTGGCCGCGACATCAGCGTGGAAGTGATAGAGGTTGGCGTCGCCGTAGCCGACCGGCCACCAGCGCTGCGGATGGGCGATATTCACCGGCACGGCGAGGTGGTTCTCACCCTTGGCCAGCGTGACGGCACGCTCTTCATGGCCCTTCGTGCCATCGGGCGCGGTCCACTCGACCTTCAGCTGGGCGGCACCGGCCTTGTCGGCGCGCACATCGAACTGCGCCTGCAGGTTCGCGGCGTCAGCGTCGACGTGGTCCTGGGCGACATGGAAATCGGCCAGGCGCAGGTCATCCCACGCTTCGAGCCGCACCGGCTGCCAGATACCGGCGGTGAGGTAGCGCGGACCCCAATCCCAGCCGTACTGGTAATTGGATTTGCGCACGTAGTTGGAGGTCTGCTTGCCCTTCGGCTCATCGCCGAACGAGGAATCGAACTCGCCGGGCAGCGAGTACGGCTGCTTCATCAGCCAGGGCAGGAGCTTGCCCACCGGCGAGGCGAAGCGGACCGCCAGAGTGTTCTTGCCCGGCTTGAGGGCGCCCTTCGCGGGCAGGCGCCACTGGCGGAACATGTTGTTCGCGCGAAGCACTTCCTTGCCGTTGAGGCTGACGTCCGCGAAGGTATCGAGGCCGTCGAAAACGAGGTCGACGTGGCCGCGCGCGAGCATCGCGGCGTCCACGTCGAAGTCCAGCTGGTAATCCCAATCCGCCAGCCCGATCCATTGCAGGCTGGCTTCGTTGTCACGCCAGAACGGGTCCTGGACCCGTCCGAGCGCAAGCAGGTCGGTCTGGACGGCACCCGGCACGGTGGCCGGCTGCCAGTCTTTTGCTTCGGGATGCGCGTCGCTGCCCGCCGCGCCAGGGGCGAGGCGGAACCGCCAGCCGGCGGAGAGATCCTTCTCCGCGGGCGTCGCGGCACTGGCCGCTCCCGCGGCGAGCAGGAGGGCGAGGGCCAGCGACGCGCGGCGCATCACAGCTTGAAGCCCAGGGTCACGGTGTAGGTGCGACCGTTCTTGTAGGAGTTCAGCGGCTCGGCCGGGGTGTTGTTGTAGACGAAGTAGGTTTCGTTCAACAGGTTGGTCCCATCCAGTGATACGCGGATATGGTCGTTGATCTGGTAACCGATCGACGCATCCAGTTCGCGGAAGATGCCCGTGATCTGCTGCGACTGCAGCTGGGCGATGGAGGTGAAGTACGACGAACGCCAGCTGTAGGTCAAGCGCGCGCTCAGCGGGCCCTGCTCGTAGAACGGCGAGATGGTGAACGCGTTCTTCGAGTTGTACGGCAGCGGGAAGTCGTTGCTGGTGTCCGCATCGGAGTACGTGTAGTTCGCCAGCATGCCGAAGCCGAGGCCGAAGTTCTGCTGGTAGCTCAGCGAAGCGCCCTTCACCTTGGCCACGCCTGCGTTGATCGGCACCTGCATCTGGTACACGTCGTCACGCTGGTTGGTCAGGTTGTAGTGCGTCTCGGCCACATTGGTGTTGAGGATGTAGCCCGAGATGCGGCGGAAGAAGAACTCCGCGGCCAGCACGCTGTTTTCCGAGAAGTACCACTCGGCCGAGGCGTCGTAGTTGGTCGACTTGTACGGGCTCAGGTCGGTGTTGCCACGCGAACCGGTGAGGGTACGGTCATCCAGCGCCACGTACGGGGTCATCTGCTGGTAGCGCGGGCGGGCGATCGTCTTGGCGGCGGCGAAGCGCAGCGTCAGGCTATCGGTCGCGTCGTACGCGAAGTTAAACGACGGCAGCCAGTCGTGGTACGTGCTGCGCTTGTTCACCGGGTCGTACTGGTTGTTGCCGACGAACTGGTAGCCGTTCACCGTGTCGCGGGTGCGGAAGTAGCGCACGCCCAGGTTGCCGCGGTAATCGTCACCGGCGAAATCACCCTGGATGTAGAACGCGCGGTTCTGCTCGGCAACGCTGTACGTGGCCTTCGGGTCGAGCGAGACGGTGCCGTCCTTGATGCTCTGGATGTAAGCCTTCATGAGGCCCGGATCGATCGTCGTCCAGTCACCCATGTTGCCCGACGCGCTCAGGCCGTTGAGGAAGCCGCTGGGCGTGCCGCCGTTGGCGAAGTTCGCCAGCGAGAGGCCGTTGCCGTCCTGGGTCGGCAGGGTGGCCTGGTAACCATCCTGGCCGTCGATGTGGTTCGTCGCCTTGATACCCACTTCGATCTGGTTCAGCGGGCCCCACTGCACGTCGTGCGCGAAGTCAGCCTGGAAGTAACGCTCGCGATCGTAGCTCGGTGCGTAGCTGTAGCCCGCGCCGTGCGCCAGCATCGCCGACGGGTTATCCGGCGTGTTGTAGTTGATCTGCGGGTGCTGGCCATCGAGGTTGTAGTTGAAACCACCGAAGCCCTGGAACTGCATGTTGTAGATGCCGTCCGAACCACCCGTCGAGCCGGTGTAGCCAATCTGCGACGACGCGGTCCAGCCATCACCGAACCAATCGGCGCGCAGCTGGGCGACACCGGTGTTCACGGTCGAGTCGCGCTCGTAGCCGTCGAGGTAGGTGCTGGTGTTGGCGTTGTAGCTACCGCTGGTCGCCACGCCGTTGTTGAAGCCCAGCGCGGTGGCGTTGGCGGCCGAACCCGACCACTCGCCGTAATGGCTCTGGTTGAAGTTGTTGAACTTCTCGGTGACGTACAGGCCGGTGAAGTTCAGCTCGAACGCATCGTTCGGCTTCCACTGCAGGCCGGTCGACACGCCATCACGCGTACGGCGCTGCTGGAACCATGCCGTGTTCACGGCGGTCGGGTACACGCCCTGCTGGTTCGGCGAGACGACACTCGGGTTGAACTGGTGATCCGGGTTGGTATCGGTCGGATCGTTGACGCGCTGGTAACCGAAGATCTCGGTGCCCTGGCGGTCGATGATGCGGTCGGAGTGCATCAGCGAGCCGATGACACCGAAGGTGCTGTCCTTGTTCTTCCAGCTGTACAGCACGGAAGCGTTCGGCTTGCCCTTGTCAGCGTTGTCGTTATAGCCGTAGCTGACGCTGCCCGTGAGCGTGTTCGCCGGGAGGTCGAGCGGGCGACGGGTGTTCACGATGACCGTGCCACCGATCGAGCCTTCGTCGATGTTCGCCTGCGGGGTCTTGTAGACCTGGGCGTTACCGATGATTTCCGAAGCCAGCAGGCTGTAGTTGAACGAGCGGCTATCCGGGTTGTTCGGATCCGAGGTCCAGTTGGTCGACGCCACGGTCTGGCCGTTGAGCATCAGGCGGTTCAGCGCCGGGTCGGTGCCCAGGATGCTGACCTTGTCGCCTTCGCCGAAGTTACGGTCCACCGAGAGGCCCGGCAGGTGCGAGAGCGATTCGGCGACGTTGGTGTCCGGGAACTTGCCCACGTCTTCGGCCGAGATGGCGTCGACGATGGAATCGGAGTTGCGCTTGAGGTCGAGCGACTTCTGCAGCGAGGCACGGATACCGGTGACGGTCACGCCCTGCAGGTTGGCGGCATCCTGCGCGTTCGCGTCGGTGGTGGCCTGGTCGGTCTTCTTGGTGGTCTTGGCCGGCGGGGTCGCCGTGGCCGCGTCCTGCGCCATCACGCTGCCGGTGGCAAAGAGCCCGGTCAGGATGGCGAGGGAAAGCGCGCTGATACGGTGGTTCACATCGAACTCCTGGGGGATACGGATAGAGGCTTGGGGAAGCCTTTTTGCAGGACGCACGCCGCCGCACGGGCTTGCGCCCGCGTTCGTCAGTCGTTCGGCCTACGGAGTTTTTTTATTGCCCTGCGCCCTGCCGCGGCGGCGGTGTTTCGCCGTGTCGTCGAACCGCGTCGTGTTCGCTGTTGCAGCTGTATTACTCGATGGATTTTTAGGGCCGCTGACAACGATGTCAACGCTTTTTTTAACTCGATCTAAAGACAACCATTGAGACCTACATCACTGTTTTTACTTGTAAATCACAAAAAACCAGTTTCGTGCAGTGCGGAAAATTCTCAAGGCCATTTGGATCGATCCACTAGAAAGCTGCCGCGTACCCTGAAGTCGCTAACCCACGGCGATAACGAGGTTTTTTTCCTTGCATCCCCCGGCGACCGCCATCCCAACCAACGGTTGCCAATGTTTGCTGCACTGCAACGCAAAATTCCCGTGTAGGAGCGCGCTCGCGTGCGACCTCCTTCCGCCGGGCGCAGCGGGGTCGCGAGCTCTTCCGCCGCCCCCGATCGCACGCAAGCGCGCTCCTACAAGTGCGTGGAATCGCAGGGTTTTGCGAAGTCCAACGCGCAGGTAAACGCGGTTTGGCGAGGGCCGTTGCAGACAGCGGGCAGTAAGCGACCACGCGAGAAGCTCGGCCCACACAACCAAGGAAAGGCATCCCCGATGTCGCGAACATTCCTCAACGTTTCCCTCAAGACCCTGCTCTCGGCCGCCATCGTCACGGCCCTCGCGGCCTGCAACCGCGAAGCGCCTCCCGCTACGGCGGATGCGCCAGCGGCTGCGGCGAGTGCGCCGGATGTGCAGGCCGCGCCGTATCAACGGCCGACCGCCGACCAGTTATATGCGCTGGTCGCCCCGATCGCCCTGTTCCCCGATAACCTCGTGGCGCAGACCCTCGCGGCATCGACGCACCCCGATCAGGTCGACGACGCCCGCCAGTTCGTGCAGGGCAATCGCAATCTTACGGGCGCGGCCCTCATCGACGCCGCTGACGGCCAGCCCTGGGATCCCAGCGTGAAATCGCTGGTGGCGTTCCCGGCCGTGCTCGACCAGATGGCGAACAACGGCGAGTGGACCGACGCGCTGGGCCAGGCGTATGCCAACGAACCGTCCGACGTGATGAACGCCATCCAGGTGATGCGCTCGCGTGCGCAGGCGAAGGGCAACCTGAAGACCACCGCCCAACAGAAGGTGCAGGTGGTCGATCGCGGCGAACCCGTCTCGCAGACCACGGTGGTCGAGCAGGACGAGATCGTCGGCCCACCGGCGCAGACCATCGAGATCGAGCCCGCCGACCCGGGCGTGGTGTATGTACCGGACTACGACCCTGACGTGGTCTACGGCGAGCCGGTGTATTCGAGTGTGTACGAAACGCGCTACGTCGAACGCGGCCCCGATTACCACGACGCCATCGTGGCCGGTGCCATCGGCTTCGGTGCGGGCATCGTGGTGGCCGAGTTGTTCGCACACCATGAACACCACGACCGGCCGTGGGGCTGGGATAGCTGGCATGCCTCGTGGGGTGGCCACCGCGACGGCGGCCGGCCCGCTGTCGTGTACGACAACCATCCGTATGTCGTGAACCGCACGGTGGTGAACAACCGCTACGTCGATCGCTCCGTGCACATCGACAACCGGCATAACTTCGGCAACACCTATAACCGCCCCGGCCCGCCGCCTCCGGGCCAGGGGCCGCGCCCCGGCTTCGGCCCGCAAGGTGCGGGCGGCCCGCCACAGCGCCCGGCCCAACCGGATTACGCGCACATGCAGCGGCCGAACTTCACCCCGGGCGCCATGCATGCGACCGCGCCGAATGCGCATCCCGACCTGCCGCCGCCGCGGCCGGGGCAGCCGAATGTGGCGCAGGGCGGGCGGCCGTTCCCGGGTGCACCGGGGCAGCCGGGTCATGAGGGTCAGCCGCCCGGCGGAAATCCGGGCGCTGGCGGACGGCCTTCGTTCGCGAACGCACCGCAGGGCCAACGGCCTGGCGAGAACCATGTGCCGCTGCAAGGCCGCCCCGCTGCGGCGCAGCCAGCCGCTGCGGGACAACCGCCCCATCCGACGGCGCAGGTGCCTCACGAGAATCCCCAGCAGCGTCCGGGTTCGTCGTTTGCCAATGCGCCGCAGGGCGCCCACAACGATCCGCAGCGGCACGACGCGTCGCGCTTCCAGCCGTCGCCGCAGAACGCGCCGCGGCCTACGCCTCAGCCCGAGCAGCAGCATGCCCAGGCCCCACGGCCGCAGCCGCAGCCTGAACAGCACTTCCAGGCACCGCGCCCACAGCCTCAGCCCGAACAGCACTTCCAGGCGCCGCGTCCGCAGCCCCAGCCCGAACAGCACTTCCAGGCACCACGTCCGCAGCCCCAACCGGAGCAGCACTTCCAGCAGCCCCGCGAGATGCCGCGTCCCCAGCCGCAACAGCGGCCGGAACCGCAGCGTCCGCAGCCGCAGGAACACCACGAACAGGCGCGTCCCGCTCCCCAGCAACAGCACCACGACGACCACAAGAAGCACGACAACTAACGGCCTTGCGCCCCGCCTCGCCTTGAAATGATAATTATTCTTATCTATTGACGGGCGAAGGCGGGCTACGTGGGGGTGGGAAGCGGTTTGCAGGAGGAAGCGCCGGCGGTGCAGGGCCCTGCCCCGCTCCTGCGTGTCCTGCAGCACCATTACGAACCACTGCGCCGCTTTGTCGAGCGGCGCATGCGTTCGCCCGAGATCGCCGCCGACATCATCCAGGAGACCTGCGTGAAGGTCGCCATGCTGGATGAGCGCACCGTCATCCAGAACCCGCTGGCCTTCCTCTACCGCATCGCCGGCAATCTCTCGCTGGACTGGCTGCGCGAGCGCGAGGTCCGCGAGCGCCATATCGAAAGTGGCGAACTGCCTGAGGTGGCCGACGGCGCTCCGGATAGCGAAGCGCATATCGCTGGCCACCAACGCCTGCGCATCCTGGCCGATGCGGTGGCCGAACTACCGCCGCGCTGTGGCGAAGTGTTTCGCCTGCGCAAGATTGAGCACCTCGAGCCCCAGGAGATCGCCGACCGCCTGGGCATCAGCCGCAACATGGTGGAGAAGCACCTGCGCAAGGCCCTGACCCACTGCCAGGCACGCCTCGACGAGGCGGGGGCATAATGCGCCCTCCTCGCCACCGGCTCGCCGCGACCGCCATGCCGTCATCCACTTACAGCGCAGACGCACGCCAACAGGCGGCCGGCTGGGTCATCCGGCTCGATGCCGGCGACCTGACGGCGCCCGAGCGTGCCGCGTTCGATGCGTGGCTGGCGGCAGACCCCACCCATGGGGCTGCACTCGAGCGCGCGCGAACGACGTGGCGCGAACTCGACCTGCTCGCGAGCGGTTTGAACGACATGGAAAGCGTCGGTCACGTAACGCCTGCTCCTGGCGGCGCGAAGGGCACACGCCCACGGGCGGTCCACGCTGGCGGTAGGACACCACGCAAGCGGCGGCATCCCGCCTTGATTGCGGCATGCGCACTACTCGTCGTGGCGATCAGCGCATGGCAATACCCGCGCGTCAGCATCGCGCTGCGCGCCGATGCCCGCACCGCCGTGGGCGAAACCCAGCGCATCGCGCTCGTCGGCGGTGGCGTGGCCCAACTCGATTCCGGCAGCGCCATCAGCCTGCACGACGACGCCCAGTGGCGCGATGTGCAGGTGCTCAGCGGTGCCGTCTCCTTCGAGGTCGGCCACGACGATCCGCGCCCGTTCCGCGTGCGCGCCGGGCGTGTCGTGGTCACCGACGTCGGCACCACGTTCCAGCTCAGGCTGGATGGCGATGCCACCGACGTGGTCGTCGCCAGCGGCGAAGTGGAAGTCGCGGCGCCCGGTGGCAAGGTCGCCGTGCACTCTGGCGAAAGCGCTAGCCTGGCCAACGACAACAAGGCGCCTTCCGTGTCGCCCGTCGACGCCGATGCCGCCATGGCCTGGACCCGCGGCCGCCTGATGTTCGTCGACCGCCCGCTCAAGGACGTGATCGCCGAACTCAACCGCTACTACCCCGGCCACATCGTGCTGGCCGACGACGCCGCAGGAGACCGTCGCGTCAGCGGCGTCTTCCGCACCAACGATCCCCTGGCCGCCCTGCGCGCCATCGAAGCCAACCTGGGCCTCCACGCCACCCACGTCGCCCCCGGCCTGATCCTGCTCTAATCCACCCCTCGCTCGTCCCCTTCAGAAAAAAATTCTCACAACGACATCCTCATCTGCGCGGCTCATCCGTCATAGGAATGAGATTGATCCTCATTTCTTATATCGGACAACCCCATGCCCTCTCGCTTCACCGGCTCACCGGCCGCTCCTTCGCCCCGCCTGCGCCGCCTTAGCCTCGCCCTCGGCCTGCTCCTCCCGCTGTCGGCCATCGCCGCCGCCCCGGCATCGCTCCAGGCAACGCATGATTTCCACATCAGCGCCGGCCCCCTTGCCCAGGCGCTGAACCGCCTGGCCGAACAGAGCGATACCGTGCTGGTGTACGACGCCTCGCTCACTGCGGGCCTGCAGGCGCCGGCTGTAGATGGCTCGCTGGCGACCGGTGATGCGCTCAAGCGCGTCCTGGCCAACTCGGGCCTGGCAGTGCAGGCTGGCAACGACGGCTCGGTACGCCTCGTACGCAACGGGTTCTCGCGGAGCTCGGCTCCGGCCGCTGCCGCCACCGCCACGCCGCGCGCACCGCGCCGACGTAGCGCCGGCGACAACAAGGTGGAAGACCTCGAAAGCGTCAACGTGCACGGGGTGACCGAAGGTTATGCCGCCAACGAAGTCTCGTTCGGCAAGCTCGCCCTCTCCCCACGCGAAATGCCCAGCTCCGTCTCGGTGGTGACCCGCCAGCGCATGGACGACCAGAACATGGTCAGCGTGTACGACGTGCTTAACCGCACCACCGGCATTACGGCCGTGCCGTACGGCGTCGGCACCTCGTACTTCCAGTCCCGCGGCTACCAGCCGGATGTGCAGTTCGACGGCATCGCCGCGAACAACGGCCTCGAGTACCAGTCGCAGTTCGACCTCGCGATGTACGATCGCCTGGAAATCTTCCGCGGCCCCGCCGGCATCCTGCAGGGCCAGGGCAGCCCAGGCGGCACGGTGAACCTCGTGCGCAAGCGTCCGCTGGAACAGGCCGGCTGGGGTGGCAGCGTGTCCGCCGGTTCGTGGAACACGTACCAGGCCACGCTCGATGGCAGCACGCCGTTAAACGCCGAAGGCACCATCCGCGGCCGCGCGGTGATCTCCGCGCAGGATCACGATTACTTCTACGACAAGGCGAACTCGCGCCACCAGTTCTTCTACGGCGTAGTGGAGTTCGATCTCTCGCCGGATACGATGCTGACGCTCTCGACGGCGTACCAGCACGAACACAACGGCCCGCTCGACTGGGGCCAGTCGGTCTATGCGATCCCGCCGCACGGCCAGGTGCTCAATGCGCCGCGCTCGCAGTTCTATGGCACGGACTGGAGCTACGACAAACCGAACCTCAACGACTACTACGCCGAGCTCGACCATGACTTCGGCAACGACTGGCACGGCAAGGTCAACATCGACCGCCGCTCGACCACCGATGCCTCGAAGTACGGCTATATCGACGGCCTCGTCAGCCCCAACAACCAGGCGGAATACTGGCTGCAGCGCCAGTACACCGATGGCACCTGGACCGGCGCCGATCTGAATATCTCGGGCCCGTATGAACTCTTCGGCCGCACCCAGCAGCTCATCGTCGGCTTCAACTACGCACGGCAGACCGCCGATAGCTGGAGCGGCGGCGGCGACGTGCCGGGCGGCGTGGATGTGATGGACCTCGGTGGCATCGCCTACCCCGACATCCCGTTCGACAACCGCAGCCTCACCGAGACCACGCAGTACGGCTTGTACGCCGCGACGCGTATCCATCCGGCGGAAAACTGGAGCGTGCTACTCGGCAGCCAGTTCACCTACTACCGCAGCAAGAGCCGTGTCGGCGCACCCATCCCGCTGGGCGAATGGACCGACGCGCCCGATGTAAACCACAAGGCATCGCCTTACCTCGGCGTGGTGTACGACATCAACAGCTGGCTTTCGGCGTACGCCAGCTACACCACGGTGTTCGTACCGCAGAGCAACCTCACCTTCAGCGGCACGCCGTTGAAGCCGCGCACCGGCAAACAATATGAGACCGGCCTGAAGGCGGAGTTCCTCGACGGCCGCCTGACCGCCTCGTTCGCCGCGTTCCGCCTCCGCGACGAGAACCGCGCCTACGACGACCCGAACCACCCGAACTACTACATCGCCGCGGGCAAGGCACAAAGCCAGGGCTGGGAAACCGAAGTCAGCGGGCGCCTCGCTGCGGGCTGGGATCTGCAGGCCGGCTATACCTATCTGCTCACCCGTTACCTGAAGGACCCGAGCAACCAGGGCCAGGTGTTCGACGCGGAAGAGCCGAAGAAGACCTTCAAGCTGTGGAGCGTGTACCGCTTCGAAGGCGATAACCCGCACGGCTTCCGCGTGGGCGGCGGCGCGCGCGTGCTGAGCAGCACCACGCGCGGCACGATCACGCAGAAGGGTTACGCGGTGTTCGATGGCCAGGTGGGTTACCAGTTCGATCGCGACTGGCTGCTGACGCTCACCGTCAACAACGTATTCGACCGCAAGTACTTCGCCCGCGTACCTGCGTCGTACTTCGGCATCTACGGAGACCCGCGCAACACCATGCTCACGATCCGCAAATCGCTGTGACCCGCCCGCGCCGCGCGTTATCCGCCACCGCCCTCCGGCGGTGGCGTGCCGTGCACACGTGGTCGAGCCTCGTATGCACGGTGTTCCTGCTGGTGTTGTGCCTGACTGGCCTGCCGCTGATCTTCCAGGATGAGATCGGTGACGCGCTGGGTACGCCGCATTCGGCGGAAGTCGTGGCGGGCACGCCTGCCCTGCCGCTGGATACCCTGCTCGCCTCGGCGCAGGCAAGGTATCCCGGCGATGCGACCAACTTCATCGCGCTGCCGGATGACGATCCGGGCATGGCGACGGTTGGCTTGATCGACCATGCGGGCGGTGCGTTTCATTGGGTGAAGTACGACCGGCACACGGGCACGGTGATCGACGACCAGCGCCAGGGTGGTGCGCAGAAGATCTCGTTCATGGATGTGATGCTTGCGATCCATGGCAGCCTCACCGTGGGTCTACCCGGTACGTTACTGCTCGGCGTGATGGGACTGTTGTTCGTCGCGGCGCTGGTCTCCGGCGTGATGCTCTATGGACCGTTCACACCGCGCACGGGCGCGGGGTCGCTACGCCTGCGTGGGAATCGCCGCCTGCGTTGGCTCGATTTGCACAACGTCATCGGCACGGTGCTGCTGGCGTGGCTCGGCGTGGTCGGCCTGACTGGCGTGATCAACACGCTCGAAAAGCCGTTGTTCGGCCTATGGCAGGCTACCGACGTCGCGAAGCTGCTTGCAGACACCGCGTCGTCGAAGGGCCCCGTTGCCCACGCTGCATCCATGGGATCGCCGCTCAACGACGCGACGTCAACGGCACAGCGCGGTAAATCAACGCAACCCGTCCAGGACGCCATCAACGAAGCGCTCAAACGCCACCCGAACGAAACGGTCGCCAGCATTCTGTTCCCTAGTGAAGCGCGGCATCATCCGCACCACTACCTCGTCTGGCTACACGGCGATAAGCCACTCACCCGCGAGCTGCTGGTACCGGTACTGATCGATGCCACATCGGGTGCGGTACTCGACGGCGCGAAGTTACCCGGCTACCTCACCGCGCTGGAAGTCTCTCGCCCACTGCACTTCGGCGACTACGGCGGCCTGCCGCTGAAGCTGCTATGGCTCGCCTTCGACCTCGGCGCCATCCTCGTGCTGATTACTGGCGTCTACCTGTGGATCAGCCGCCGCCGCACGCGCACCGCGCCTGCCGTCACTGAGGTGATCACATGAGCGCGCGTCCGAGAGGGCTTATCACGCTGCCGCTAGGCATGGCCGCCTGCCTGCTAGCGGGCCTGCTGCTCGCGTTGCTAGCCGGGCCGGCATGGCAGATCGCTGCGTGGGCCCTGCTCGCCGTACCCGTCGTCACGATCGCCCTCCTGATCCGCAAAGCGCTCCTGTAGGAGCGAGCTCCTACAACGGCCTGCGTGCAATCACCCGTCGGTCGAAACCGTCAGCGCTTCCCACTCACGAACAGACGCTTCCGTCGCCGCCAGCTTGTCACGCACCAGCTTCAACGCATCACTACCCAGCAACAGATGCGCAGGCGGATTCGGCGCATCGATCACCGCCAGCATCGCCTTCGCCGCCTTGGCCGGATCACCCAACTGCTTGCCGCTCTTCTCCTCCCGCGCCTGGCGGATCGGATCGAACAGCGCGTCGTAGTCGGCGATCGAGCGCGGCGTACGCGCCATCGAACGCCCCGCCCAATCGGTACGGAACGACCCGGGTGCCACGGCTGTCACGGCGATACCGAGTGGCGCGACTTCTTTACCTAGCGTCTCGGAAATGCCTTCGAGCGCGAACTTGCTACCGCAGTAATACGCGATACCCGGCATCGTGATGTAGCCACCCATCGAGGTGATGTTGAGGATGTGCCCGCGTCGGCGCCCGCGCATGAACGGCAACACGGCCTTCATCATCGCCACGGCACCAAACACGTTCACGTCGAACTGGTGGCGCATCGCGCTGAGCGGCGATTCCTCCATGATGCCTTCGTGCCCATAGCCCGCGTTATTCACGAGCACATCGACAGGCCCGACGTTCTGCTCGATCTCCGCTACGACACCGTCGATCGCATCGAAGTCGGTGACATCCAGCACGCGGCCAAACGCCGCCTGCGGCGCCAGCGCCTCGAACTCAGTTTTCGCCGCCGCGCTACGCACCGTACCCACGACGGTGTGCCCCTGGGCCAGGGCCTCCTGCGCCAGGGCACGACCGAAGCCGCTGCTCACACCGGTGATAAGGATGATTTTCTGGGTTGCCATCGGGATCTCCCTTCAGAGGACGAGGAGTGCATAATCCACCCATACGCCTCAGCAGATAAGCTCCGATAGGCTCATTTTCTTGCCTATTCCTATGACCAAGAAGAAACCCAGCCAACTCGCCGGATCCGCCCCCGTGCCAGCCCAGGCCCGCACGGTTGAGCTACTGCGCGGGCTCGCCCCGGATGAGGGCTACAACCTCACCGCCATCCCCAGCGTCCGCATCCTGCGCTCCGATCGCGCGCTCGCCCGTACCCCGGTGCTCTACGACCCCGGCATCGTCATCGTCTGCCAGGGCCGCAAACGCGGCTACTTCGGCGACGAGCTCTACCTCTACGACGAACACCAATACCTCGCCGTCTCGGTCCCCGTGCCCTTCACCATGGAAACCGACGCCACGCCCGAACGGCCGCTCCTCGCGCTTTACCTGCACCTGGATTTCGCGCTCGCCGCCGAGGTCGCAGAACAGATCGACCGTGAAGGCACGGCCGAACCCGTGCAACCGCCCCGCAGCATGATGTCCACGCCGATGGACGACGCCATGCAGAG
Organism: Luteibacter aegosomaticola; assembly: GCF_023078475.1. Lineage (NCBI taxonomy): Bacteria > Pseudomonadati > Pseudomonadota > Gammaproteobacteria > Lysobacterales > Rhodanobacteraceae > Luteibacter > Luteibacter aegosomaticola. The sequence goes on along the minus strand of NZ_CP095741.1, from coordinate 1,192,613 downwards.
CTCGGTCCTGCGCTTCCTCGAAGCCCTGCAACGTCCTCTCGACGCCGCGGTACTCGGCCCCGCCCTGCTCCGCGAGCTCTATTTCCGCGTACTCACCGGCGCGCAAGGCAGCGCCATGCGCAACGCCCTCGCCCTGCGCGGCCAATTCGGCCGGATCAGCCAGGCACTGCGGCTCATCCACGCCTCCTACGCCGAGCCCCTCGACGTCGCGCAGCTCGCCAGCGAAGCCGGCATGAGCGCCCCCAGCTTCCATAGTCATTTCAAAGCGATCACCCAGGTCTCGCCCATGCAGTACGTCAAATCGACGCGACTGCATCAAGCGCGGCTACTCATGGTCCGGCAATCCCTAACTGCCGAAGCCGCCAGCCACGCCGTCGGCTACACCAGCCCCTCCCAATTCAGCCGCGAATTCCGCCGCCTCTTCGGCACCACGCCCGCGGCAGAAGCACGCCGCATGCGCGAAAGCTTCGCCCTCCCCGAAGCCTTCGCCGACGCCATCTACGTCTCCTCCCACTAACCCGCCGCTCGCCCGCCCCGTACACGAACCCCATGTAGGAGCGCGCTTGCGCGCGATCAGGTCTTGAGGTATCCGTGAATCGCGCGCAAGCGCGCTCCTACAGGCGACTGATGAGAACCTTTCCGCTGACCAAGGCCGGCAAGACATTTGCCTTCGAGATAGAGCACACGTACGTCTCGCGACGGGCGGTTGCAAAGCTTTTGAAGCAAGCGGAGGACGTCACGGACGTTCGCCTGCGCAGGCGCTTCGGGAGTTCCGACGATGTGCGCGTCGACTTCAACTACCTCGGTTCCACCTATGTCGTCTGGGAACCCTTTGGTGACAACAGCCGGTACTGGATTGGACCGAAGGAACCAGGGCCGCGCGATCCAGATATCCGTTGCCTCGAAGCCCTGTTCGACGGATATCAGCCGTGGCTGCTTCGCTCGTTGGTAGGCGATGTATTGACCTTGAATCTGTTCAAGCGCCTGGTGCGGCGGCGTTGATGGGGGTGGCTGGATCGCGCGCAAGCGCGCTCCTACGACGTGCGTGCGTCCGCGTAGGTCGAAAACAGGTCTCCGTCTTGAATGGCTTCTAGCGCCAATCGCACATAGGGCACCGTGTTCGCGGGCAACGTGTCGACTGCGAACCACTCAACAGCCGCGTGCTTCTCAGGCTCTATCACCGCGGGTGAACCCGTGACGTCAGACGCTTCGAAGTAAAGACCCAGCCATTCATCGCCGTGGGTGAAGTTCTGCTGCGTGTGCGCCAGGGCCAGCGCTCCGGACGCCGCCACAAGCGACACCTCTTCCCTCAGCTCCCTCGCCGCGGCAACCGACGCCACTTCACCGCCGTCCATCGCACCTGCAGGCAAGCTCCAGTAGCCATCCATCCAACCCGTACCGGAACGAAGAAGCATCAATACCCGATCGTTCCGACGAACGATGGCGAACACAGACACCGAAGCCTTGAAACGATCGCGCATGACATGAGTTCCATGATTGGCCAATGCCAAGCGATACCGGAATATACACGTCGAGCTACCGTCGCTCTCACCATCAAGCCACCGAACCGTCCGCAGCCGTGACCGCCAAGGCCCTTGGTGGGCGCGGCTTCCCAAGGCGTACGAGCGCGAGGCAACGGTAGCCGCATTCGGCATGCACTCGCCGCCGAAGCACGCCGCATGCGCGAAAGCTTCGCCCTACCCGAGCCCTTCGCCGACGCGATCTACGTCTCCTCACACTGACACAAGGCCCCCGTGTAGGAGCCCACCCTGTGGGCGACGCCGTTCGCGACAAAGCCTGAAGAACTGTTGTGGTGAGGCGAAACATGTCGCCCACAGGGTGGGCTCCTACGAAAGAAGAAGGGGCCCCGGAGGGCCCCTTTGGCTTATTTCTTCGTGGTGCGTTTCTTGGTGGCTGCCTTGCGGACTGCCGTTTTCTTCGCGGGCGTTTTCTTGGCCGCGACGACCTTCTTCACCGCCGCTTTCTTCACGGTCGCCTTCTTGGCAGGTGCAGCCTTCTTCACCGACGCCGCGCGCAATACCTTCTTCGCCGCTGCACGCTTCGTGCGCGTCGGCTTTGCCGGCTCCTTAGCCGCCGCCACTGGTGCGGAACCCGCTTCAGCCTTCTGACGCGCCGCGCGGCGTGCCGGCTCGGTGCCGGTGTTCAGCGGACGCCACGAACGGCCGCCCATCGCCAGCAACGTATCCGACGACGCCGGACCCGCGCTGCCCGAGGCATAGTTCGGGAAATCCGCCGGCGTGCGCTGGTGCCAGTCATCGATGACCGGCTGCACCGCGCGCCAGCATGCCTCAACCATGTCCGCGCGCTGGAACAGCGTCGCATCGCCGGTCATGCAATCGTAAAGCAGGGTCTCGTAGCCCACGTTCGGCTCCGCGCGGAACCAGTCGGCGTACTTGAAATCCATGCGCACGGGAGCGAGCTCCACGCGCGGGCCGGGGCGCTTCACGTCGAACTGCAGCGAGATGCCCTCATCCGGCTGGATCTGCAGCACCAACCAGTCCGGCCCGAACGCATCCATGCCCGTGCCGCGGAACGGCGCCATCGGGGCGGACTTGAAGCGGATCGCGATCTCGGTGGTGCGACGGCCCATGTGCTTGCCGGTGCGCAGGTAGAACGGCACGCCCGACCAGCGCCAGGTGTCGATCGAAAGCTTCATGGCCACGAAGGTTTCCGTGACCGAATCCGGCGCCACGTCCGGCTCGTCGCGATACGCGCGGGCCAGCTGGCCATTCACCGCGCCCGGGCCGTACTGGCCCCGCACGGCATCTTCCGGTGCGATCGGGCGGATCGCCTCGATCACCTCGGCCTTGCGCGTGCGCACGGCTTCGGCATCGAACGAGGTCGGCGGCTCCATCGCCACCATGGCCAGCAGCTGGAACAGATGGTTCGGCACCATGTCGCGCATGGCACCGGTCTGCTCGTAGAACGAGCCACGGCGCTCGACGCCCACGGTCTCGGCCACGGTGATCTGCACGTGGTCGATGCGGTCGCGGTTCCAGATGGGCTCGAACAGGCCGTTCGCAAAGCGGAAGGCCATGATGTTCTGCACCGTTTCCTTACCCAGGAAGTGGTCGATGCGGTAGATCTGGTCTTCGCGCAGCACCTTCAGGATGCGCTCGTTCAGCGCCTGGGCCGAGGCCAGGTCGTGGCCGAACGGCTTCTCGATGATGACGCGGCGCCAGTGGTCGCCATCCACGCCGCCATCGTCGGTGAGGCCGGCCTTGCGCAGCTGCTCGATTACATCGCCGAAGAAACGCTCCGGCGTGGCCAGGTAGAACAGGACATTGCCCTGGGTGCCACGGCGGCGATCGATGTCCTTCAGCTTGGTGGCAAGCGAGTGGAACGACGCGGCATCGTCGAAATCGCCGGCGAAGTAGGTCATCTGGCTGCTCAGCCAGCCCCAGGCCTCTTCATCGAGGCGCTGGCCCGCACCGGAGACGTAGCGCTCCAGCGAGGTATGCAGGTTTTTCTTCCAGGCGTTGTCGGACATCTTGCCGTGGTTGAAACCCACGATGGAGAAGTTATCCGAGAGCAGGCCGGTACGGCGCATGTTGTACAGCGCGGGGACGACGAGGCGGCTGGTGAGGTCACCGGCGGCGCCGAAGATCACGACGGTACACGGGTCGGCCGGATGAGCGCGGGAGGTCGCGCGCTTCGGTTGGGCTTGGCTCATGCACTGACTCCTTGGGGAACGTTGGATTCGGGGGATGCGTGGATATCGGCTGTCGCGCTGTATCCGTGCGCCAGGCTAAAGGCGGCATTAACCAACGCGACGTGCGAAAAGGCTTGTGGGAAATTGCCCAGGAGCCGTTTCGAACGGGGATCGTACTCCTCCGAGAGCAGCCCGAGGTCATTCGTGAGTGCGGCAAGGCGTTCGAAGAGCGCCCGCGCTTCGTCCATCCGGCCCAGCATCACGTAATTTTCGACGAGCCAGAAGCTGCACGGCAGGAACTCGCCCTCGCCCGGCGGCAGGCCATCGACGCCCGAGCGGGTGTCATAACGGCGGACAAAGCCCTCGACCAGCAGATCTTCTTCGATGGCGCGCACGGTGGCGATGATGCGCGGATCGTCCGGCGGGAGGAAATCGGTAAGGGTCACCAGCAGCAGGCTCGCATCGAGCTCTTTGGACCCGTAGGACTGGGTGAAGCAGCCACGCTCGGGATCGACGCCCTTGGCCAGGATATCGGCCTTGATCTCATCGGCGATGCTTCGCCAGCGCTTTACATAATGCGGGTCCAGGCCCTCGCGCTGCTGCTCGGCCGCGCGGGCAAACGCCAGCCAGGCCATGACCTTGGAATGGACGAAGTGGCGTGATTCGCCACGGATTTCCCAGATGCCCTCGTCGGGGTGGCGCCAGATCTCGGCCAGGTGGTCGAGGAACACGGCCTGGACGTTGTCGGCCTCCGGATGCAGCACCACGCCGTGTTTCATCGCATGCGAGAACGCGCCGACCAGTTCACCGAAGATATCCAGCTGGAACTGGTTGGAAGCGGCGTTGCCGACGCGAACCGGGCGTGCGCCCTCGTAGCCTTTCAGCCAGGTGAGTTCGTATTCCTCGAGCCGGCGTTCGCCCGCCAGGCCGTACATCACCTGCAACTGGCCGGGGGAGCCGGCCACCGCGCGGCGGACCCAGTCGCGCCAGGCGCTGGCTTCGTCGTGGTAGCCCGCGTTCACCAACGCGGAGAGCACGAAGGTGGCATCGCGTGCCCAGCAGAAACGGTAATCCCAGTTGCGTTCGCCACCGAACTGTTCCGGCAACGACGTCGTCGGAGCGGCGACGATGCCGCCCGTGGGTTCGTAGCTCAGCCCTTTCAGCACGATGAGCGAGCGGCGGACGAGATCGCTCCACTCACCGCTGCCATTGCATCGGTTGGACCAGGCTTCCCAGTAGTCCAGCGAATCCTTCAAGGCCTTCCGCGGATCCAGGGGTTCGGGTGGCGGCAGGTGCGACGGGCCCCAGGCGAAGACGAAGGGGGCGGATTCACCGGCCGCCACCTGGAAGCGGCCAACGCTTTCCATGCCCTCGCCTTCCATCTCGACCGGCGTGCGCAACGCCACCATGTCGGGGCCGGCCACGGCGGTCAGGGTGCCGTCGTCGCAGGTCGTGACCCAGGGCAACGCGTTGCCGTAATCGAAGCGGACCGTGAGGCGGCTTTCGAAGTCGACGCGGCCTTCCAGCCCCTCGACGATCCGGGTGATGCCGACCTGGTCGCCGGCGAACGGCATGAAATCGATGACCCTGGCTTTGCCAGTAGCCGTGGTCCACACCGTCTCCAGAACCAGGCTGCCATCGATGTACTGGCGTGTACTCGTGGCGTCGGGGTCGGCCGGGGCCAGTGACCAGCGGCCATTGCCTTCGTCGCCCAGCAGGGCGGCAAAACAGGCGGACGAGTCGAAGCGTGGCAGGCAGAGCCAGTCGACGGAGCCGTTGCGCCCCACCAGGGCCGCGCTCCGGCAGTTGCCGAGCATGGCGTAATCTTCGATCCGGGATGCCATCGTGCCTCCGTTTTCGCTAGTGCTAACCCGTTAACGGTAGCCAGCGAAACGTTAGGGCGATGTGTCCGGCAATGTCTTGCGAATGCGCGCCGCCGCTGTTGTAGGAGCGCGCTTGCGCGCGATGGAGCTGGCGGCAGCGTGGATCGCGCGCAAGCGCGCTCCTACAAGAGCTATGGGGTTAGCGGGGTTCGGGGAAGATGGGTTTGCCCCTCGGGTCCCAGCTCAGTGGCTGGGCGTGGGGTGCGCGGCGGGCGGTGCATTTCCAGTCGGGGCCGCCGTTGGCGTGGTAGATGATCCAGTCGGTCTTGCCGTCGGGCGATTTGAAGAAGCCGTTGTGGCCCGGGGCGTAGACGTTGTTTCGCGGCGAGCTGGCCATGACCGGCTTCGGGGACTTCACCCAGGTGGCGGACGCAAGCAGGTTCGCTCCCTTTGCCGCGGTCAGCAGGCCGATCGAGTAACCATCGGCCCAGCATGCGCTACCGGAGTAGCTCAGGTAGGCCGTGCCATCGGGGCCTTCGATGAACTCGGGGCCCTCGAGGATCTTTCGACCCCCCTGCATTTCCCAGGTGAAAGTCGGCGTGGCGATATCCACCTGGGGTTTGCCAAGGGTCCACGGGTTCGGCATAGGCGCGAGGACCAGGTCGCTGTGGTCGCCCACATAGGCCGAGTACGCGAAGTAGCGGTTGCCCTGGTACTCGAACACCGTACCGTCGATGCCGTTGAGATGCGTCGCCAGCATGCCCTTGTCGACCCACGTCCCCGTGGTCGGATCTGCTGCGGCGTTCTCCAGCACGAAGATGTGCCGATGGGCGTCATCGTTGTGTTGCTTGTCGGCGGCCGTGTAGTACAGGTACCACTTGCCGTCGAGGTAGTGCAGCTCCGGTGCCCAGACGGCCGCCGAATTCGGGCCGGAAGCCGGCGGCGTCCAGACGGTGACCGGCGGCGCATCCCTCAGCTTCTGCAGGTCCGTCGTCTTCCGGATCGCGATGCGGTCACCCATCGTGTTCATGTAGTAATACACGCCATCGCGCTGCGCGACCCACGGATCGGGACCGGAAGGCAGCAGCGCCTGTGCGCGGACGGAGGCACCTCCCGCCATCACCCCAGCCGCCACAAGCAATGCGCCGATCAGCGGCCGCATCAGGGACTCACCTGCAGGAAATCGATATCCAGCACGTGCGCGCCGCCATCGATATCGATGGTGTTGCTACCTGGCAACAGCTTCACCCGCGTCTCCAGCATCGACCATCCATCATGGTCATCGCGCACTGTACCTGCTGGCTGGCGAGCGCCGTTGACGGCGAGCGCCGGCACGCCCGGCAAGCCGACGGTCTGGAAGCGAACGCGCAGCGTGCGCTCACCGGCCCCGGTATTCACGTCAAACGTCAGCCGGCCATCGCGGCCCGCACCGAGCCGCGCCTTGCGCCCGTTCGACGCCTTCGGATCAGGGATGGCAACACTGCCTTCCCGCGCGGCGTCTTCCGCTTCAAACCGCTCGAAATCCAGCGCGGCCGATTGATAGAGCACTTCATTCGCCCATTCGGAGGTGGGCTCGGTGGGCGACGACGAGGTCGTCACATGCAGGAAACGCCCATCCGCACGGCGAATCAACGCCTGTGTCCAGCCAGCGTGGATGTTGCCGGTGCGCTTCTGCACCGGAGCCGGTGCTTCCCACCACGGCCCGCGACCTGAAGCGTTGTTCCAGTACAGCGAACGTCCACCTTCATCGCCACCACCGCCCGCGCGCTCGGCGGAGATCACCAGCGTGCCCTCCGGGCCACCGATCGGGAACCACTGCACGACAGGGCATGCCGACGGCCACGCGCCCGAAGCGGTCGCCACCGGCAGGCCATGCCGTTGCGGATCACCCCAGTCGAGGCCATCGCGGCTGAACTTGATGTGCACCTGGCCATTGTTCGGGCCGTCGATGTTTTCGTAGGTCATGGCATAGCGGCCATCGCCGAGGCGCGTGACAACGGCCATGCCTGGCCGCTCGACGCCACCCGGAATGGCCACATCCAGTACTTCGTTGCCCCAGGTCTTGCCGCCGTCGGTGGACAGCTTGTGCCCGAGCGCCTGGTTATAGCCTTCAGCCTTGTGCTGCTCGGTGGAGTAATACGCCACCATGCGGCCATCATCGAGGATGTGGATGTTGGTCTCCCACACTCCCTTGTTGTCCTTGTCCTCGGGTTTGCCGCCGCCACGAATGACCGAGCCGCGGTAATGCCACGTCGCGCCCTGGTCGGTGGAGGCGTAGACCTGCAGATCCTCCGACGACACCCTGCCCTCGGCGTTATTGCCTGTGGCATTCGCCGAAAGAATCAACGTGCCCGCGGGCAGGCCGCCACTGGCGCGCGGCATCCGCATCAGGTGCGGCTGCCAGCGCAACTGCCATGCCGGGTCCTTGTGCACCTGGTCGGTGACGTTGCCCACCGATTGCCAGTGGTCACCACCATCATCGCTACGCCACAGCGCGATACCCGCCATGCCTTTCTGCTCGAATGCCATCAGCAGGCGGTCGGTGCCCTCGCCGATGGGCGTGACGGTGACATAACCCGAACCGTCGGCGAGATGCGTACCGACCACCTCCGGCATGGCCGGCGCCGCGCAGGCACCGGTGGTGACGGAAAGCAGGGCCAGGGCGAGCGCGTGGCGCTTGAACGACATCATGATCGTGTTATCCCTCGTGAAAAAAAGAAGCGTATCGGGACGCAATGCCCGATACGCCAGGGAAGAAAACGTCAGAGCTTGAGACGGATACCCACGCCGACGCTACGATCCTGGTAGCGGATATCGCGCGGGCGGCTGGTGCCGTCACCGAAGTACTGGTGCAGGTTGGCGCCAAGGATATTGGTGGCGTTGAACACACCCGTCAGGTTCTTGGTGAAGTCATAAGCCAGCGAGAAATCGACCTGGTTGGCGGGCTTGATCCAGTCGTTCACACCGGCGACGTTCACCGCGTTGAAGCCATCGATGTAGTGGCTGCGGTAGTTGTAAGCGAGACGAGCCGACACGCCGTACTTTTCATACATCAGCACGGCGTTGCCGTTGTTCTTCGACACGTTCTGCAGCGGCGCGGCCACCACCGGGCCACCGATGTACTGCGGCGAACGCGTGCTGCCTTCGATGTACGTGTAGTTCAGCTGCACGCCCAGGCCATTGAACGCACCCGGCAGGAAATCGAAGAACTGCTGGTAGGCGACTTCGGCACCATCGAGGTGGCCGGAACCCGCACTCTGCGGCGACGACAGCTGGTACGGCAGGCCGCCGATCGTCACGTCCGTCACGTAGTTCTGGATGTAGCCCTTGATGTCGCGATAGAACGCGTTCGCGCTCACATAGCTCGACTGACCGAAGTAGTACTCCAGCGAGGCGTCGTAGTTGGTGGACTTGATCGGCGTGAGGTTCGGGTTACCGCTGGCGGCCGCACCGGCACGATTGATCGTCGGCGGGTTCAGCGAGATCGACGGATTCAGCTGGCCGAAGTCCGGGTACGTGATGGTCTTGGCCGCGACCAGGCGCAACTGCAGCTGGTCGGTCATGTGCAGGTTGAAGCTCAGATTCGGCAGGTACACCGGCGCATTCGTGCCGGCGCTGATCGGCGTGTAGATGTTGGTATCGGCGTTATAGGAGTACGCATTCAGGCGACGCAGGTTGCGCTCCATGCGGAAACCCATCAGGCCGTCGAACGGCATGCCGAACAGATCGTTGCCATAGGCCACCTGCAGGTAGCCGGCGATCGCCTGCTCCTTGATCTGGTAGTAACGGCCCGGATTCTCGGGCGCCAGGCCGGTCGGCAGGCCGTACAGCGCGCGCAGGGCGTCGGCATTGTTGGTCAGGTAGCTATACGAACCCGTCAGCCAGTTCGTCGGCAGCGCCGAGGTGCTGGGCATGGCCGTGAAGTAATCGCTCGGGAAGCGCGCGACCACCTGGTTGGCCGGGTTCGGATTGGCCGGGATGTCACCCGTACCACCCGGCGGCGGCGTGGAGATTTCCACGCTGCCGACGTACTGCGCCTTGTGGTTCGAATAGCGCAGGCCGAAATCCGCGTACTGGAAGAAATCGCCAGCAAAATCGTAGTTACCGTCGGCGCGCCAGGCGAACTGCTTGGCCTTCTGGTTATTCCAGGTCTGGAACAGGCCGTTGAGGTAGAAGTTCGACGGATTCGTTTCGGGATTTCCGGCCAGGCCCCAGTTGGTGTGATCGCCCTGGTTACCGCTCCACACCGTCGTGATCGGCCCCTTCAGGAAGGTATCGATGATGAAGGTCTGCTCGTTGAACGAGGTAGAGTTCCACGAGAAATCCGTGGAGAGGCTCAGCTTGTCCTCATGCCACTTCGCACCGATCGAGTTCTGGATATCGTGGCCCCGTTCCTGGTGGGCCTGGGTGCTAGTCGCCGCGTAGCTGTTGCCGCTCCATGTGGCGCTGGTGGCATCGCAGATGCGCTGGCCGTAATAGGCCGAGCCGGTCTGCTGGTTGGCGTAGCAGTTGTTGCCGACGGTCACCGAACTCGGGTCGATGGCACCGGTGGGGAAGCTGAAGAAGAACGGCTGGTTGTACTGGTCGTTCATCCAGTCATACAGGCCTTCCACGTAGAACTCGGTGTTGTCGTTCGGCTTCCACTGCAGCGCGTAGTTCGCTTCCTGGCGCTTGCGCTTGCCGAGGTTGTAGTCGGCGCCGAAGCCGTTCGGTGCCGAGATCAGGTCGCCGCCACTGGAACGGATCGGGTCGCCGTTGGCGCCCGTCAGCACCTTGGGATAGTCGGCCCAGACGGCGTTGTAGTCGTAGTGTTGCTCGCTCGCGCCTACGTTGAGCAGCGCGCCGAATTCACCGGCATCGGTGTGCCAGCGGTTGCTCAGCAGCAAGCTGCCCTGCGGGTCGTTCTTGTCGGCGTAATGGCTATGGGTTTCGTTGAAGGTCGCCGAGACGCGCGAACCGTCGAAATCCAGCGGGCGGTACAGCTGCATGTCGACCACGCCGGCGATGCCGCCGTCGATCATGCTGGCTTCGCTCGACTTGTAGACGTTCAGCGCCTTCACCGCCGTGGCCGGCAGGTTCTGGAACGCGAAGGCGCGGCCGACGCCGGAGAAGATCTCGCGGCCGTTAAGCGTGGTGGCCACATTGGGCAGGCCGCGGATCACCACCGAGGTGGTTTCGCCCTGGAAGCCCTGCGCCACCTGCACACCGGTGATGCGCTGGAGCGCATCGGCCACGCTGTTGTCGGGCAGCTTGCCCACGTCTTCCGCCACGATCGAATCGACGACCATGCGCGAGTCCTGCTTGATCTGCTGCGCGCTGGAAAGGCTCTCGCGCAGGGCCTGCACGGTCACGCCATTAAGGTTCACCGCGTTCGCGGCCGCATCGCGCTGCGCCGTGGCGGCGGGCTTCTTGCCGTCCTTACCGGCCGCCTGGTCGGCAGCCTGGTCGGTGGTTTGCGGGGCGGGCGTGGCGGTCTGGGCGACAACACCGGCGGGTGCCTGGGCAGTGGAAGCAGCCGGGGCGTCGGCGGCGTACACCGGCGACAAGGCAGCAGCGATCATCGACGCGAGCAGCGTCGTTGGGATGGACAAGCGCTTCATGGAAATCTCCCCTCAGAGATTAGGTATCAGCGAACGTTCTTGACGGCTTGGAGCGGATACGACACGGCGTCTGGCGGCACCACACCCCGTGGCGAGGTCGAAAGCAGGCGGACAATCTCGACTTCACGCTGGCGGTACGGCGTGCCGTCGGTATGCAGCAGGTCGTGGAACCAGAGCACGGGCGGCTTGGTCACGTAAGGCTTGTCCCAGGAATCCCAGGGCATGGTGGTCTGCGTCTTCCCCTCGACGAAACCCCACTGGATCATGCCGACATCCAGCTTCTTGCCCAGCGGCAGGATGCCGTCGATGGTGGAACCGGCGCCGCGGGCCATGTATTCCGTACAGATCATCGGACGGCCGTACGGCTTCAGCTGCGCGACACGGGAGACGAACGTCTCCGGCCAGTCGTAGCTGTGGAAAGTGATGATGTCGGAGCGCTCGAGCTGGGTGGTCTCCACCGCGTTGAGCTTCGCACCCGGCGCCCAGTTATCGTCATGCCATACGCCGCTGGTGAGTGGCTGCGTGGGTGCCGCACTGCGCGCCCAATCGAACACCTGGGGCAGCAACTGGGCGACGCGATCAAACTTGTCCTTCGGGTTGGTGGTGTAGTTGCCACCGCCGGGGTTATCCGGTTCGTTCCACACGTCCCACGCGAGGATGCGCGGATCCTTCGCGAAGGTTTTGACGATATCGACGGTGTAGTCCTTCAGCCGGGGATACTGGCTGGGATCGTCCATCGCTACGCCAGGGCCCTGAACCCAGCCGGAGTTGTGCACACCCGGCACCGGCGCGTGCTGCTTGCCGAGCTTCGGCGTGGGATCCCAGCAGGAATCGAACAGGACCAGCACGGGCTTGATGCCGTGACGGGCGGCGATGGCAAGGAAGGTATCGATGCGCTTCTTGAAGCCTGCGGCGTCCTGCTGCCAGAGCTGGTCGTGCAGGAACACACGCATGGTGGTCATGCCAAGCTTCTGGGCCCAGCCAAGCTCTTTGTCGATACGGGCGGCATCGAAGGTATCGGCCTGCCACATCTCGAACTGGTTGATCGCATCGGCGGGGATGTAGTTGCTACCGACAGGCCATGCCTGCTTCGCGTACCAGGCGTTCGCCTGGGCGGGCGTCCAGCGCGCCGCGTCAGTCGCCGAAACCATCGGCGCCACCAGCGCGATCGCCAGCCCCACTGCCTGTGCCCAACATGCCTTCGCCATGCTGCCCTTCCCTCAATGGCCGCGCTTTTTGTCAGCGCGGGCATGCCTTCCCCATGGGCGGCCTGACAGGTCACCCGCTCGTCGCTTGTGTTGTCCCCACACCCGCCTGACTCGGCGGAACATCAGTCAAACATATTGTCCTACAAAGTCGCAAGTGTCCGATTTTACTTAGGTTCTTTTGCCGCACTGCGGCAAAAGAAGGTTTGAGTGAGAAAGTTCGGAGAATGCGACGCGTTTTCGTCGATGCGGGACGTTAGGTGATGTAATGCGCGGGCCTCCCTGTCGCAGCGCCGCACGAAAAGCACCGATGGCGCTTACGAAACTCGCCGGGAAGACGTCCACCATCTGGCGGTATTCGTCCCGATCTGCATATAGTCCGTTTATATGACTAAGTGCATGTCACAGGGCGGCCTTCAGTGAAAAAACCAGGTACGGCGCGCAACCTGCACGGCCATGTCGTGCAGGAGCTTGGACAGCGCATTGTCGGCGGCAAAGTGCGGCCAGGCGAGATCTTTCCCCGCGAGGAAACACTGGCGGAGAGCCTGCATGTCAGCCGCACCGCGTTGCGCGAAGCGCTGAAAGTGTTGTCGGCAAAGGGCCTCATCGAATCCCGCTCGGGCGTTGGCGCGCGCGTGCTCGACGAGCGCTACTGGAACCAGCTCGACCCCGACGTGCTCGCGTGGCGTTGCGCCTCGATGCCGACGGATGACTTCGTCCACAAGCTGGTGCAGATGCGCAAGATTATCGAACCGGCCGCCGCGGCCGCCGCAGCGAGTCACCGCAGCGAGGAACAACTGGCGAGCATCGAAGCCGCGCTCGGCCTGATGGAAGCATCGACCACGCTCGACGAGTGGGCCGATGCCGACCTGAAGTTCCACGATGCGGTACTGCGCGCCACGGGCAATGAATTACTTTCATCGCTCTTTACCGTGATCGAAACCGCGCTGGGCACGTTTTTCGTGCTGTCCGCGCGCACGACGGCGAATTTCAAATACTCACTGCCGTACCACCAGCAGGCATTCCACGCGATCCGCGATAGCGACCCGAAGGCGGCGAGCGACGCCATGCTGGCGATGATCAACGATTCGGAGAAAAACCTGCAGCCCAGCGCGGCGGCACGCCAGGCCTGAAACACCTGGCGCTACGCCGGGCACAGCACGTCGGGCCTAGCGTCGATCGCACTCAGTGACCGCCGTGCCCCGCGGCTGCGACCTTGGGCTGAGCGGCTTCGAACATGCTGTGGGCCAGTTCCTGCTCGCCATAGATCACCTCGCTGGCACCCAGGCCCGCCAGGTGGCTCACGCATTCGGGTGAGTGGGCGCGGGCTACGATCGGCAGATCGGGACGCACGGCACGCGCCGCACGCACGACCTGGCCGCCTTCAAACGGATCGGGCACCGCGACGATCAGCGCACGCGCCGAATTGAGGTTGGCCTCGGCCAGTACCGGTGCTGCGGCCGCGTTGCCGATCACGATATCCGCCCCGCCCTGTTCGCGAAGATCGCGCACCGCGTCTTCGTCGGTCTCGATCACCAGGATGGGCGACCCCGCCGCGCTCAGCTCCGCGAACACACGACGACCGACGCGGCCAAAGCCCACGAGCACCGTGTGGCCACGCATGTTCGGGTGCTCTTCCGGCGCGTCGGCATCGTGTTTCGCCACCCAGCGATCGAGGGCGACGAACAGCAAGGGGTTCACCAGGATCGAAACGATGGCAGCGGCGAGCAGGATGTCGCGCGCTTCTTCACTGAGCAGGCCGAGCGACACGCCGAGGCCTGCCAGGATGAAGGAGAACTCGCCGATCTGCGCAAGGCTGGTAGCGATGGTCAGCGCGGTCTTCTTCGGCCGGCCGAACATCCGCACGATGAAGAACGCAGCGGCCGACTTACCGACGATGATGATGAGGCACGCGGCAAGGACGAGCCACGGCTGCGAGATGAGGATGTGCGGATTGAACAGCATGCCGATCGAGACGAAGAACAGCACCGCGAACGCATCGCGTAGCGGCAGCGTTTCTTCCGCCGCCTGCTGCGAGAGTTTCGACTCGCCCATCATCATGCCGGCGAAGAACGCGCCCAGCTCGAACGACACGTCGAACAGATGCGCAGCGCCGAACGCCACGCCCAGTGCAATGGCGAGCACGGCGAGCCGGAACAGCTCGCGCGAGCCGGTACCCGACACTGCCTGCAGCATCCACGGAATGGCGCGCTTACCGATGATCAGCATGACGGCGACGAAGAGGACCACTTTGCCGATGGTCATGGCGACGGTCTGCACGAGTTCGCCCATGCCCGGCGCCGGACCTTCGTGGCCTTCGCCCAGGAAACCGGCCAGCGCGGGGAGCAGCACGAGCGCAAGCACCATCGCGAGATCTTCCACGATGAGCCAGCCGACCGCGATGCGACCGCGGTCGCTATCAAGCAGGCGGCGTTCCTCCATCGCACGCAGCAGCACCACGGTGCTTGCGACCGACAATGCCAGGCCGAACACGAAGCCCTGCGCCATGGGCCAGCCGAGCGCCCAGCCCAGCAACATGCCAAGCCCCGTCGCCACGCCCATCTGCACGGCGGCACCGGGGATCGAGATGTTCTTTACCGCGAGCAGGTCTTTCAGCGAGAAGTGCAGGCCCACGCCAAACATGAGCAGGATGACACCAAGGTCCGCGAGTTCCTGCGCGATATGCGCGTCCGCGACGTAGCCCGGCGTGAACGGCCCGGCCACGACGCCCGCGACCAGGTAGCCGGCGATGACCGGCAGGCGGATGCGATTGGCGATGGCCCCGAAGATGAAGGCGAGGACGAGTCCACCGACGATGGTGGCGATGAGTGGCGTGGCGTCGTGCATGGGCGGCTCCCTGAGTCGTCGTTAGCCGCGGCGGCGCGCCGCGGCATGCACCCTCGTCTCGTCACGTCGGCGAACGTATCGATGTGGGGCTAGCCCCTAAGGTTTGGGGACACCACCCCTGCGATGCAAGCGTTTCGGCCGGATTTTTTTCAACGCTGGCGCGGGTTTGAGAATACTCTCAAACCCGCGCCAGCCAACCCATCTCATTCGGCGGCCGTGAGGACCGCAAGGAAATCCTTGCCATAGCGCTTGAGCTTGCTTTCGCCCACGCCACTGATGGCCGAGAGCTCATCCTCATCCTGCGGCAGCGC
This sequence comes from Luteibacter aegosomaticola, assembly GCF_023078475.1. Taxonomy (NCBI): domain Bacteria; kingdom Pseudomonadati; phylum Pseudomonadota; class Gammaproteobacteria; order Lysobacterales; family Rhodanobacteraceae; genus Luteibacter; species Luteibacter aegosomaticola. The sequence continues at coordinate 1,177,154 of NZ_CP095741.1, read as the reverse complement.
ACGCAGCATGGCGAGGAGCGTGGCATCGTGGAAGATGACGTACGCCGGCACGCCGTGTGCCTTGGCCAGCTCCGCGCGAACACGGCGCAGGTCGTTCCACAAGGGTTCTTCCGTCGCCTCGATACCAAGCGTACTGCCCGCGGCGGGCGCCGAGCCTTTCGTGCGCCGGCCTTTTGCAGGGCGGGCATCCTCGCGCAGTTGTACGGTGCGCTCGCCCTTCAACACCGGCCCGCTCTGCGCCGACAGACGTAGCGTGCCGTACCCCTCCGGATCGGCCTCGATCAACCCCGCTGCAAGCAACTGGCGGAAGACGGAACGCCACTGCGTGGCATCCATGTCGGCGCCGACACCGAAGACACTGAGCTTGTCGTGGCCCAGGTCGCGTACGCGCTCACCGGCCTCGCCGCGCAGGATTTCGATCAGATGACCCGCGCCGTAGCGCTGGCCGCTTCGGTAAATGGCCGACATCGCTTTTTGCGCGGCGAGCGTGGCATCCCAGGTCTTTGGAGGGACGAGGCAGTTATCGCAGTTGCCGCAGTTTCCACCATGGCTCTCCGCGAAGGCTTCGAGCAAGAGCTGGCGGCGGCAGCGTGTCGCTTCCGCATAACCGAGCAGGTTATCGAGCTTGAGCCGCTCGATGCGCTTGCGATCGTCGCCCGATTCGGACTGCGCGATCATCTGGCTCATCGTCACTACGTCGCCCAAGCCGTAAACCATCCAGGCTTCGGCAGGCAGGCCATCGCGACCGGCGCGGCCGGTCTCCTGGTAGTAGCCCTCCATGCTGCGCGGCAGGTCGAGGTGTGCGACGAAGCGTACGTCGGGTTTATCGATACCCATGCCGAACGCGACGGTGGCGACCATGACGATGCCATCCTCCCGCAGGAAACGCTGCTGGTGGCGCTGGCGGGTCTCCTGGTCGAGGCCGGCGTGGTATGGCAATGCATCGACACCCGCTTCCGCGAGCCATGCCGCGGTTTCATCGACCTTGCGCCGGCTCAGGCAATACACGATGCCTGCGTCGCCGCGGTGCGCGTCGAGCAGATCGAGCAGCTGGCGGCGTGCGTTCTGCCGAGGTGCCACGCGATAGCGGATGTTGGGGCGATCGAAGCTGGAAACGAAGCGTTTGGCCTCGCCCAGGCGCAGCCGGTCAACGATTTCCTCGCGGGTCCGCTCATCGGCGGTAGCGGTGAGCGCAATGCGCGGCACTTCCGGGAAGCGCTCGTGCAACAACGTGAGCTCGCGGTACTCCGGGCGGAAGTCGTGGCCCCACTGCGAGACGCAGTGGGCTTCGTCGATGGCGAACAACGCGATGGGAATACGATCGAGCAGCGCGAGGAACCGGCCCGTCAGCAGTCGCTCGGGCGCGACATAGAGCATGTCGATCTCGCCGGCGAGCAACTGGTCTTCCACTTCGCGCTGGGTCAGCGCATCGAGGCTGGAGTTGAGATAACGCGCCCTGACGCCTGCTTCGAGCAGGGCATCGACCTGATCCTGCATGAGCGCGATGAGCGGCGATACCACGATGCCGGTGCCATAACGCATGAGCGCCGGGATCTGGTAGCAGAGCGATTTGCCGCCGCCCGTAGGCATGAGCACGAGCGCGTCGCCGCCACCGGCGACTTCCTCGACGATGGCTTGCTGCTGGCCGCGGAACGCGGGGTACCCGAAAACGGAATTTAGGATGTCAGAGGCGGAAGACTGCATGCGCCCATGCTAACAAACCGGGTCCTCCGGCCTGAACGGGAACCCTCCCAAATCAGCGTAGGCCTACACCGTATTCAGCCGTAAGCGCTTGTCCCGTCTGCTGGCGAAGGCGCGTAATGGACGTGGGCTAAGTGCCCGCCAGCCACCGGCTTTTTCCGGGCACCCAAGGGGACGACATCATGCGCACCGTATTGCCCTTCCTGACGCTGCTCGCCTGCACAGCGTCACCCGTTCTGGCCGCCGACGGCGGTGCGATCCGCTTCTCCGGCGCGATCCTGGAGCCCACCTGCCCTGCTGGCGACCCCGCGACCGCCTGCGAACGCCAGGCGGCTGTCGAAACCACGACACGGTCCACAGCAAGCCTGGCCCGTGTGCCGCTATTCGCATACGCCATGGAACGAGATCCCGCCACGCGCTGGCGCCTCCTTGAGGTGGTGTACCGCTAAGCGCCCGGGAAACCCCAGATCGCGCGATCCAGATCATGGTCGAGGCCGAAGGCACTCATGGGCACACGGCCGTCCTTCACCGTGACGCCTTCGGCTTTCAATCGGCGGCACTGCTCCCGGTAGCCCTGGGTGCCTGCGGGGATGCCAATGCGGCCATCGGCGCGCAGCACGCGGTGCCACGGCAGGTCGAGGCGGCCTGGCGCCTCGCCCAGCACCCGCCCGATCAGGCGCGCGCGTCCCGGGTAGCCGGCGCGTGCGGCAATCGCACCGTAGCTTGCGACCCGGCCACGGGGTATTGCGGCGACGGCCGCGATGATGCGCTGGGCGCGCAGGGCGCGGGCTTCGTCGTCGTCGAGTTCTTCAGCCATGGTGGATTCGTGCATGCCAAACGAAACATGGTGAGCGTACCATCGGGGGTCCAAGTTAGAGCCCAGGGCAAGACCATGCGTCACTTCGAGGCGATCCGCTCCCATGTCGGCGGCATCCACAAGCTGCGGCAGAATGAGCCTTACGTCATCAGCTTCGATCTGGAGCTGCCGGATGGCCGCCATCAGGGCATTTACCTGGCTGAGCTTGAGGATGGCGATGGCCAGCGGTTCCTACGCCTTTCGACGCCGATTGGGCCGCTTTCGGGCCTGGATGCGCGGCGTTGCCTGCGTTTCAACTGGGAGCAGCGTACGGGTTATCTGGCGGAGGCCGATCTGGATGGCTCGCCGTATCTGCACCTTTGTGAGAACCGGCCTTACGACTACCTGGATGAGCGCGAGTTGGCGCGGATCATCGAGGAGCTGGGCGCCACGGGTGACCAGCTGGAGCAGGTCGTGAATGGTGAGGCTGACGCGCTGTAGGGGTTCTACGGCTCGCCTTCGGCATCGCGTGGCTCGGCTTTCGCCATCGCGTTCGCGCTCGGACGTCTCCGGAAAGAGCCCTTGGCGCCCACCCTCGCTGCTCAGACAAGTCTCCAACGTTCGAAAAGGATGCCCCTCCGGGGCCATGTACCTGATTGCCCTACGGGCGCGAACCGGCGTGCGGACGGGGGTTTGAAACTCGCCATCCATGGCTCGGTTTCAAACGACCGGCCATCCATGGCCGGCCCCGCCTGCGGCGGCTGTTCCCGTCCGCCCACCTCGTCTCCGACAACTCGCCTCGAGGGTGGGCGCCAAGGGCTCTCGGACACACTGAGGCAAACCGATGGGAAAGCCACCGCCAGCAACACGGCCGCCCTCGCGGCACCCCACACCTGACAAACGGCCGTAGGAGCCCACCCTGTGGGCGACATCTTTCGCCTCAGCGCTCAGGCCCTCTCGTACGGCACGATCGATCAAGAGCCAAGCGCCGCAAGACCCGGAATGTGCCGCGAACGGCGTCGCCCACAGGGTGGGCTCCTACAGGAACGTCGCGGGCACGTCGGTGGGTTTGTGCCTCGGGCGACAAGGCCGGCCGCCACGACCATGGTGCCGGCGGTCCCATCACACATCCTCGGTGCCTCGGAGAGTCCTCGGCGCCCACCCTCGAGGCGAGTTTCGCAGGCGAGGGCGACGGGCGGGAACAGCCGCCGAAGGCGGGAGCGGCCATGGAGGGCCGCTCGTTTGAAACCGAGCCAGGATGGCGAGTTTCAAACCCCCGCCCGGCGACCGGTTCGCGGCCGTAGGCCAATCAAATACATGGCCCCGGAGGGGCATCCTTGTCGAACGACGAGGACCTGTCTGAGCAGCGAGGGTGGGCGCCGAGGGCTCTTTCCAGAGACGTCTGAGCGCTAAAGCGATGGCGTAAGCCGAGCCCGCGATGCCGAAGGCGAGCCGTCCAGGCTTGTTAGAACAAATGTCCGAGCTTGACGAGGCCGTAGCCGATGCCCGCGGTGATCGGCAGGGTCAGGATCCATGCCCACACCATGCGCTCCACCACCGACCAGCGGATCGCATTGAAACGCTTCGCCGCACCCACGCCCATGATCGACGCCGACACGTTATGCGTCGTCGACACCGGGATACCCAGCACCGACGCCGTCAGGATCACCGCCGCCGAACTGCCCTCCGCCGCGAAGCCATTGATCGGATGCAGCTTCACCATCTTGTGGCCCAGCGTCTTGATGATGCGCCAGCCACCACCCGCGGTACCGCCAGCCATCGTCAGCGCGCAAACCACCTTCACCCACACCGGGATCGGGAAACCACCCGGCGCCGACGGATCGTGCTCAATACGCAGGAACGAAAGGAACGCCGGCAGGTGGTCGAAGTGGCCCGCCGCCGTCGCACCCGCCAGGGCCAGGGCGATGATGCCCATGCTCTTCTGCGCATCGTTCATACCGTGCGACAGACCCATGGCGCTGGCCGACACGATCTGAGCCTTGCCGAAGAAGCTGTTTACGAACGGCGTACGGCCGAAACGGTGCAGGTAACCCTTCTGGCTCGAGAACCAGCCCAGCAGCGCGTACAGCGCGCCCATCAGCAGGAAGCCGATGACGAAGCCCAGGAACGGCGAGACGATCATCGGGACGATGACCTTGGGGACGACGCCCTTGCCCAGCCACCAGTGCGCCCCACCCTGCCACCAGATGATCGAATGGATGTTTTCCTGCGAGGCCGCCAGAGCAGCGCCCACAAGGCCACCCACCAGGGCGTGGCTGGAGCTGGACGGCAGGCCCAGCCACCAGGTGATCAGGTTCCAGATCGTGGCGCCCAGCAGCGCGCTGATCAGCAGCTGCGAGCCCACTTCCACCACACCGGTATCGATCAGGCCCGAGGCGATGGTCGCCGCCACCGCCGTGCCCCACAGGGCGCCCGCGAGGTTGGTAACCGCCGCCAGCAGCACGGCCTGGCCTGGGGTAAGGACCTTGGTAGCGACCACGGTGGCGATGGAGTTCGCCGTATCGTGGAAGCCGTTGATATAGGTAAAGGCAAGGGCGATCAGGACGACCGCAATAACCATGCTCATGGGACGCCTGCCGTCAGGAGTTCTTGAGGACGATGGCGTAGACGACGTTGCCCACGTCGCGGCACTTGTCCACCGCCTTCTCGATCAGTTCGAACAGGTCCTTGGTGAGGATGGCGCGCAGCGGATCCGAGCCCTCGGCGTAAAGCGTGCGGTAGGGATCGAGCAGGAGGCGGTCGGCCTCGGCTTCCAGCGCATGCAGCTGGTCGCGCAGCTTCTTCACGGGACCGATCTTCAGGCCCTGGCGGAGCTGGGCGATCATGTCGACCACGACATCGGCGGACTGCTCGAGCAGCACGGCGCGCTGGCCGAAATCGACGCCCTGGAGGCGATCAGCGACGATAACGTAGCGTTCGGCGAACTTCTCGATGGTCTTGGGGATCTTGTAGAGCGCCGAGTTCAGCGCCTCGATGTCTTCACGGTCCAGGGCGGTGACGAAGGTGTTGACCAGTTCTTCGCCGATCTGGGCGTGCAGCGCCTTCTCGCGGGCCCGGGTGGTGGTGAAGGCGGCCATGACCGGGGAGCGGTCGGCGCGGGTCACCAGCTGGTGCATGGCTTTCGCGCTCTCGCGGGCGGCTTCGGCGCTTTCTTCGAGCAGGCCGTAGAACTTGTCGCCCTTACCGAACATGGTCTGGAGTGAAAACATGGGGTTGCCTGGGGGATCATCGGGGAATATGACGCTTATGTTACCGGACCTCGGCCCACCCTTGGTGCATCCGCCCGGCAAGACCTTACTGGCCGTGTCTGGTATATAGCCCTGCACATGCTCACCGAACTCCTGCTCGTCTTCGTCCTTTCCCTCGGCAACGCGTTTTTCGCCTTGTCCGAGATGTCCGTGGTGGCTTCGCGCAAGAGCCGCCTGAAACAGATGGCCCGCGACAGCCGGCGTGCCCGGGTGGCGCTCCAGCTGGCCGAAGCGCCGGAGCAGTTCCTCTCGACCGTTCAGGTCGGCATGACCCTGATCATCCTGATCACGGGCGCCCTGGCCGGCGACCAGCTGGCCGAGCACTTCGCCGAGCTGATCCACGGCGACGGCCCCCAGTGGCTGGAGCCCTACATGCGGGTGCTCGGCTGGCTGATTGGCTTCCTGCTGATGTCCCTGATCCAGATCATCGTGGGCGAACTGGTGCCCAAGCGCGCCGCCCTCACCGCGCCCGAGCGGATCGCCAGCCAGATCGCCATGCCGATGCTGGTGGTATCGCGGATCACCCTGCCCCTCGTATGGCTGCTCAACCACGTGTCCACCGGGATCCTGCGGGTGCTCGGCCTGCACCGGAAGGGCGCGAACGCGGCGACGGAAGAAGAAATCCGCCTGCTGGTGGCCGAAAGTGCCGAACAGGGCATCCTGGACAGCGACGAGCGCAACATGGTGAACCGCGTGCTGCGCCTGGGCGACCGCACCGTTGGCTCGGTGATGACCCCGCGCATGAAGATCGCGTGGCTGGATATCGCCGCGCCGCGCGAGGACAACCTCGAGGTCCTCCGCCAGACGCCGTTCTCGCGCTACCCGGTGTACCGCCGTGACGAAAGCGAGGTGATCGGCACGGTAGAGGTCAAATCGCTCATCCGTTTCCTCCAGACCGGCGACGTCGACCTGTTCGCCCATGTGGCCCGGCCACTGTTCGTGCCGGCCACGGCACGTGCCCTCGACCTGCTGGAGTCGTTCCGTGACGCGGATACCCAGCTGGCGCTGGCCGTGGACGAATACGGCGATATCGAGGGCCTGGTGACGCTGAACGACCTGCTCTCCGCGGTGGTCGGCGCGACCGCGCCCGCGGTGGACGACGCGGCCCAGGACGGCCCGATCATCCGCCGCGACGACGGCAGCTGGCTGCTCGACGGGGCGCTGCCGGCCGATGACCTGCGTGAACTGCTCCAGCTGGATCGCCTGCCCAACGAAGAAGAGCACGACTTCCGCACCGTGGCGGGCATGGTCACCACGGCGTTCGGGCACATCCCGCACGCGGGCGAATCCTTCGCCTGGCAAGGCCACCGCTTCGAGGTCGTGGACATGGATGGCGCGCGCATCGACAAGGTGCTGGTCAGCAGCGTGCCCGACGAAACGGTGGTCGAGGAGTAACCGCTCATCCTCGGTTCAAGGCCCGCTGGCAACGCTCGGGCCATGACCGACAAAGAGCCCCGCGAAGAAAAGACCGCCGCCCTGCTCCGGGCGGCTGCGCTTTCCGCGCCGGGCGAGCGGATCACCGTCGAGCAGTTGCTCGAACCCTTGAAGCGGCGCGCGTTCGGCTTCCTGCTGCTCCTGCTCGCCATCCCCAACTTCATTCCGGTACCCGTGGGCATCGGCGGCATCATGGGCGTGCTGGTCGTCGGGCTGGGTCTGGAGATGCTGATCGGGCTGGAACAGCCGTGGATTCCGGGATTTCTCAAACGACGCACGATGTCGAGAGACGGGCTTCTGCGCTTCCTTGACCGCATCGCGCCCTTCAGCGGGCGGCTGGAGAAGGCCTGCAAGCCGCGACTGCAGCGGCTCACCCGTCGGCCTTTCACCTTCATTTCGGGCGCGGTGATGATCCTGATCGGGCTCCTGCTCGCGCTACCGATCCCCTTCACCAACTACCTGTTCGGCGGCATGTTGGTGGCGTTCGCGTTTGCGCTGGTGGAGCGGGATGGGGCTCTGCTGCTGGCAGTGTGGGCCTCGACCCTGGCGGCCGTGGCACTTTCGGCCACCTTCAGCCACGCGCTACTGAAATTCTTCCGCGACCTGGTGTGACCTGCCCCTGATGCGAAGCGTCAGTCGCCCTTCTTATGGGCCATATCGGCCATGCGCTGGGCGTCGGCCAGGATGCCGTGGAGGATGCGCAGCTCGCGCAGTTCCGGGCGGGCGCGGAGGAACAGCTTGCGCAGCTTGAGCATGATGGTGGTCGGCGAGCGGCCCTTGTGGAACTCGATGTCGTCCAGCGTCTCGCCCAGGTGGGTGAAGAAGCGTTCGACCTGTTCGGCGTCGGCCGGCACTTCATCTGGATCGACCTCAGCCGGCTCTGCCACCGGCGCAGCCTGCGCCTGCTCCGCCAGCAACGCCGTACGGATCTCGTAGGCCACGACCTGGACCGCCTGTGAGAGGTTCAGCGAGCTGAAGTCGTCCACGCTCGGGATGCGCACCATGGCGTGGCAGCGCGAAAGCTCATCGTTCTCCAGGCCGGTACGCTCGTTGCCGAACACCAGGGCCACCTGCTCGCCCCGGCGTGCGGCGGCGATCGCCTGGGCAGCGCCCTCGCGCGGATCCAGCTCAGGAATGTTCACCCCGCGGCGGCGCGCCGACAGGCCCAGGGCGAAGGTCGTGCCGGCCAGGCCGCCGACCACGTCATCGACCACCACGGCGTTGGCCAGGACATCGTCCGCACCGGCCGCCAGCGCGGTGGCTTCGGGGTCGGGGAAGCGATTCGGCGCCACCAGGGTCAGCCGATCGAAGCCCATGGTGCGGATGGCGCGGGCGGCCGAGCCGATATTGCCCGAATGCGAGGTGCGGACGAGGACGAAGCGGAAGTGGTCGTAGGGCGTGGGGGCCATGGGCGCCAGCTGGGAATCATCAGGACCGGAAAGTCTACACCGGCCCGTGACTTGGGCGGGACGGCCCCCGGTGGTAGACTCCCCGGCCGACGCGGCTTTCGACCGCCTCCCCTGTTCTTTTGCCAAGCCGATCCCCATGCCAAGACCCGCCGTCAACGTCGCGGCGCGCGCCGCGCGCTCCGCAGGAAACATCATCCTGCGCTACATGAACCGCATCGAAGGCCTCGCGGTCGTCGAGAAGCAGCGGATGGACTTCGCCTCCGAGGTCGATCGCCTCGCCGAAGCCGAGATCGTCAAGGAACTCCGCCGCGCCTACCCCACCCACGCCATCGTGGGCGAGGAATCCGGCCAGACCGGCAAGGGCCCGCTGGTGTGGGTCATCGATCCGCTCGATGGCACGCATAACTACCTGCGCGGCATCCCGCACTTCTCCGTCTCCATCGCGCTGCTCGACAAGGGCGAGCCGGTGTACGGCGTGGTGTTCGACCCGCTGCGCGATGAGCTCTTCACCGCCAGCAAGGGCGATGGCGCGTACCTCAACGACCGTCGCATCCGCGTCGGCCGCCGCGATAGCCTCAACGGCGCCCTGCTCGGCACGGGTTACCCCTATCGCGTGCGCAACCACCTCGAATCGCAGCTGGGCATGACCCAGGCACTGCTCCGCGAGGCGGAAGATATCCGCCGCATGGGCTCGGCCGCGCTCGACCTGGCCTACGTCGCCGCCGGCCGCCTCGATGGTTACTTCGAGCCGGGCCTGCAGCCGTGGGACATGGCCGCTGGCGCCCTGCTCGTTCGCGAGGCGGGTGGCGTCTACAACGATTTCGCCGGGCGCGAAGGCCTGCCCGAGAGCGGCAACATCATTGCCGGTAACCACAAGGTCGCCGCCGCGATGACGGAAGTGATCACGGCCAACGCGACCCCGCGCCTGCTCGGCACCGAGTAAGCGTCAGCTTTACCTGACACGGAATGAGGGCATTACCCTCATTCCGTATCGGCCATTCCCTCGCTAACGTGTCAGTCGCGGCCTATACCTCGCCGCGCCCTCTCAATGACACAAGGAATGTGCCATGCGCCAACGCGCCACCCGCCGCCTGCTTGCGGCCACCCTTCTCTTCACCGGCTTCGCCACGGCCCACGCTGAAACGCCGGCCATCATGGTGGTCACCTCCGATCCACAATACCCGTGGACCGACGAGACCGACCGCGGAGGCGATACGGATAACGCACGCGCCGAAGCGCTGGTGCGCGAGCAGTACGAAAGCATCGCCCGCTTCCGCGAGGCGCACCCCTTCCAGCGCATTCCCGTCATCGTCAATGGCGACCTGACCTCGCACGGGTTCGTATGGGAGCACCAGAAGATGGATGAGCTGCTGCGCATCCTGGGCGACAACGTCTACCTGGGCTTGGGCAACCACGACTACCAGAACAACCTGAGCAACAACGTTCCGTGCAGGATCCTCACCTGCGCCATGGAATCGCTGGACCTGCTGTCAGCTCACGTGCGCGGCCACCAGATGCAAAACCGCGTGCTGGGCATGGATCAGCGCACATACGACGCGGGCGGTGGTGCCATCGGCAAACAGGGTAGCTGGGCATACGGCTTCGTCCCCGATGGATGGAGCCGCGTCGTGAACATCCAGCTCAACAACTCCCCCACGTACAGCGCCGACATCTTTTCCGCGCGTTATGAGTACCACGTGACTCCGTCAGTCCCCTGGCTCGCCCAGAAGCTCCCGGAATGGGACCAGCCCACCACGGCGGACTTCGTGCTGCTGCACGCCCACAAGCCGTCGTACTGGACGAATCCGCCATCGGCCGAGCTGGTGGAGCTGATCGGCAAGCACAGGGTAAAGGCCGTGTTTGCGGGCCATTTTCACCGTGACATGGGCGTGGAGGTCCTCCCGTCCTTTTGGAGTTTCGTCCCTGTGTTTAACAGCGGCTCGGCATCGCAACGCACCTATCTCATCGTCGAGCACTGGCCCGAATCGCGACGACTGAAGGTCTACGGCGTGCGCGACAACGATTGGCAAAGCAAGGAGCTGCTGAAGGAGATCGAGGTCTAATCGGGCTTCAACAGGTTCTTCAGGAACGGGATCGTCACGCGACGCTGGGCAGCCAGCGTCGCACGGTCCAGCGTATCCAGCAGATCCAGCAAGGCACCAAGATCACGTGCGTGGTGCGCGAATAGCCAGTCGAGGACGTTGTCGTCCAGCTCGATGGCACGGCTGGCGGCATGGTCCTTCAGCGCCTTGCGGCGCTCCGCATCGTCCAGGGGCTTCAACACGGCCTGGGTCAGCGAGCCGAGCCGCGAGCGCAGGTCGGGCAAAGCGATACCCAACGCAGAGGGCGCCACGTTGGCAGCGAACAGCAAGGTGCAGCCATCCGCCTTGTAGCTGTTGAACGTGTCGAACAGCGCATGCTCGCCGTCGGGGTCGCCCGCGATCGAATCGAGATCGTCGATCGCCAGCAGGTCGCTGCCCGCGAGGCCGCGAATCGCCGCGGCACGGGTTCCACGCAGGCCTGCCAGGGGCAGGTACTGCGCGCTGCGCCCGGCATCGATCGCCGCCTGGCAGGCGGCCACGAGCAGGTGCGTACGGCCGCTACCGAGCGGGCCCGAGACGTAAACCCACGGTGCGGCAGCGTCGAGAGCCGCTGCATGCAGGGCCTCCACGGCCACTGCGTTCTCGCTGGCATGGAAATGTTCGAAGCGCTGGCGACGGGGCCAGCGCAGCGCGAGGGGAAGCTGGGTACTCATGGACCGTTGCCGGGTATCCGTGGCGAGCCTGGGTGGGTATTCACCGTCACATCGACATCCACGTCGACATCAAGCGCCTGGCGTTCGGCCTCGGGCGCGGGCCTCTTGTACAAGTCGCTTTCGCGGTAGCGCGCGAAGACGTAGCGCAACAGCACGACGACGACCGAGGCGGCGGGCAGTGCCAGCAGCACGCCGAGGAAGCCGAACAGATGGCCGCCTGCCAGGACGGCGAAGATGACCGCCACCGGGTGCAGACCGATCTTGCCGCCAACGAGGCGCGGGACGAGCACGTAACCTTCGAGCAGCTGGCCGACGGTAAACACGCCGCACACCAGCAACACGTGGGTCCAGTCACCGTACTGCACCAGCGCAGCGACCAGCGCGGCCACGAAGCCGATCATGAAGCCGAGGTACGGCACAAAGCTGAGCAGGCCGGCGACCATGCCGATGAGCGGGCCGATCGAGATGCCGACGAGCGTGAGCGCCAGGCCGTAGAAGACGCCAAGCGCCAGCATCACCAGCAGCTGGCCGCGCACGAAGGCACCGAGAACCTGGTCGGATTCACGCGACAGGCGCACCACGGTCGGCTCGATCGAGCGCGGGATGAGGCGCTGGATGTGCGCGATCATCGTGTCCCAATCGCGCAACAGGTAGAACGCAACGACCGGGATCAGCACGGCATTGGTCATCCACGTGATGATGCCCATGCCCGACTGGGTCACGCGGGTAATGGCGCGCGCGGCGATGCTGCCGATCGAGCCGATGTGCTCGCGGATCGTGGCCAGTACCTTGTCCGTATCGAAGGTATCCGGCTCGAGATGTAGACGCTGCTGCACCCATGGCAGGGCCACGGTGCGTGCCCACTCCACGTAGTGCGGGAGGTTATCGATCAGATTGCTCACCTGGCGCTGGATCAGCGGCACCAGCAGCAGCATCACGCCCACGAGGATCACGGTGATCACGGTAAACACGATGCTCACCGCCCAGCTGCGACCCATGCCCAGGCGTTGCAGGCGGTCGGCCAGCGGATCGCCCAGGTAGGCCAGCATGGCGGCCAGCGCGAACGGCATGAGCACCGGCGCGAGCCCCCAGATCACGAAAATGACGACGGCGGCCAGCGCCAGCATCTGCCAACGGCGCGAAGTGTCCTGGGTCATGCGTCAGGGCACCCAGCGCACGGCCAGGTCGGCCCCGTCGTGCGCGTCGGCGGCCAGCACGTGGCCACCCGCCGCGTAACCCGCGACAAGGCGCGCGAGAGGGGCACCGGCGCTGACATTGAAAAGCACGCCATCGGGCGTGGCGCTGACGGGCACCACCGACTTCACCGACGGATCGTTCTGGAACGTGGCGAGCAGGCCCGCGTAGTCCGTGGCCGAGCGCAGGCCCGAGACCCACACCTTGCCGCTGGTGCTGCCGCCCGCGTTTACCGCGAACGAGCGATCCAGCTTATCGGCCATGGCGTTGGCGCCATTGCTGAGCAGCGCCGCACGGGCTTCGCCGCTATCGGACCAGTTCGAGGTCCGGCCCGCGTTGACGAGCGTCCACTCGGTGCCGTCGTCGCGCACAGTGCCCACGAGCACGGTGGCGGTGTTGTACTGGCGGGCCACGTTGGCCACGGCCGAGGTGTCGCCGCCAGCGATAGCCTTGGCATCCACCGGCGTATCGGCCTTCGGGGTCACGATCTGGTAGCCGCGGGTGTCGGCCATCTGGGCCAGCGGTGCCAGGTCCTGCATGTTGAGGATTTTGCCGGTGGCGTCATGGGCGATCACCAGGACGGGCGGCTTCGGTGCCGCCGCGGCGGCGTCGCCGACGGCCAGCACGCGGCGGATAGCGCCCGGGTCGAAGGTGATCTCAAGCGCCAGCGGGGCCCCATTGGCGCCGCCGGTGCGCTGGTACTGGTACTGCTGGACGAGCCCACCCGGCTGCTTCATGGCATCGGCGTAACCCGGCTTGGTCCGGGGGTCCGCGCCGTTCGTCGCGCGGGCCAATACCTGGGTCAGGCCGTTGGAAAAGGCCTGATCGCGGACCGCCGCGCTGGTGTCGGGCACGGGTACGGAAACCGTATACATCGCGGTCTGCGCCGCTGCCGGGCCGATGGCGGCCAGCAGGAAAAGCATCGAGAGGGCGAGGGCACGGGCTGCGCGCATGGGCATGGCATCGCTACTGTGAAGGCGGGAAGTCTGCCCAAACCTTGGCATAACGTCCATCCAGACCGTGTGCAGGGCCGGTTCGGGGGCGGGCTTGCTGCTATCATTACGCGTTTCCAATCAGCGCCGGAACCACGTATGTCCTCCGACCAGGGCTCCCTCACCTACCGCGACGCGGGCGTCGACATCGATGCCGGCAATGCCCTCGTCGAGCGCATCAAGCCGATGGTCAAGCGCACCCTCCGCCCCGAAGTCATGGGCGGGCTGGGCGGCTTTGGCGGCCTTTTCGACCTTTCGGGCCGCTATAAGGAGCCCGTGCTGGTCTCGGGCACCGACGGCGTGGGCACCAAGCTCAAGCTTGCCCACACCCTGGGCCGCCACGACACGATCGGCATCGACCTGGTGGGCATGTGCGTCAACGACGTCCTGGTCCAGGGCGCGGAGCCGCTGTTCTTCCTCGATTATTTCGCCACCGGCAAGCTCGATGTCGACACGGCCGCATCGGTCGTCGGCGGCATCGCCAAGGGCTGCGAACTGGCAGGCTGTGCCCTGATCGGCGGCGAAACCGCTGAAATGCCGGACATGTACGCGCCGGGCGAATACGACCTGGCCGGCTTCACCGTTGCCGCGGTTGAAAAGTCCGAGATGAACGACGGCTCGAAGATCGTGGCCGGCGACGTCATCCTGGGCGTGGCTTCCTCGGGCCCGCATTCGAACGGCTACTCGCTGATCCGCAAGATCCTCGAGCGCGCCGGTTCGCCGCTCGACACCGACGTGGGCGGCGTGAAGCTGGCCGATGCACTGATGGCACCGACCACGCTTTACGTGAAGCCGGTCCTCGAGCTGCTGAAGAAGGTGGATGTGCATGGCATGGCCCACATCACCGGTGGCGGCCTGAAGGAAAACATCATCCGCGTCGTGCCCGATGGCCTCGGCCTGTCGATCGATGCCTCGTCGTGGGAACTGCCGCCGGTGTTCCAGTGGCTGCAGCGCGAAGGCAACGTGGCCCGCGAAGAAATGTGGCGCACCTTCAACTGCGGTATCGGCTTCACCGTGCTGCTGGACAAGGGCCAGGTTGAAGCGGCCAAGGCCGTCCTCGCAGCCCATGGCCTTGATACGTGGGTGATCGGTTCGGTCGTTGCCGCCAGCGGCGACGAGCGCGTCCACATCGCCTGAGCCACCCCGTGGATCGTCCCCTGCGTGTCGCCGTGCTCGCCTCCGGGCGCGGCAGCAACCTGGCTGCGCTGATCGCTGCCAGATTGCCCGTGGAGTTCGTTCTGGTCGGCAGCGACAAGAGCAAGGCCGGTGCCCTCCAGGTTGCCCGCGATGCCGGCATTCCCACCGTGGCGATGAGCCCGAAGGATTTCCCGGACCGCGTGTCGTTCGATCGCGCGCTGTTTGGCGCGGTGGCCGAGGCGACGCCCGACCTGCTCGTGCTTGCGGGCTACATGCGGATCATCGATGCGTCGGTGGTGTCGGCCTGGGAAGGTCGCGCGATCAACATCCACCCTTCGCTGCTGCCGAAGTACCAGGGGCTGCACACCCACCGCCGCTGCCTTGAGGCAGGCGATGCCGAGCATGGCGCCAGCGTGCATTTCGTCACCGCTGAGCTCGATGGTGGCCCGGTCGTGGCGCAGGCACGTATCAACGTGGGCCCTGCCGATACGGAAGAAACCCTGGCCACGCGCCTCCTCGCGGAAGAACATGCGCTTCTGCCTGCCGTCGTCCGCGCCATCGCCATGGGCCGCCTGCGCTGGGACGACGCACCGCTCTTCGACAACCACCGCCTAACCTCGCCCCTGACGCTCGCACACCTGTAGGAGCCCACCCTGTGGGCGACGCCGTTCGCGAAAACAGCACAAAGCCCCGCTGCCTCGAGGCGAAAGATGTCGCCCACAGGGTGGGCTCCTACGGGGTTGACGCGCGGTTCCATGACGTTTGACCCCGCATTCAGCCGCCGGGTTTAAACTCGGTGGCATGAAGACCACCCTCCTCCGCGCCAGCCTTGGCCTGGCCCTCGCCCTGCCCGCCGCCGCGTTCGCCGCGGACGTGCCGCAGTCCTTCACCGCCACCTACAACGTGCTGCAAGGCGGCTCGCCGCTGGGCAATGCCACGCTTACGCTCAAGCCGGCGGGCAATGGCCAGTTCGAATACAGCAATAAGATCACCGGCACGTCCGGCCTCGCCGCCGCCATTGGCGCCAGCAGCTCCGAAGTGTCGCGCTTCACCTGGTCCGGCAAGGTGCCGCAGGCCGTCTCGTACAAGTACGACCTGCAGTCGGCCTTCAAGCCGAAGAGCCGCACGCTCACCGTCAACGGCAACACCGTGCAGGTCCAGGACAACAGCAAGTCGTTCTCCTACACCGCCCAGCCGGGCATGGTCGATCGCAACACCCTGCCGCTTGCCCTGGGCATCGCGCTGCACGGCGGGGCGAAGGAAGCCACGTTCCCGGTTGGCGTCAAGCAGGCCGTGGAGACCCAGACCTTCAAGGTGGCCGCGAACGAAAAGGTGAACGTGCCCGCTGGCGCGTTCGATGCCGTGCGCGTCGACCGCACCGATCAGGACCGCGGCTTCAATGCCTGGTACGTCCCGGCGAAGTACCCGGTCCCGGTCAAGCTCGCCCAGAAGGATGGCGGCGACCTGACCCTCGAACTGGTCAAGTTCGAAGGCAAATGAGCCGATGAAGCCCGCCCTTTGTGGCGGGCTTCGCGTTTGCGGCAACTGGCGCCGTTAGCATCGCCTTCACCGGCGATCAGTACGCTACGCTTCCGGCTTCATGCCCCTAAGGAAGATGTCATGCTCTTGATGCGAGCTGCCCCCGCCGTGCTCCTGCTTGCCTGCCTTGTTGGCACAGCGCATGCCAGCCCTGCCGAAGCCATCAATGGCGTGGCCATCATGCCGGGCGTGGAACGCCTGTCTTACATTTCGACGAAGTATTACGGCGTGCGTCCGGCTTACGACAGCTGCGTGGCCGCCACGCAGGGCCGCGTACCCGCGCAGGGTGATTGCGCGGATGAGGAATTCAAGTTCCAGGACGCCCGCCTGAACAAGGCTTACAAGGCGCTGCTCGGGCAATTGGCTGGCGATAAGCAAGCTATCGGCGACACTCAGGCCGCGCAACGCGCCTGGCTCGCCTTCATTCAAAAGGACTGCGCCGCTCGTGCCGATCGATTCGGTTCCGACGCCGCGCCGGCCACCCAATCGATCTGCATGATGGAAGTCACGGCACAACGCGCGCAGCAGTTGGAAGACTGGCACACGTCGCTGGGAAACCGTAAGGCAGATTGACACCACGCGGCGCATGAGAGCCAGCGATCGATGGCTCAATAAAAAAAACCGCCTCACGAGGCGGTTTTTTTATCTCCTACAAAATGCGGCTTAGCTAGCGAGGCGGCGGATGCGGGCACCCAGTACGCCGAGCTTTTCCTCGATGTTCTCGTAGCCGCGATCGATGTGGTAGACGCGATCGACCGTGGTATCGCCTTCGGCCACGAGGCCGGCAAGCACGAGGCACGCCGAGGCACGCAGGTCGGTGGCCATGATCGGCGCGCCGCTCATCTTCGGCACGCCGGTGATGATCGCCGTGTTGCCTTCCAGACGGATATCCGCACCGAGGCGCTGCAGTTCCAGCGCGTGCATGAAGCGATTTTCGAACACCGTCTCGGTGATCACGCCCACGCCTTCGGCCACGCAGTTCAGCGCGGTGAACTGCGCCTGCATGTCGGTGGGGAACGCCGGGTACGGTGCCGTTACCAGGTTCACGGCCTTCGGGCGGCGGCCCTGCATGTCGAGCTCGATCCAGTCGCTACCGGTGCTGATGTGCGCACCGGCTTCTTCGAGCTTCTGCAGCACGGCATCCAGCGTATCGGCACGCGCGCCGCGCGCGCGCACCTTGCCACCGGTCATGGCGGCACCGACGAGGAAGGTGCCGGTCTCGATGCGATCCGGCAGCACTTCGTAATGCGCGCCGTGCAGGCGTTCGACGCCTTCCACGACCAGCGTGGAGGTGCCCACGCCCTCGATCTTCGCGCCCATCGCCATCAGGCAGTGGGCCAGGTCGACCACTTCGGGTTCCTGCGCGGCGTTTTCGATAATCGTGGTGCCCGAGGCGAGCGTGGCCGCCATCAGGATGTTCTCGGTACCGGTGACGGTGACCATATCCATGACGATGCGGGCGCCCTTCAGGCGGCCGGCCTTCGCCTTGATGAAGCCGTTCTCTACCGTGATCTCGGCGCCCAGCGCCTGCAGGCCACGGATGTGCTGGTCGACCGGGCGCGAGCCGATGGCGCAGCCACCGGGCAGCGAGACCTCGGCCTTGCCATAGCGCGCGACGAGCGGGCCAAGCACGAGGATCGAAGCACGCATGGTGCGGACCAGTTCGTACGGCGCGACGCAGCTGTTTTCCGGGCGCGGGTCGATGTGCATTTTCATGCGGTCGTCGAGGACGACGCGCACACCCATGCGGCCCAGCAGTTCAATAAAGGTGGTGACGTCGTGCAGGTGCGGCACGTTGCCGATGCTGACCGGCTCGTCGGCCAGGAGGCAGGAAGCAAGGATGGGGAGCACGGCGTTCTTGGCGCCGCTGATGCTCACCTCACCGTTAAGCGGCACACCGCCGCTGATAAGGATCTTGGCCATGGATTTCTTGGATGCCTTCGAAATGCGGAATAAGGGGCGCGGCGCGATCAGGGGCGGCCGGCGGCTTCTTCCGGGGTAAGGGTTTTGAGGCCGAGCGCGTGGATGGCGCCGCCCATCAGGTCGCCAAGGGTGGCGTAAACAAGGCGATGGCGGGCTAGCGGCAGCTTGCCGGCGAACTGGGCCGAGATGACCTCAGCCTCAAAGTGGACGCCGTCGTCACCGCGAACGTCCACCCGGGCGCCGGGCAGGCCGGCTTCAATCAATGCCTGGATGCGGGCAGCGTCCATGGATTCTCCGTGGGAAAGGGGTCGCCGCGGCCCAGGGTTCCGAAACGGTCCCTGAATCACCACTCGATGGCAGCGACGATAAAATGAGAATATGTAATGGTAATGGAAATCCGGTGTCGCAGAAATGGACATCCCGGGTCATCCAGGGACAGCCCCCACCCGGACCCAAGGCCCGCATGAACGCCCGCACCGCCCCGCCCACCGGCCCCATGCTCGTGAACGCCGATACCGTCGTGCGCAGCGCGCGCACGGTTATCGCCACCGAGGCCGCCGCGATCCGGGCGCTCGAACGCCGCGTCGACGCCTCGTTCGTCCGCGCCTGCCAGATGATCCTGGACTGCAAGGGCCGCGTGGTCGTCTCCGGCATGGGCAAATCGGGCCATATTGCCCGGAAGATCGCCGCCACCCTGGCCTCCACCGGCACGCCCTCCTTCTTTGTTCACCCGGGCGAAGCCAGCCACGGCGACCTGGGCATGATCCAGCCCTCGGATATCGTCCTGGCCATCTCGTACTCCGGTGAAACGGACGAACTGCTGTTCATCCTGCCGGCGATCAAGCGCCAGGGCATCCCCCTTATCGCGATCACCGGCAACCCGAAATCCTCGCTGGCCAGCCAGGCGGATGTGAATATCGACGGCAACGTGGCCTCCGAAGCCTGCCCCCACGGGCTGGCTCCGACGGCCAGCACCACGGCGGCCCTGGTCCTGGGCGATGCCCTTGCCGTGGCGCTGCTGGATGCCCGCGGCTTCACCTCCGATGATTTCGCCCGTTCCCACCCGGCCGGCAGCCTTGGCCGCCGCCTGCTCCTGCACATCGCCGACGTGATGCACAGCGGCGACGACGTGCCCCGGGTCCCGATCACGGCTTCGCTCAGCGAAGCGCTGGTCGAGATGACCCGCAAGCACCTGGGCATGACGGCCGTGGTCGAACCCGATGGCAAGCTCATCGGCGTGTTCACCGACGGTGACCTCCGCCGCGCGCTCGACGACGACGGCGTGGACTTGCGTGGCGCCACCGTGGCCCAGCTGATGACCCGCGGCCCCAAGACCATCGGTTCGGACAAGCTGGCCGTCGAGGCCGCCCAGATCATGGAAAAGCACCAGATCCACGCCCTGCTGGTCACCGACGCCGACGGCTGCGTGGTCGGTGCCCTGAACATCCACGACCTGCTACGCGCACGCGTCGTCTGACGCGCCCGCCCGGCGCGCCGCACCGCGCCGGAGCCGCCCCTGTATCCTTCACGCCATGGCCTATACCCACTACACCGAGATTCCCGCCGACGTCCTCGCCCGCGCCGCACGCATCCGCGTGGTCGTGTTCGACGTGGATGGCACGCTGACCGACGGGCGCCTCTGGTACGCCGAGGACGGCCGTGAGACCAAGGTCTTCCACGTCCATGATGGCCTGGGCCTCAAGCGGCTGCAGGAGAACGGCATCAAGGTCGCCATCATCACGGCCCGCATCAGCCACCCTGTGTCGCTGCGCGCCGAGGAACTGGGTATCCAGCACGTTTACCAGGGCCAGAAGGACAAGCGCGCCACCCTTAACGCCCTGCTCGAAGCCCTGCACCTGGAGCCGGCCGAGGCTGCGTTCGTCGGCGACGACCTGCCCGACCTGCCCGCGATGGGGATCAGCGGCCTGGCCGTCGCCGTGGCCAACGCCCACCCCTGGGTCGCCGAGCGCGCGCACTGGCGCACCCGCCTGACCGGCGGCTATGGCGCCGCCCGCGAAGTGGCTGACATGATCCTGGCCGCGCAGGGCAAGGCCGAAGCCGAGCGGGATCGCTGGCTGTGAGTGTCTTCAACCTGTTCAAAGACCGCAGCGCCGCCGGGACGCTGGGCATCCTGGCCGTCGCGCTGGGCGCCAGCACCCTCCTCTATTACTGGGTCGCCCCCGAGAAGAAGGTCGATGATTTCATCGGCCCGCCGCGCTCGGGCTACGTCCTGACCAACTTCGACCTGGACTCGTACAACGAGGAAGGCCAGGCTGCCTTCAAGCTCATCGCGCCCCATCTGGAGCGGCGCGAAGGCGACGAATCGCTGTATATCAACGCTCCGAAGTTCGTGCTGCCGCCGACCAAGGACACCACGGCGCCGCCGTGGACGGGCCACTCCGAGTACGGCTGGGTCAACAAGGACGGCACGCTGCTCAAGCTGCAGGGCCTGGTCCATATGGACCGCGTGGCGTTCGATACCAACCCGCCGGCCAGCATCGATACCTCCGAGGTCACGGCGTGGCCTAAGGAAAACCGGCTAGAGACCGCCGAGGCAGCCCGCATTGTGCAGGGAACCTCTACAATGAACGGCATTGGCATGCGCGCCAACCTCGATACCAAGCACCTGGAGCTCCTCGATGCAGTCCACACCCAGTACCAGCCACGCAAGCGCTAAGGCACTGTTCGCGGCCTGCGGCGTGGCGCTCCTCGCGCTTGCCACCCCGGCCATGGCGAAACAATCCGATCGCCAGCAGATCATGGACGTGACGGCCAAGAGCTTCGATGGCCGCCAGCAGCCCCAGGGCATCGCGATTTACACCACCAATGTGGTGATCACCCAGGGCACGCTGAAGGTCACGGGCGCGAAGGCCACGGTGTATTTCGACGACCAGAACCAGGTGACGCGTGCGGTCATCGACGGCAGCCCGGCGACGGTGCAGCAGCAGGACGATGACGGCAACTGGATGCACGGCCATGCCAAGAACATCGATTACCACAACGATACGGGCATCGCGATCCTGACCACCAATGCCCACATCGACCAGCCCACCAAGGGCACGGCCGATGGCGACAAGCTCACCTACAACACCAACGACAGCACGATGACGGGCGAGAGCAACGGTGAAGCCACCGTGCACATGACCTTCCAGCCGAAGACCCAGCCAGGCGCCGCACCGGCCGCCAAGCCGGGCGCACCGGCTGCACCGGCCACGCCGCCCGCCGCCCCTGCCGACACCCAGAAGAAGCCCTGACCCGATGCTTTCAGCCCAAGGCCTGCAGAAGCGGTTCCGCGCCCGCCAGGTAGTGCGTGATTTCGCTTTTTCCATTCGCGAAGGCGAAGTCGTGGGCCTGCTTGGCCCCAACGGCGCCGGCAAGACCACCTGCTTCTACATGGTGGTGGGCCTGATCCAGGCCGACGCGGGCCAGATCAAGCTCGATCAGCAGGACATCACCGGCCTGCCGATGCACTCGCGCGCCAAGCTCGGCATCGGTTACCTGCCGCAGGAAGCCTCGGTGTTCCGCCGCCTCAGCGTGTCCGACAACATCCTGGCCGTGCTGGAACTGCGCGACAACATGACGCAGAAGCAGCGCGAGGATGAACTCGAAAGCCTGCTCGACGAACTCAAGATCTCGCACATCGCCGAACAGAAGGGCATCAGCCTTTCAGGTGGCGAGCGCCGACGCGTGGAAATCGCACGCGCCCTCGCCGCGCGTCCGCGCTACATGCTCCTCGACGAGCCGTTCGCAGGCGTCGACCCCATCTCGGTGGGCGAGATCCAGCGCATCGTGCGCCACCTTAAGGAACGTGGCATCGGCGTGCTCATCACCGATCACAACGTCCGCGAAACGCTCGGCATCTGCGACCGCGCCTACATCCTCAACGATGGTGAAGTGCTTTCGCGCGGCACGCCCCAGCACATCCTGGCTGACGAAAAAGTCCGCGAGGTGTACCTGGGCCGTGAATTCCGGATTTAACGCGCGGCACAGGTTGCGCAGAATCGGCCAGCTGGCCTAGACATGCGGGGCGCTGGTTTCAAAGGGCCGCGTGGGGTTACGATGGGTTGTAACCCGATCTTGCGAAGGTAATGAAACCTGGACTTCAGTTTCGCCTGCATCAGCAGCTCACGCTGACGCCACAGCTCCAGCAGGCCATCCGCCTGCTGCAGTTGTCGCAGCTGGAGCTTGAGGCCGAACTCCGCCAGATAGCGGAAAGCAACCCACTCCTCGAGTTCGCGGAAGATGCCGAATCCGAGCCCGAGGCTGCGGAAGAATCCGCCAGCTTCGACGAGGCCATGGAATACCGGGCCCGCGACGAGCAGCCCGCCAAGGCCACCCGCGAGGAAGAATCCACCGCGTCGCCTTCCGAGGATCTCGCCCCTGAATGGGACGACGACCGTTTCCACGGCGAGGCGGGGGATTACGCCGGCGCGCCGTCGCGTAACGGCGGCGGCGATGAAGAAGGCTTCGAGCCCCAGAACGCCGCGCCGGAAAGCCTCCAGCAACACCTGGAATGGCAGCTCAACCTCTCGCAGTTCACGCCGCGCGACCATGCGATCGCCACCGCGATCATCCACGTGCTGGATGAGGACGGGTACCTGCGTGACGGCCTGGAGGCGGTGCAGAGCGCCCTGCGCGAGTTCCATTGCGACCTCGACGAGATCGAGGCGGTGCGCAAGCGCATCCAGCGCTTCGACCCCACGGGCATTGCCAGCCTCGACCTGCGCGATTGCCTGCTCTGCCAGCTGAGCCAGTTCTCGGACGAGACGCCCCAGCGCAACCTGGCGGTACGCATCGTCACCGACGAAATCGAGTTGCTGGCCCGCAACGACACCAGCAAGATCGCCCGGCGCCTGAAGGCGGCCGAGGCCGATGTCGCCGTGGCCGCCTCGCTCATCCGCAGCCTCGATCCCCGCCCGGGCGCGGCGCTTGACGCCACCCCGGTGGAATACGTGGCGCCCGATGTCTACGCGCGGCGTGAGAACGGCCGCTGGCGGGTCAGCCTGAATCCCGATGCCCAGCCCCGGCTAGGCCTCAACCAGCATTACTGCAACCTGATCGCCCGTGCCCGCGGCGATGACGCCACGTGGATGAAGGGCCAGCTGCAGGAGGCCCGCTGGCTCCTGAAGAGCCTGCAGTCGCGCGCCGAGACCCTGACCAAGGTCGCCGAGGTCATCGTCCGTCGGCAGAGCGCCTTCCTCGATTACGGCCCCGAAGCCATGCACCCCCTGGTCCTGCGCGAGGTGGCGGAGGAAGTGGGCATGCATGAATCGACCATTTCCAGGGTAACCACGCGCAAGTACATGCATACGCCGCGCGGTACCTTCGAGCTCAAGCACTTCTTCTCAAGCGGCGTCGCTACGGAAGACGGTGGCAGCGCGTCTGCCACGGCCATCCAGGCCATGCTGCGCAAACTGGTCACGGCGGAGGATCCGCGCCGCCCGCTGTCCGACCAGGCGCTCGCGGAGGAATTCCATCGACGCGGTATTCAGGTCGCACGCCGTACGGTGGCCAAGTACCGCGAGGCGATGCGGATCCCCAGTTCCAGTGAACGCGTGCGAGCCGGTTAAGCCACACGCGGAACCCCATCGGAGGATCACGGTCCCACGTTTGAAAGGTTCAGGAGCGGCAATCGCCACTCCCCTCTCGCCGCCCCAGCGGCGGCACCCTCAGTAAGAAGGAGGCGTCATGCAAATCCAGATCAGCGGCCAGCACATCCAGATCACCCCTGCCCTGCGCGAGCGCGTGGAACAGCAAATTGGCCGCTTCGAACGCCTTTTCGACAACATCACCGCCCTGGACGTCGTGTTATCCGTGGACAAGGCCGAGCATAAGGCCGGCGGCACGCTCCACTGTTCGGGCACCCGCCTCCACGCCGAGGGCCTGGCCCGCCAGCAGGACGGCACGATCAGCGACCGCATGTATGCCGCGATCGACGAAATGATCACAAAGCTGGCCGACCAGCTGAAGAAGCATAAGGAAAAGCTCAAGGATCACCACAACAGCGAGGTCCGCGAGGCCCGCGCCGCCACCTGAAGCCCCTGAGCGGGCCTGTGGCACAATATAAGCAAGCCGGCACCCCCGTGTGCCGGCTTTCTTTTTGACAGGAACCCCCGCGTGGATCGGCTTACCGCCCGACAACTCTTCGACGGCGTCCATGAACGCATGGCTTTGCGCTGGGTCGCAGGCATGCGGGGCGAATCCCGTGTCCTGGAGCCGAATACCAAGCAGAGCCGCCGCCCGTCCCTGGTCGGCTACCTCAACGTGATCTACCCCAACAAGGTGCAGATCATCGGTACCGAGGAGCTCAACTACCTCGACGGCCTGGATTCGCGCCAGCGCTGGGAGGCCATCCACAAGATCGCCGCCTACCAACCGGCTGCACTCATCGTCACGAAGGACCAGGCGATCCCGCCGGATCTTCGCGAGGTGGCTGAAGAAACCGATACCCCACTCTGGCAAAGCACCAAGCGCGGCCACGAGCTGCTCACCTACCTGCAATACCACCTGGCACGCACGCTTGCCCCGCGGGTCACCCTGCACGGCGTGTTCCTCGAGGTGTTCTCCATCGGCGTGCTGATTACCGGCGACCCGGGCTCGGGCAAGAGCGAGCTGGCGCTGGAACTCATCAGCCGCGGCCACCGGCTCGTCGCCGACGATGCCACCGAGTTCACCCTGATCGCCCCGGATGTCATCGACGGCGCCTGCCCCGAGCTGTTGCAGGACCTGCTCGAAGTGCGCGGCCTCGGCGTCCTCAACATCCGCGAGATGTTCGGCCATACCGCCGTCAAACCATCGAAGTACCTGCGCCTGGTCATCCATCTCAAACCGATGAAGGATGGCGAGGAAACCGACGCCATGACCCGCCTCACCGGCGATGTCAGCCGGCGCAACGTGCTGGACGTGGACGTGCCCAAGATCACCATCCCCGTGGCACCTGGTCGCAACCTGGCGGTGCTTGTGGAGGCGGCCGTGCGCAACCATGTACTGAAGAGCAAGGGCATCGATCCTGCCCAGACCTTCATCGACCGGCAGGCGCACCAGATGCGCCGCTTCTCTCCATGGTGAGTGCGGTGAACAACGAGCTACCCAAAGGCCCCATCGTCGAAGCCGGCGCCATCCACCTCGTCGTCCTCACCGGCATGTCCGGCGGCGGCAAGACGGTGGCCCTGCGTGCGCTGGAGGACCTCGAGTTCTACTGCGTCGACAACATGCCCGCGGAGCTCATCCCGCAGCTGGTCGCCGCCGTCAGCCAGGGTGAACACGGCCCGCGCCGACGCATCGCCGTGGGCGTGGATGTGCGCAACCGGCGCTCCGACCTGGAGCGGATGCCGCATGTGCTGTCCGAGCTCTCGAGCGCTGGCGTACACGTACACCTGATCTTCCTGGATAGCCGCGATGACGTGCTCATCAAGCGCTATTCGGAAACGCGCCGCCGCCACCCGCTGGCCGCCGAGCGCCTTTCCCTGGCGGATTCCATCGCCGAAGAGCGCCGCCTGCTCCGCCCGCTGGTCTCGATCGCCGAAAAGGTGATCGACACCTCCGAGCTCAATGTGCACCAGCTGCGCCGCCTGTTCGCCACCGGCTATGCGGCCGCCAGCGATGGCACCACGCTCCTATTCGAATCGTTTGCCTACCGGCGCGGCCTGCCCTCGGATGCGGATTTCGTGTTCGATGCGCGCTGCCTGCCCAACCCGCACTGGGACCCGCGCCTGCGCCCGTTCTCAGGCAAGGACCAGCCGGTTCGCGAATATCTCGACGCGCAGCCCATCGTGGGCGAGTACTATGCCGACGTGGCGCGCTGGCTGGACACCTGGCTGCCGCGCTTTGAGGGCGAGGACCGCAGCTATGTCACGGTCTCCATCGGTTGCACGGGCGGTCGCCACCGCTCGGTGTACCTGGTGGAGCGCCTGGCCCGGCATTTCCGCGAGGGACGCGGCAACGTACTCACTTTCCACCGCGAGCTCGAATGAGCAACCTAGCTAC
The DNA here is from genome assembly GCF_023078475.1 of Luteibacter aegosomaticola. Classification (NCBI taxonomy): domain Bacteria; kingdom Pseudomonadati; phylum Pseudomonadota; class Gammaproteobacteria; order Lysobacterales; family Rhodanobacteraceae; genus Luteibacter; species Luteibacter aegosomaticola. The sequence continues at coordinate 1,151,019 of NZ_CP095741.1, read as the reverse complement.
CCCCATCCATCCGAGGCACCTGTCATGAGCGTTGGCGTGCTCCTGATGACGCACGAAGCCGTAGGCCAGGCACTGGTCTCCGCCGCGCGTCATGTCATGCCCAAGCTGCCGCTCACGGTCGATGCCGTGGAGGTACCTCCCGGCGCCGATCCCGACATCATGCGTTCGCTGACCGCGAAGCATGCGCGCGAGCTGGATACCGGTGACGGCGTGCTGGTGCTGGCCGACCTCTATGGCGCGACCCCCTGCAATATCGGGCTCTCGCTGGGCGCGCTGGGCGTAAAGCTCCGCTGCGTCTCCGGGCTGAACCTGCCGATGCTGCTGCGGGTCCTCAACTACTCTGAAAAATCGCTGCCCGAACTGGCGGAAGTCGCCGCCACCGGGGGCCGCGGAGGGATCTTCATCGATCATGCTTGAACAGGAAATCACGGTATCGAACCGGCTCGGGCTGCACGCCCGCGCATCTGCCAAGCTCGTCCAGCTGGTGAGCAGTTTCAAGTCCACCGTGCACCTGATCAGCAAGGGTCGCGAAGTGAACGCGCAGAGCATCATGGGAGTCATGATGCTAGCCGCAGGCATGGGTACCCAGCTGGTGGTGCGCGCCGAAGGCGATGATGAAGCGGCCGCGCTGGCCGCCGTCATCGCCCTCTTCAACAACAAGTTCGACGAAGGGCAGTAACAGCATGGGCGCCAGGGGGGCGATGTACGCATGAGGTATCAACTGACCGGCAACGCCGCATCCCGGGGCATGGCCCTGGGCCGGGCGCGTCTGGTCCAGCCGAGCTTGTATACGGCTGACATGCGCATGCTCGAGGACGCCGAGATCGCTCCCGAGCTCGACCGCCTGCACAAGGCCCTGGACAACGCCCGCGCCGAGCTGCGCGAATTGCGCGGCAAGCTGCACGGCGCGCTCGCCCGCGAAGTAGGCGATTTCATCGATGCGCATAGCCTGCTGCTCGATGACGAAGAGCTGCTGCGCGGCCTCGATGAACTGATTTCCGTCGGCCATTACACCGCCAGCGCCGCGCTCAAGATGCAGCGCGATCGGCTCGCGGCGGTGTTCGATGCCATGAACGACCCGTACCTGAAGAGCCGCGGCGAAGATATCGACCAGGTCATCGGCCGGGTCATGTCCGCCCTCTTCCAGCAATCCAGCCGCGAGGAGCGCAAGCTCGCCGCGCGCGTGGGCGAGATCATCGTCAGCGACACCGTCGCGCCCGCCGACATGGCCAGCCTCGCTGGGCAGGGCATGCTCGGCGTCGTCGCCAGCGCCGGCAGCATCTATTCGCACAGCGCCATCCTGGCCCGTAGCTTCAACCTGCCGATGCTGGTGGGCACGAAGGATGCGCTCGCCACCATCAACGATGACGACCTCGTCCTGATCGATGCCGAACACGGCGAGGTCATCGTCCACCCGACCGCGCAGGACCTGGCCCGCTATCGCCAGTGGCAGCGCCAGGCCGCCGCGGAAGGCCGCCGCCTTGCCGCGCTGGCCTCCGCCCGCACCCTCACCCGCGATGGCGCCCACGTGCGCCTGTACGCGAATGCCGAGCTGCCGGGCGATGTCACGCTGGCCCGCGCACGCGGTGCCGACGGCGTCGGCCTTTACCGTTCCGAATTCCTGTTCCTGCGCCAGCGCGGGCTGCCGAGCGAAGACGAACAGTTCGCGGCCTACCGCGACGTCGTTCTTGGCATGGGCGGCCTGCCCGTCACCATCCGCACGCTCGACCTCGGCGCCGACAAGGCCGACGCCGCCGGCCTCGCCATCCGTGGTGAAGAGAACCCGGCGCTCGGCGTGCGCGGCATCCGCCTTTCGCTGCGCTATCCCGATATTTTCCTGGTGCAGCTGCGCGCCATCCTGCGCGCTGCGTGCTACGGGCCGGTGCGCGTGCTCGTGCCCATGGTCACGCACCTCGGCGAACTCACCGAAGTCCGCCGCCTGATTAAGAAGGCCCGCGAGCAGCTCTCGCTCGAAGGCCACGAACTACCCGAGCGCCTCGATATCGGCGCCATGATCGAAGTCCCCGCCGCCGCCATCGGCGTCACCTCGATCCTGCAGAAAGCCGACTTCCTCGCCATCGGCACCAACGATCTCGCCCAGTACACGCTGGCCGCCGACCGCAACAACGACGCACTGGAAGGCATCTACGACCCGTTGCAGCCGGCCTTCCTGCGCCTGATCGCCCACGTGATCAGCTCGGCCCGCCGCGCGAAAAAGCCGGTAAGCCTCTGCGGCGAAATCGCTGGCGACACCCAGTTCACCGCACTGCTGCTCGCTATGGGCCTCGAAGAATTCTCGATGCACCCTGGGCAGCTACTGCAGGTCCGCGACCGGCTGACCACCCTCGACTGCGCCGCGCTACGCCGGGCCGCGCCGCACCTGTTCCGCGCACATACGCGGGATCAGGTGGAAGAGCGGTTGCTGGCGGTTGTGGCGAAGCAGGATGGGTGCGCGGGCGCGGCCTAGAACTCGTCGCGTCCTCCGAACAGACATCGCATGGTGGCGGTTACATTTCGTTTCTCGAGCACCATGATCAGCGTGTTATGCACGTAATGACACACTCCGGTGTCGTCGGGCATGCTGTATGGCTCCACGCGTCCATCGAAGTCAACGACCATTTCGCCCCGAGCCACGTCCAGCTTCAGCGTCGCACCGATGGGCCACGGGTAATCCTCAAGTATCCGATGATTGGCCAGCAAATCATCCATGTCCTGCCGCATGACATCCAACATCGCTTGCCGCTCCACAGGAGTCATCATGGCAAGGGTCTTCGGAGGCACCCCGTCGGCTAAAGCAAGTTGAGCCATGGTTAGGCTGGCGACTGCAAGGATTGAAGACACGCTGCTTCTGAAAACTCTCCGCTTCATCGACTCATTCCTACGACGCCGCGCATCGCGGCCATGAAATGATCGAGGCACACGGAATCGAGTTCAGTCACCGAAGCCCGCGACAGTCCGAAAGCCGCATCGGCCGCTACATGTCAGCGTCGACTGACAACGACGTAGGGCTTGCACGCCTCAGCGATCGAATCGACGGACCGCAAGCATGACGCAAGGGGAGCACGTTACAAGACACACCGCCAGCATCTTCAAGTCAATCACATGTCGGAAGCGGGCATGGATGCCCGAGATTCCGAGGGTGATTCCGCAGTGCGATAGCCCGAGCAAACAGCTAGAAAGATCGCCGCATTCGCAAGCCCGAAGATGGCCCCGTAAGCGGTACCCGTCCACGAAAGAGCGAGCATCCCCGCAACTGCACCGTAACCACACACCGGTGCCCAGCGAAGCGCATTTCGACGGCGCAACCAAAGCGCAAACGGCAAGCCAACGACCAGCGTAACGAAGGCCGACACAAACCACGCGAAACAAAAGAACAACAGCAAGGGATAGAAACTGTCACGCCAGGGATAAGGAAAAAGCGCCGTTACATAGGCCAACGCAAGAAGGGGCGATGCAAAGGAGCACGCCGCAGCGGCATGCGACAGGTGGCGTTCGGGGATGGAGTTCGCTGGTTTCGACATTTCCAGCAAGGTAGCCGACAGGTATGGCATGAAGGGCTACGCATTGTGGCGTGATCAGGGCGAACTAGCTGTCGGCTGCGGACATCGCGTGGCGCGCTGCCATGGCACAACCGACGTGACTTCCAATCATGCCGCGCGAAGATGGAAACCCAGCGCGCGCATCACACGCATTACCGTGGCGAATTCGGGATTCCCATCCGTCGCCAAAGCTCGATAGAGTCCCTCGCGAGAGATCCCGGCGGCCCGGGACACCGAACTCATGCCACGGGCTCGGGCGATATCACCTAATGCAGCACGGACGAGGCTCCCGTCACCGGGGTCTTCCTCCAGGCATGCATTTAGGTACGCAACCTGATTGGTCTCCGTATGAAGATGATCGACGGGATCCCAACGCGTAAATTTTTCTTTCATCAGCTCTCGCCCCATGAGTTAGCGATGTCATGCGCCTTGCGGATGTCCTGCTGCTGGGTCGACTTGTCGCCCCCACATAGCAGAATGATCAAATCGCCGCGCCGCTGCATGTAGTACAGGCGATACCCGGGGCCGCAATCGATCCGCGCTTCTCGAACACCCCCACCGACATGCTTGACGTCACCAAAGTGACCGAGCGCCATACGACGAAGTCGCGCATCAATGCGCAGCATGGCGAAGGGGTCCCGGACTCTGGCGTGCCAACGCCTGAACGTCGTGGATTGTTTGATTGCGTACATTCCGCAACCGTAACCCATAGATTACGCCTGTGACCCATGGACTACAACGGCCGCGCACGATCCTTACGAAACGTGGGGGCGGCCGGAACAGGCCACTATCTGTGTGCGGCGAGGGCGAGGCCAAGACATCGTTCGGCAGGCGAAACATCCACCGGAAACAAAAAAGGGCCGGCGATTAAGCCGGCCCTTCCCGTCACTCAGCTATCGAACGCCATCAAGCCGCGCGCGACGCTTCCATCTTCTCCGCCTTGGCGGCAACGCCCGCCTTCAGCTCATCGCTATCGAAGTCATCCACCGAGATGAACTCGGCGACGGCATCGCGCACGCGCTGCAGCAGCTCGCGCTCGGCAGCGGTGATAGCACCGAGCTTCTCGGCCTCCGCCAGCTGCTCGTTGTAGGTGTGAGCGTGGAGCTGGCCACCCTTGAACGCCTTGAGGAACTTGCGCTCCACCGGCTCAGCCGCGATCACATCCGGCAGCACCGCGTTCATGCGGCCCACGGTGTTGTTCGCCGTCGGGGTCAGGTAGCTCCACGTCGTCAGGCGATCACGCGCTTCGCTCGGCGCGGTGATCAGCGCAGCGACGCGGCGGCCCAGGCGATCGGACGGCGGCACTTCGCGGCGGCCGAACGGGAACACCAGCGCGCGGAGCAACCACGCCACCGGGCGGGCCGGGAAGTTACGAATGACGCCATCGAGCGCCATCTGCATGCGCCACACGCACTCGTGGAACGCCCAGGCCAGCAGCGGACGATCCGCTTCCGGGCGACCGGTGTCTTCATAACGCTTCAGCATGGCGCTGGCGATATAGAGGAACGACAGGGTATCGCCCAGGCGAGCCGAGAGCTTTTCCTTGAACTTCAGCTTGCCACCCAGCACGCCCATCGAGACGTCCGCGCACAGCGCCAGCGCCGCCGAGTAGCGGTTTAGCTTGCGGTAGTAACGGCGGGTGTACGCATCGCCCGGGGCATCACCGATGCGCGCGGCGGTCAGGCCGAGCACGAAGCTGCGCACCGCGTTCGAGAAGCCGAAACCGATGTGGCCGAACAGGGCCTTATCAAAGGTCTTCAGGCGCTCACGGTAATCCGAGATGTTCAGCGCCTGCATTTCCTTGAGCACATAAGGATGGCAGCGGATCGCACCCTGGCCGAAGATCATGAGGCTGCGCGTCATGATGTTCGCGCCTTCCACCGTGATCGCGATCGGCACGCTCTGCCAGCCGCGACCCATGTAGTTCTTCGGGCCGAGGATCACGCCCTTGCCACCGTGCACGTCCATCGCATCGGAAGCGATCTGACGGCACCATTCGGTAGCGTGGTACTTGGCGATGGCCGACGGCACCGCCGGCTTCTCACCGCGATCTACCGCAGCCGCCGTGGCACGCGACAGCGCCTGCGTGGCGTAGGTCAGGCCGCCGATACGGGCCAGCGCTTCTTCCACACCCTCAAAGCGGCCGATAGCCAGGCCGAACTGCTTACGCATACGAGCGTAGGCGCCGGTGGCGGCGACGGCCATGCGCGACGCGCCGGTGGCGTTCGACGGCAACGAGATGGCGCGGCCCACGGAGAGGCACTCGACCAGCATGCGCCAGCCCTGGCCAGCCATGTGCGGGCCGCCGATCAGCACGGACAGCGGGACGAACATGTCCTTGGCGTGGATCGGGCCGTTCTGGAACGGCGTGTTGAGCGGGAAATGGCGGCGGCCGATTTCCATCCCCGGGGTTTCGCGCGGCAGCAGCGCCAGCGTGATGCCCAGGTCTTCCTTGTCGCCCAGCAGCTTGTCCGGGTCGTACATGCGGAACGCGAGGCCGACGATCGTGGCGACCGGAGCCAGCGTGATGTAGCGCTTGTCGAAGGTCAGGCGGATACCCACTGTCTCTTCGCCGTTGTGCATGCCTTTGGTGACGATGCCGAAGTCCGGAATCGACGTCGCATCCGAACCAGCGTACGGACCCGTGAGGGCGAAGCACGGTACTTCGCGGCCGTCGGCCAGGCGCGGCAGGTAGTGGTTCTTCTGCTCATCGCTGCCGTAGTGCATCAGCAGCTCGCCTGGGCCGAGCGAGTTGGGCACGGCCACGGTGGAAGCCAGCGTCTGCGACATGCTGGAGAGCTTCTGCAGCACGGCCGAGTGGGCCAGCGCGGAGAAGCCCAGGCCGCCGTAGCTCTTCGGGATGATCATGCCGAAGAATTTGTTCTTCTTGATGAAGTCCCACACTTCCGGCGGCAGGTCGGCCAGCTCGTGGGTGATCTGCCAGTCGTCGATCATGCCGCAGAGTTCTTCGACGGGGCCGTCAAGGAAGGCCTGCTCTTCCACCGACAGTTCCGGCTTCGGCTGCTTAAGCAGCTCCGACCACTTCGGCATGCCCGAGAACAGCTCGCCTTCGAACCCGACGGTGCCGGCTTCCAGCGCGGTCTGCTCGGTTTCCGAGAGCTTGGGCGTGACCTTCGCGAACATGGAGAGCAGCGGCGCGCTGATCTTCTTGCGGCGGAAATCGACCATGAGCAGCGGCACGGCGACGAGCGCCAGCAGCACCAGGAGGATGACGGTGGTGACCGGCGCACCGGCGAGGAAGCCGACGACCAGGGTCGTGGCCGCCGTGGCGATGGCCCACGTCTTCAGGGACGTGCGGTGGTAGGCACATGCACCAGAGGCAATCAGTGCCGCCAGTACAACCAGGATCGCAGACATGGGTATCACCTCGTAACGTCGTCGTAGTGCTTAAGGGGTGTTGCTTAAAGGGTTTGCATGAACGCTGCGATTTCGCGTGTGAACGCGTCGTTCGCATCGCCGGCGACCATGTGCGTGGCATCGGCGAGCGATACGTGGCGCGCATGGGGAACCAGGCGGAGGAATTCTTCAACGGTGTGGCTGGAGACCACATCGCTGTGGGCGCCAGAAAGCAGCAGCACCGGCACCTGCACGCGCGCGGCGGCGGCGAACAGGCGGGGCTGGTAGCGCTCGCTTTCTTCGACCAGGCCATCGAGCAGGGCCGGGTCCCAGTGCCAGCGCAGGCGGCCGTCGGCTCCCTGGCGCAGTAGCGGCTTCAACTGGTCTTCGGTCTTGCGCTCACGGCGCTGCGGCAGGTACGCCCCGATCGCCGAGGCGGCCTCGTCGTAGCTGGCGAAACCGTCGGGGTGGGCGCGCATGAAACCGAGGATACGTTCCACGCCGCGGGTTTCCCATCGCGGCGTGATATCCACCAGCACGAGTGCCGAGAACGGGCATTCGCCATCCGCTTCGCCCGCCGCGACGAGCGAAAGCAGGCCGCCCATCGAAGCACCGACCACGACCGGACGCGGGCCACCATCAGGGGTGGCCTCCTCGGTGACAGTCAGGAGATCGGTGACGAACTGCTCCATGTGGTAATCGCCGCGCGGCTCGCGCTCGCTTTCACCGTGGCCACGGGCGTCGAACGTAACCGCCGAAAAGCCCTGCGCCGCGAGCGCCCGCGCGCTACCCGCCCAGGCGTGGCGGGTCTGGCCGAAGCCGTGGGCGAACACCAGCGCGGGCTGGCGCTCGCCTTCCCAGCGCTCACCAGCCAGCAACAGGCCGTCCAGCGCGGTTAGCCGGAGGGGCGAGGAAAGGGCGATAGTGGGCTCTGCAACCATACGGGCGAGTATGTGTGGGTCAGGAGGCTGCGTCAATACGGCTCCGTACGGTCACGTAACGCACGGAAAGTCAAGGTCTTACGCAGCACGTACGGGAGCGGATGGATTGCAAATAAGCCACTACCGGCTACCATGCGGCGATGAACGATGCCAAGAACGAACGAGTCCGCCTCTCCGCTGAAGATTGGGAGGATGGCGCGCTGGCCTTGATCGCCGAGCAGGGCGTGGGTGCACTGGCCGTAGAAGCGCTCGCCCGCCGCCTCGGCGTGACCAAGGGTAGCTTTTACTGGCACTTCCGCACCCGCGAGGCCCTGCTCCAGGCCGCGCTGGAACGCTGGGAGGAATTCGGGGAGCGCGAGGTGCTGGCGGAGATCGAGCGCATTGTCGATCCGCGCAAGCGCCTGCCGGAATTGTTCCGCCGCGTCGCCCACGAGCTCCAGCCGCACCGTGTCTATGCGGCCCTGCTGAAGGCGCTGGACCATCCGCAGGTCGTGCCGGTCATGGCCCGCGTTTCGCAGCGGCGCATGGAATTCCTGACCCGCATGTACGAGGAAGCAGGCCTGGAGCCCGTCACCGCCCTACACCGTGCACGCCTTACCTATGCGGCGTACGTCGGCTTCCTGCAGCTCAATTTCACGCTGGGCCTGCCGCGCCTGTCCCACGAGGAGTTCGATGCCTACGTGGAACACGTGATCAGCACGCTGACGCCCGACAAGCCCGCGGAATGACCTGAACGGCGCCGCAAATTTGCTGCGCCGTGCCTTGTAAATACCACGAACCGCAAACTACTGTCTCTACAGGCAATTACGTGGAGACCACACCGGTATGGGTTCGCAAGGCAGTTCACTGGAAGCACTGAATCGATGGGTTGATGATGTCGCACGCCTGACGGAGCCCGCCTCCGTCGTGTGGTGCGATGGCTCCGATGCGGAGTACGCCCGCCTCGTCGAAACCATGCTCGCCAGCGGTGATCTTCTCCCGCTCAACGAGAAGACCAACCCACGCAGCTACCTGCACCGTTCGCACCCGTCGGATGTGGCGCGCGTGGAGCACCTGACCTTCGTGTGCACGCCGGAGGAAGACGACGCCGGCCCGAACAACCACTGGATGGCCCCGGCCGACGGCCACGCGAAGATGGACGCCCTGTTCGAAGGCGCCATGCGCGGGCGCACCATGTACGTGATCCCCTACTGCATGGGTCCGATCGATTCGCCGATCGCCCGTTGCGGCGTCGAGATCACCGACAGCCCGTACGTCGTCGCCAACATGCGCATCATGACCCGCATGGGCGCAGCGGCGCTGGCGCGCATCGAGCGCGAAGGTGTATTCGTGAAGGGCCTGCACTCCACCGGCGAACTCGATCCGGAACGCCGCTTCATCATGCATTTCCCCGAAGAGCTCTCGATCAAGTCGTACGGCTCGGGCTACGGCGGCAATGCGCTGCTCGGCAAGAAGTGCCACGCGCTGCGCATCGCCAGCTACCAGGCGCGCAAGGAAGGCTGGCTCGCCGAGCACATGCTTATCGTCGGCATCGAGAATCCGCAGGGCGAGAAACACTACATCGCCGCCGCATTCCCCTCGGCCTGCGGTAAGACCAACCTGGCCATGCTCATCCCCACCGGCGGTTACAAGAAGGACGGCTGGAAGGTGTGGACGGTCGGCGACGACATCTGCTGGATGACCCCGGGTGCCGATGGGCGCCTGTGGGCGATCAACCCGGAAGCCGGCTATTTCGGCGTGGCGCCGGGCACCGGTGCGGGCACCAACCCGGCCGCACTCGCCACGCTCGGCCACGATGCCATATTCACCAACACGGCCATCACGGCCGATGGCCGCCCCTGGTGGCAAGGCCTGGGTGAAGGCGAACCGGTGACCGACTGGCAGGGTCGCCCGTTCGATGCCGCCAACGGCCCCGCCGCACATCCGAACTCGCGCTTCACTGTCTCCGCAAAGCAGTGCCCCAGCTGGGCACCGGAATCGGAAGACGCTAGCGGCGTTCCCCTCTCCGCCATCGTGTTCGGCGGCCGCCGGCCCTCGCTCGTACCGCTGGTCTTCGAGGCGAAGGACTGGGCGCATGGCGTCCTGGTCGGCGCTTCGATGGGTTCCGAAACGACGGCCGCGGCGACCGGGGCCGTCGGCGTACTGCGCCGCGACTCCATGGCGATGAAGCCGTTCTGCGGCTACAACTTCGCGGACTACTTCGCCCACTGGCTGTCGTTCGACAAGCCCGGTGCGAAGCTCCCCCGCATCTTCCACGTGAACTGGTTCCGCAAGGATGCCGACGGCCGCTTCATGTGGCCCGGCTACGGCGAAAACCTCCGCGTACTCGACTGGATGATCCAGCGCGTCGCAGGCCACGCCACGGGCAAGGCCACACCCATTGGCGTCGTGCCGGCCAAGGGCGAGCTCAACACCGACGGACTGGACGTCAGCCCCGCGGTGGTCGATGAGCTGCTCCATGTGGATGTCGACGGCTGGGTCGAGGAGCTGAATGCCATCGGCACCTACCTCGACGGTTTCGGCACCCGCATGCCCGAGCGCCTGAAGGCCGAACGGGCCCGGGTCAGCGAGGCCCTGGAAGCCGCCGTGGAGCGCCGCGGCGAACGGGTAGCCTGACGCCCTTGCCCCTGTAGGAGCGCGCTAGCGCGCTCCTACAGGGGCCCCGGTCACATGGCGGTCTCGTGACCGATTAAACCGTTTTACCCGTGGCGGCATCCAAGCTGGCAAGATGAACGCCCTATGCCTCGCCGCCACTTCCTTCATGCAGCCTGAGCTGCCCGTCGCCACGACGTCGGATGACGACACTGTGCGCGCGGCGAAGGCCGGCGACCGCAAGGCCTTCGAAATCCTGTACCGCCGCCACGCCGATCGCGTGTACGGCGCCGTGCTCCGCCTGGCCGCCTTCGACCACGCCCGCGCGGAAGACCTCACCCAGGAAGCCTTCATCCGCGCCTGGCAGAAGCTGGACAGCTTCCGCTTCGAGAGCGCGTTCGGCACCTGGGTTTACCGGCTGGCGGTCAACGTGGCGCTCATGTCCATACGCGCCCGCAACGCCGATCCCGTCAGCATCGTCGACGACGAACATCTGCCGGACATCACCGACCCCGATCATCCGCTGCGCGCCATCGAGCGCGATGAACTGGAAAAGGCCATTGCGGGTTTACCCCCGCGGGCCCGCGCCGTCCTCGTGCTGCATGACGTGGAAGGCTGGAAGCACGAGGAGATCGCCATCGAACTGGAGATGGCGGTCGGTTCCTCAAAAGCACAGTTACACCGTGCGCGCGGCCTGCTCCGCCGCGTGCTGGGAGAAAGGCCATGAACGAACTCGATTACCTGCGCCAGATGCGCTCACTCAACCGCCCTGCCGCGCCCCGACGCGACCTATGGGCGGATATCGAAGCCCGGCTCGATGAAGCCCCGGTGGCCACGGCACCGTCGCGACACCGACGTGCACAGCCCTGGCTGATGGCAGCCGCCATCGCGGCGGTCGCCGTCATCAGCGGCGGCATCGGCCTGCATCTGGCGCCCGGCGGCAGCGATGCCATCGCCGAGGCCCACACGAACTGGAAGCCCGCCGATCCGCGCCTTACGGGTGCCGCGGTGGAACTGGATGCCGCTCGCATGGAGCTCACCCAGGCCATGCAGGATTCCCCGCAGTCCGCCGCACTCCAGCGGCTGCTGCAGAAAACCGAACGCCAGCGCGATCGCCTGCGCAACATCGATAAGCAGGCCGGCTAAAACCGCGACCAACGCCAGGATCCATCCCCATGAAAACGCTCTACCTCACTCCCCTGCTGCTGGCGCTGTCGATCGGTCAGGCGTATGCCTCGACACCGATCAACCTGTCGAAAGATATCCGGCCCACGGCAAAGATCAGCATCGACAACACCAAGGGTGAAGTCACGGTCACCGCCTGGGACAAGAACCAGGTGCAGGTCACCGGCACCCTCGGCGATGGCGCGAAACCGCTCGAACTGGAAGGCGACGGCGGCAACATCGATATCCGCGTAGAAACCGGCAGCGGCAAGAACGGCTGGTTCGGCAGCTGGGGCAATGACACCCGCATGCAGCCCACCGTCCTGAACGTGCGCGTGCCGCGCTCCGTGCAGATCGACATCAACGTGGTCAGCGCGCCCGTCAGCATCGACGGGCTCGACGGCGGCAAGGTCTCGGTCGATTCCGTAAGCGGGCGCATCCGCGCCAACGTGCGCTCACCGGATGTCAGCATGCAGACGGTCAGCGGCACGATCGACCTGGCCGGCAAGGCTGGCAAGGCCGATCTGCAGACGGTGTCTGGCGACATCACCGCACCGTCGATCAGCGACAAGATCGAGGCGCAGACCGTGTCGGGCCGCATGACGATCGGCGGCGGTCCGTGGAAGGATGCGAACTTCAGCACCGTATCGGGCGACACCAAGATCCTCGGCGGCATCAGCGATGGCGGCAAACTCACGGTGGATTCCATGAGTGGCGATGTGGAACTCGGCCTGCCGGGCAACACCTCGGCGCGCCTGGAAGCCTCCACCTTCAGCGGCGACCTGCGCAGCGATTTCGGCACCCCGACCAAGGGTGATGATGGTCCGGGCAAAGAGCTGAAGACGACGATCGGTAGCGGTGCCGGCAACATCCACCTGGAGGCGTTCAGTGGGGATGTGAAGGTTCGGCGGAACGGGAACTGAGGGGATCGCCACCAAAAAAAGCCGCGAATCTCGCGGCTTTTTTTTATAGATCCTGGTGGTACTGCACGTACGGCGTACGTGACTGATCGGGCTCACGCAAGTTGGGCCCGGCGGCGGGCTCACCCGAACCCGAGGACCACACGTTCTGCGCACCGACCGACAGCTCACCGCGCCACGGCAGGCGGAAGGTGACACCCAGGTCGATGGCGTTCCAGCGACGGTCGCCATTGAGGGCGTTTACCGTACCGGCTTCCGGCTGCATGGTGCGGCCGGTGATGGCGCCATACAGCGGACCACGATCAACACCGAGGCTAAGCGACTTCTGGTCGACGGCCCCCATGCCAAGCAGGTTGCCTGGCACCAGGCGGACCCGGCCCACGCTGGCGCCAAGATCGATGCCACTGCGCGTACCCAGTTCGAGGCGGCCGTGGGCATTGAGTTCGGTGCTCGAGGAAAGTGCACTGAACGGCAGGCCCGACGCGGTGGTGAGGCCCGGCACGACGCGCGGAAGCGCGGCGCCCGCACCCGTGGGGCGCGACGAACCCACGCCGATACCGACGCTGTAGCCGGCACCGCTGTACGTGGCACCGACTTCGCTACCGACGATACGCGGCGGCGTACCCGGCGTGCTGCAGCGATCGCCGCTGCGCGCGGCGGCAGCCGGCGTACCACAGGATTCCGACGAATTGATCCAGCTCTGCCCGCTGACGTTGGCGTGCGCGGAAACGCGCGGGCCGAGATCGTACTGGAGGCCGCTGGACAGGAACGGGCCCGACTGCACGGGGCGTACGCCCAGCGGATTGGTCGTATCGGGGCGGCTTTCCGTCGTCGCGGAAAGCGTGCGGCCGTCATCCGAACGCCACAGCGGCACGTTGCTCTGGCCGGCATCGCCCTCCACGGGCGCCGCCAACAGGCGGGCCGGCGAGGTATCCGAACCCACAGGCACGACCTGCCCTGCCGCGGCGAGCGGCATGAACAGCAACGTGGTGAGCAAGGACTTACGCATGGCGACCGTAATCAACCGTATCTACAAGGGTGGCTGGCTTTCCCCGTTCCCCCCGCACCAGCCATGGCGGGATGGCGTCAGCATACCCCATTTTACTTTTTACTAACACCCAATCAGGGGCCTCTTAAGAAAAAAGCTGGGCTGCCGTTTATGCAGATAAGGGGAGAAGCCACGGGGGTGGCGCAGGCGCCGTGAGACTGGCGCCCCGGCGCCCCGTCGCGCCTTGGCCTGAACGCATATAGACTCAACCGACCACGACCGGAAACCACGCAGGCGATGACCATCGCTCCATCACAAAGCCCCTCGTTGCAGGCGCCCGGTCACGGCGAGATCGAGCCCTTGCACGATGCCGTGGAGCGCCTGTTGCGGGCCGCGGACGCCGAGAGCGTGCGCAATGAATGCGAAGCGTTTGCCCGCTGCCTGCTGCCGGAGGCCCGTATCGCCTGGCGCGATGCCGCCGGCGCCGGGCTGGAGCAGGGCCCGCAGGCCGTCGAGCTGGGGAGCGATCCGCAAACCGAGCGTTTCCTCGAACTGCATACCACCGAGCAGGATGCCGCGCCCTGGGCCGACATGATCGGCTGGCTCGGCCGCCTGGCCACGGCCCGGCTGCGTCAGCTGGCGGAAACCGCGAACCTTTACGAAGCGATCTCGCGCCTGGCCCTGGCCGAGCGGCTCCAGCGTGCGCTCTACGCCATTGCCGAACAGGCAGGCGCCGAGCACAACATGAACGACATGATGAGCGCCCTCCACGGCATCGTGGGCAGCCTCATGTACGCCGAAAATTTCTTCATCGTGCTGTACGACGCGCAGAACCGCACGGTGCGCTTTCCCTACTTCGTCGATTCGGTCGATCCGGATATCCCGGATCCTGAAGGTATCCGCCCCATCGAGGCCATCGAGAACACGCTCACCTGGCATGTGCTGAAGAGCGGCAAATCGATGATGGGCGCCAGCACCGAGCTGGAGAAGAACCTGCCGGGTCCCCGCGTGCCGATCGGGCCGCCCAGCGACGACTGGCTCGGCGTGCCGATGAAGCGCGGTGACGATGTGGTCGGGGCGCTGGTGGTACAGAGCTACCGCCCGGATACCCGCTATACGCAGAATGATCGCGAGCTGCTCACCTACGTGGCGCAGCATGTGCAGACCGCACTGGAGCGCCGCCAGGCCCACGAAGAGCTGGAGCGTCGCGTCACCACGCGCACGGCCGCCCTGCGCGAGGCCAACCGCGTGCTGCGCCAGCAGGTGCTCCAGCGCCAGCGCGGCGAACGTCTCCAGGCCGCACTTTTCCGCATCGCCGAGCTGGCCAATACCTCGGACAGCATCGAGAATTTCTACGCCGCCGTGCATCGCGTCATCGGTGGCCTGCTCTATGCGCGCAACTTCTACATCGCCCTGCTCTCCGAAGACCAGAACAAGCTGACCTTCCCGTATTCCGTCGATGAACTCGATGGTGTGCGCGAACCGCGCGAACTGGGCCGGGGCCTCACGGAATACGTGCTGCGCAATGGCAAGGCGCTACTGGCGGATCGGGAGGAGATCGATCGCCTCAATCGTGAGCAGGTGCTCCAGGCCAGCGGCGCGCGTTCACTGCACTGGCTGGGCGTGCCGCTCATCTGGAACGAGAAATCGATGGGCGTGCTCGCCGTGCAGAGCTACACGCCCGAGCACACCTACAGCGCACGCGACCAGGAGCTGCTCACGTTCGTGAGCTACCACATCGCGAACGCCCTGCAGCGCAAGTACACGACCGAATCGCTGAAGCAGGCCTACGCCAGCCTCGAACGCCGCGTCACCGAGCGCACCCGCGCGCTGGCCCTGGCGAACCGCGACCTGCGCGAGCAGATCGCCGAGCGCGAGCGCGTCGAGCGCCGCCTCAAGTACGAAACCCTGCACGATTCGCTCACCGGCCTGCCCAACCGCACGCTGCTCCTGCAGCGGCTCGAGCAGGCGCTGAACCACTACCGCGAAACCCCGACGGATCTTTTCGCCGTCCTGTTCATCGACCTCGACCGCTTCAAGGTGATCAACGATTCGGTTGGCCACCTCGTTGGCGACGATCTGCTTTTCCAGGTGGGTGGCCGTGTGCGCGCCTGCCTCAAGACGCGCGACGTGGTCGCACGCCTGGGCGGTGATGAGTTCGCCGTGCTGGTGGAAGGTATTACCGATCCGGCGGCCGCCACGCATATCGCCGAGCGCATCATCGCGCAGCTGCAGACCCCGTTCCGCCTGGGTGCGAAGGAAATCTTCACCTCGGCGTCGATCGGCATCGCATTGCCCACCCCGGATTACACCCGGCCGGAAGAGCTGCTGCGCGATGCGGATTCGGCCATGTACCGCGCGAAGGCTGAAGGTCGCCATCGCGCCGCCGTGTTCGATGACCGCCTGCGCCGCGAGGCGTTGCTGTTGCTCGAGCTCGAGGGTGACCTGCGCCGGGCGATCGCCCGCAATGAGTTCGTACCGTTCTTCCAGCCCATCGTGGACCTGGAAGAAAACCGCGTGGTGGGCTACGAGGCGCTGCTGCGCTGGCGCCACCCGGAACGCGGCCTGCTACCGCCTGCAGAGTTCCTGGCCGTGGCCGAAGACACCGGCTGCGCCGAAGCCATCGACTGGCAGATCTTCGAGCAGGTCGCCCGCCAGGCACGGGCGCTCACGCGCGACGAAGGCTTCATCAGCATCAACGTGAGCGGTAGCCATTTCCGCTCGCCAAACCTCGACCAGCGCCTGCTCGATCTTTTCGCCGAGCATCAGGTGCCGGCACGCTGCATCCGCGTCGAGGTCACCGAACGCGCCCTGCTCGAGAACCCGGCCCAGGTGAAGCGGATCCTGGAAAACCTGCGCCACCATGGTGTCGGCGTCGCGCTCGACGATTTCGGCACGGGCTATTCGTCGCTGAGCTACCTGCACCAATACCCGATCGAGACGCTCAAGATCGATCGCTCGTTCGTGATCGAGCTGCCCGCCGAGGAAAGCGAGGGTCACAGCACGGCCGTCGTCCGCGCCATCCAGGCACTGGCCAACTCGCTGCGGATGCAGGTGATCGCGGAAGGCATCGAGACGGAATCGCAGATGCGCGCCCTGCGCCGCATCGGCTGCCGGTTTGGGCAGGGCTTCCTGTTCGCCCAGCCGGCGCCGGCGAGCAAGTGGCTGGGCTCGCCGCTCTCGTTGGACGCCTAGCGGGGATCGCGCGCAAGCGCGATCACGCCGCCACGGCGGCCGTTATTGCAGGGTCTGCGGCGCCGGCGGTGTATCCGGGCCAGCGAGCAGTTGCTCCGCATCGACGCGGTCGAACGCGTAGCGCGTGGCGCAGAACTCGCAGATCACTTCGATTTCGCCGTCGCGATCCTTCAGGGCGGCCTCGACTTCCTCGCGGCCCAGCGCACGCAGCATGCCTTCCACGCGCTCGCGCGAGCAGGTGCAGCCGAACGCCAGCGGCCTCGGGTCGTACACGAGCACGCCTTCTTCGTGGAACAGGCGGTACATCAGCTCTTCCGGACGCGTCGAGAGCATCTCCTGCGCACCCAGGGTCGCCGTGAGGTGGCCCACCCGCTCCCACGCGTCGTCGTCCGCATCCGCCGCGCTGTGGCCACCCTCGCCCGGTACGGGCTGGAGCATCAGGCCCACGGCATGCTCACCGTCCGCAGCCAGCAGGATACGGGCAGGCAACTGCTCCGAGCGTTCGAAGTAGCCCTCCAGCGCGTCACGCAGCGAGGACGTGTCGTCCAGCGTCACCACACCCTGGTAACGCCCTTTTTCAGCGTGGCCCACGGTGATCGCCAGCATCGCCTCATCGAGCGAGACGAGATCGACCTTGTCGCCCAGGGTCTTCGCATCGCGCAGGGCTTCCGCGTTGAAGCGCGCCAGGCCGCGCACGCGGCCCTTGTCGGTGGTTTCGGCGAACAGCAGGCGCACGGCGCCCTGGCTCTTGAACTCCAGCGACAACGAGCCCTCGAACTTGATATTGCCCGTGAGCAGCGCACTGGCCGCCACAGCCTCGCCCAGCGTATTCCGCAGGGCTTCCGGGTATTCAACGCGTGATGAGATCTCCTGCCAGCTGTGGCCCAGGCGCACGAGCACGCCGCGCACGCCCGCCTTTTCGAGCATGAAGCGGTGCAGCACGTCGTCGGAAACGAGGGTTTCGACAAGGGAATCGGTCACGATGGTCTCCTGATGATCCGACGGAACATGGGGGCATGGCACATCACCGACAAGCCCGCCGTCGTTGCCCCTTATACTGCGCCATCCTTCGCCACCGCGCCGCCATGCCCTCGACGCCCCGCTCGCTGCCCCGCCGCATCGTCCGCCTCGTCGCCATCCTGGCCGTCGGCTGGCTGGCCCTCTCGTGGCTGGTCGTACTGGTGCTTCGCTTCGTTCCACCGTGGACCAGCGCGTTCATGATGGAGCGCCGTATCGAAGCCCTCTTCTCCGGCGAGAAGGATTTCACGCTACGCCATCGCTGGGTCGCCTGGGACGACATATCCCCACAGGTCGGCATCGCGATGGTCGCGGGCGAGGACCAGAAATTTCCGTTCCACCATGGCTTCGACGTCGATGCCATCCAGGATGCGATCGACGCCGCCGATGAGGGCAAGCGCCTGCGCGGTGCCAGCACCATCAGCCAGCAGACCGCCAAGAACCTGTTCCTGTGGAACGGTCGCAGTTTCATTCGCAAAGGCCTCGAGGCCTACTTCACCGTGCTGATCGAGGCCACCTGGCCCAAACGCCGCATCCTCGAGGTGTACATGAACACCGTTGAGCTGGGTGATGGCGTGTACGGCGTGGGCGCGGCAAGCGATACCTTCTACCACGTGCCACCGTCACGCCTGAGCGCGGCCCAGGCAGCCCGGCTCGCTGCGGTCCTGCCGAACCCACGCCGGTTTCGCGTCGATGCGCCAAGTGCTTACGTCATGCGCCGGACCGCATGGATCACGCAACAGATGGGCCAGCTGGGTGGCCCGTCGTACCTTAGCCGCCCGGCACCCGAGGCCCGGCGCGCCCGATGAGTACCCCTATGCCGTATTCGCTCGCCGTCATCGTCCCTGCCTACAACGAGACCGATGTGCTCGAACGCTTTCATGCGCGTCTTGCGGCGGTGTTCGACAGCATGGCCCTGTCCGCCTCCGTCCTGTACGTGGACGACGGCAGCGCGGACGATACGTGGGCGATCATCGACCGGCTGTCGCAGGCCGATGCACGCGTCACCGGACTGCGCCTGTCACGCAACTTCGGCAAGGAAGCCGCGATGACCGCCGGCCTGGACGCGGTCGACGCCGACGCCGTGGTGGTGATCGATGCCGACCTCCAGGATCCGCCCGAACTGATCCCTGAGCTCGTCGCCCGCCTGCGCGAAGGCAATGACGTGGTCTACGCCACCCGTGCCGACCGCGCCGGTGAAACGCGCCTCAAGAAATTCACCTCGGCCGCCTTCTACCGGGTGATGGAGCGTCTCTCGGACAACCCCATGCCCCGCGATACCGGTGACTTCCGCGCGCTCTCGCGTCGCGCGGTGGACGCCTTGCGCGAACTGCGCGAACGCCAGCGCTTCATGAAGGGGCTGTTCGCCTGGATCGGCTACCGCCAGGTCTCGCTCCGCTATCAGCGTGACCCGCGCCTGGCCGGCGAGACTAAGTGGAACTACTGGCGGCTCACCAACCTGGCGGTGGAGGGCATCACCTCGTTCTCGGCCGCGCCGTTGCGCATGGCGACATGGCTGGGCCTGTGCGCCGCCGTGGTTTCCTTCCTCTACGGGATGTGGGTGTTCCTGAAAGCCCTGGTCTGGGGCGATCCCGTACCCGGTTTCCCGACGCTGATGATCGTTATTGTGTTCCTGGGCGGCGCGCAGTTGCTCGCGCTGGGCGTGATCGGTGAATACGTGGGCCGTACCTACGCGGAAACGAAGCGGCGTCCGCTTTACTACGTGGAAGACCGCCGTGGCGCGGCCAGTCCTTCACCGAAGCATGACCCCCATCGGCCCGGGCCGGCGTAGACTGCAGGTATCGCGGCGACCCGCGCCGCGCCCATCCGGGGAGTCGAGCATGCAGCAGGTCAAGCATCTCCTGGGAACGAAAGGCAGGGAAGTGTTCGCCGTGGCGCCCGATGCGCCCGTCATCGATGCGATCCGGCAAATGGCCGACAAAAACGTCGGCGCCCTCGTCGTCATGAAGGGGAGCGAACTCGTCGGCATCATCTCCGAGCGTGACTACGCGCGAAAGGTGATCCTGAAAGACCGCTCATCGCGCGACACGCCCGTCGCCGACATCATGACCGCCAGTGTCGTCACCGTCGCGACCGATGCCACCGTGGACGAGTGCATGCGCCTGTGCACGGATGGGCGCCTGCGCCACCTGCCGGTGATCGACGGCGGCCGCGTGGTGGGCGTCGTCTCCATCGGCGACCTGGTCAAGGCCACCATCAGCGAGCAGAAGGAGACGATCAACCAGCTCGAGGCTTACATCACGAGCTAGTTGTCCTGGTTCTCCGGCAGCAGGTCGGGCGAGGTTGCCGCCCGCCGTGCCACTTCGGTGGCTACGGCCGCCAGGCCGGCGCATACCAGGCCAATGGCGGCAATGCCCACGCCCGCGCTACGCGCGGCGGTCAGCGAGGTCGTGACCACCAGGTCGCCGAAGCGCCACACCGCCGTCTCGATGAAGTTCTTGCCCTTGTAGCGCGCCTCTCGAGGCATGCGTGTGTAGAGCGAATCGGAGGCGGGCTTGGTCATGCCGTAGGTCATGCCGCGGGTACCGATCATCACGAGCGCGATAAGCGGCACGGCATGCCCGGCCAGTCCGATATCCACCGGGCCCAGCCACGCCAGCAAGGCGAGCAGGATGAAGTTCGCCAGGCTAGGCAGCACCATGGCCCAGACCACGCCCGCGCCACGCAGGATCAACGGCGTGAGGGTTAGCTGCAGCACCGCGCCAATGCCGTTCACCCACAGATCCAGGTCCGCATAGAACGCGGTACGCGCCGCGTTGTCGATGAAATGCACCTTGGCGTAGTCCGCCACCAGCGCGTACGCCAGCGTGCCAATGCCGTCGCTGAGCAGCATGAGCACGGCCATGTAGCGAAGGAACGGCTGGGCAAAGGCTGACTTCGCGCCCTCGAGGATGGAACCACCGACCGGCTCGTCCGGCGCCGCCCCGGCTTCCGACGGGCGTGACGACAGCGCAAGCAAGGCACCGAGCGCCAGCAGCAGGCCCGTGGCGGAAATCACCAGCATGGCCGGCACGCCCAGGCGCTGTACCAGCAGCCGGGTGATCAGCGGCCCGAGCAGTGCGCCCCCCATCCCGCCGAACGCGATAAACGGAAACACGAGGCGCGCCTGCGCGCTCCGGTAGATGTCCGCCATGTAGCTCCAGAACAGCGACACCACGAACAGGTTGAACACGCTGGCCCAGACGTAGAAGACCCTGCCCAGCGCCACGGCACCGATCCGGTCCTGCGCTGCGAATGCCGGGACGAACGCCAGCAGGCCGGCGATGAAGAAGAGATAGCTCACACCCACCACGCGCTTGCGCGGGAAGCGCGCCACAAGCCACCCGAAGACGGGTGTAAGCACCAACATGACCACGAGCACGATGGCGTAGAAACCCGGTAGCGACGACGACCCTGCGGCGCCCACGAGCTGGTCGCGAACAGGCCGGAGCAGGTAATACGAGGTCATCACGAAGAAAAAAGCGATGACCGAGAGCGCGAGGGTCATGCCCTCGCCGGGGGCGGGTCGGCGTGCGTTCACGTTGGCCGGTGGTTCCGGAGGAGGCGCGACAAAGCCTAGCACGGCTTTCGTGCCGTTCTTGCGGATGTGATGGCCTTCACATCCGCGTTGTGGATGTGGGGGAAGTACACGACAATGCGGGAAGGTTGCCTGCAGTACGATCCACCAAGCCGCGAGATCCGCATGCCGTTCCGTCCCACCTCCCTGCTCGCCTGCGCGCTTGCCGCCGCCCTTGCCACCCCGCTCGCCTACGCGGCCCCGCCGCCCAAGCCCCCGGTGGTGCACGTGGATCCGGCGTCCGCCAAGATCCCCGCCGATCGCGTCAAGCAAACCGTCGATGATTACAAACGCTGGCTCGATGCCGCCGAAGAGCGCGATGCCGCTCCCGCCATCGTCACGGCCATCATCGTGGACGACAAGGTGGTCTACGAGCGCGCGATTGGCTATGCCAACGCAAAAACGAAAGAGCCTGCGACGCCGGAGACCGTCTTCCGCCTGGCGTCCCTTTCCAAAGCGTTCGCCACCGGTGTCACGGCCGTGCTCGTCCGTGATGGCTTCCTCAGCTGGGATACCAAGCTGAGCGACACCCTGCCGTACTTCAAGCTGAAGGACGCCCAGGCCGGCGAGCAGGCGACGGTACGCGACATTCTGGGCCAGCGCCTGGGCTTGCCGCGCAACACCTACGACGCCATGCTCGAAGCCGATGCGCCCTACGAAGAGCTCGTCCGCAAGCTCGACGAAGTGGACATGTCGTGCAAGGTCGGCGCCTGCTACGGCTACCAGAACGTCGCTTTCAGCATGATCGGCGATGTCATCTATGCCACCACCGGTGATTATTTCTTCCGCCAGGTGGAGCGCCGCATTTTCGGCCCGCTAGGCATGAATACCGCCAGCTACGGCCGCGACGCCCTGGAATCCAGCAAGAGCTGGGCCCGTCCGCACCGCGGTGGCCCGCATAACTGGATTCCTTACGAACCGAACGACGCCTACTACCGCGTCGCTCCCGCGGCCGGCGTGAACGCGAGCCTGCGCGACATGGAACAGTGGCTCATGGCACAGATGGGCGGCCGCCCCGACGTGCTGCCGACGCCGTCGCTCGATGTGCTGCACGCGCCAGGCGTGCCGACACCCGGTGAAGAACACTCACAGCCGTGGCGCCGCGCGCGCGTCACCGATGCGCACTATGCGCTGGGCTGGCGCGTCTTCACCTATGCCAACGAAGACCTGGTCTACCACGCAGGTGCCGTATCCGGTTACCGCACCATGATCGGCTTCTTCCCCAAGTACCACGCGGGCGTGGTGACGATGTGGAACGCGGCCGCCCCGATCCCCGCCGGCCTCATGCCGATGGTGTTTGACGACCTGCTCGGCCTGCCGCACGTGGACTGGGCCGGCGTGGAAGGCCCCGTCCACGCGGCGCCGGCGGCGAAGGCAGCACCGGCAAAGTCGAAGGCCAAACCGAAGGCCGCCCCCGCCAAGAAGAAAGCCGCGACCAAGAAGAAGTGACGCCCCGACAAACGCAGCGCAGAAAAAAGGCCCCGTGAGGGGCCTTTTTCTTTAGCGACCGAGGTTGAACTGCAACCGTCGGCGCAGGGTCACGGTCATGGGTTCGCCGTTGCGCATGGCCGGCTTGAACTCCCATTTGCTCACCGCGTCGATCGCCGAACGGTCGAAGATATGCTTCGGCTGCGCATCGACCACGTTCACATTGCTCACCACACCGTCGGCACCCACCGTCAGCTCGACATCCACCCAGCCTTCCTGGTTGGAGCGCATGGCTGCCGTCGGGTAGCGCGGGTTCACCTGACGGACCAGTACGGCGTCGGTGATCGCTTCACCGTCGTTGCGGGCTGCCGCAGCCGGCTTGGCCACCGCGGCCGGCGCCTGTGCCGCCTGCTGCTGTGCCACGCGAGCTGCCTGGTCGCGAGCCGCCTGCTGGCGCTGCGCTTCCGCCGCAGCGGCCGTTGCCTGCTGTTCGGCCTGGAGCTTGGCAGCCGCTGCGGCGTTCTGCTGGGCCAACTGCGCCTTCTGCGCATCCTGGGCCTGTTGCTGCTCACGATCGAGCGTCTTACGCTGTGCGTCGAGCTTGGAGCGGAGAATGGTCAGGGTGTAGTTCGCGGGATCGGCTTTGGCGAGCAGGTCGATTTCGCGCTGGGCTTCATTGAAGTCGCGGCTGTTGATCGTCTGCTCGGTGGCTGCCGCACCGTACGAGAACGTTTCGCGCAGCGCATCGGCCGCGACAGCGTTGCCCGGCTGCTTCTGCAGCACCTTCATGTAGAACTCGAACGCATTGTTGCCGGCAGGCGCGACCAGGCGTTGGTCGTTCATGGCCGTACGCGCCTCGGCGAGCAGCTGGTCCACGCTTAGCGCGTCGACGTTGGCCGGCGGCGCTTCGCGGGAGGCGCCCTGCTTGGGCGTACCGGCGGCACTCTGCTGGGCCAGGTCCACGTTGGCATCGTGGTAGGGCTTGATGATGAGGAAATACGCAGCCACGCCAAGTGCCACCACGATGGCAAGGACGACGAGGGTGACGGGATTGACGGCACCACGCATGCGGTGGCGCATCGGGATGCGATGACGGGTATCCATGGCGGCAGGACGACTCCGGATGAACGCGCGCCCCCTGATGGCTTGACGCGCGGGACCCCCCGTCCCACGCAGCGCGTGGCCTGAAAGGTAACCGTAATGGCCGTGTGAATCCAGCCTGCAGGCCTAGGAGCTTTTCCCGGACGTGAACTACGGCCCGTAAAAATGAATAACCCCGGCCAGGCCGGGGTCAAGTTTCGAAGTGGCTCCCTGCGCTGGGCACCGCAGGGAGCTAATTCGCAAACAGCTTTCTTATTAGAAGGTAACGCGTACTTAGACCTTGGCGGCCTTCGGTGCGCGCGGGGCCTTCACGGCCTTGGGGGCCTTGGCAGCCTTGGTCGCACGAACGACCTTGGCAGCAGCAACCTTCTTGGTCGCAGCCTTGCGCGGAGCAGCCTTGCGGGCAGTCTTCTTAACGGCAGCCTTGCGGGCAGTCTTCTTGACCGCAGCCTTCTTCGGCGCAGCCTTGCGGACGGCCTTCTTGACGGCCTTCTTGGCAGCGACCTTACGGGTCGAAGCCTTCTTCACCGCAGTCTTGCGGGCAGTCTTCTTGACCGCAGCCTTACGGGCGGTCTTCTTCACTGCGGCCTTGCGGGCGGCAGTCTTCTTCGCCGGTGCCTTGCGGGCAGCCGTGCGCTTCACGGTGGACTTCTTGGTCGCCTTTTTGGCGGCCGACTTCTTGGCAGTGGCTTTCTTGGCAGTGGCCATGGTTCGTCTCAGCTCCTCATCAGTTGGCAGTGGTTGCCCAGTAAAAGCATGTAGGAACGCTTCAACCAGCAAGTCGCTGTTCGTCGCGTGCCTTAAATTGTTCACCTGTCGGCGGGTTCTTTCATCGGAAAGCAGGCGGAGGATGTGCAGCGGAATCGATACCGTGATCTTGCGTACCGCTCCCGCTTTTGAACCGTGCTCCACATACGGTCGGACGAATTCTGGTGTTTCCATTTCCGGGTTCCCCGTCAATTGACGCAAAAGCTATTCCTGAACAAATCCGCTGTCAATAAATTTTGGCTCTAAATTGAAGACGTTGCGGGTAGATCACACCACCCCGGCGGACGCTCCGACATAACCGGGGGGGCGATTTTCCGAGCTCCCGATTTCGATTTTCGGATTCATCGCGAATCATTTTTCGCGATTCACTGCGTTAAGAAAACATCTTAAATAAAGGCATTTCGTGAACCGTTTTCCGATTTGCGTATGGACCCGCACGCGTGATATCGCGCGGCCGAACGACGCACCGCGGGGCAGCCCGAAGGGGTGTTCGCGGGGATGAACGGCACTCGACTGAGGGCCAAAAAAAAATTTCCCCAAAGGGGGTGTCGCGGACAAAAAAATGCCGGTCGAGGACGACCGGCACAGGTTGAAGCGATCCGAACGGGTGTCAGTGATCTTCGTTTTCGATCAGTTCGGCATACGCGTCGGGCGTCAAAAGTTCGTCGACTTCGTTCCGGTCGCTGTACTTGATCTTGAAGATCCAGCCACCTTCGTACGGCTCCGAGTTGATCGTCTCCGGCGCGTCCGACAGCGCGTCGTTCACGGCGACCACTTCGCCCGACATCGGCGAGTAGATATCCGACGCGGCCTTCACGGATTCGACAACGGCGACGCCCTTGCCGTCGCCCGCCTCGACGCTGCTACCCACTTCCGGCAACTCGACGTACACCAGATCGCCCAGTGCGCCCTGCGCGTGGTCGGAAATGCCGACCGTAGCCGTGCCGTCGTCGTTGATGCGCACCCACTCGTGGGACTTGAGGAAGTGCAGGTCGCCTGGGATTTCGTTGCTCATGGGGTAGGCCTCGTAAGGGAGTGGGCGGTGGTGACCCGGTGATTGTACCGGTCCGCGCGCGGCGCGTAAGCCTGCCCTCTTTCACAGGCGCCGCCTGAGCGCCATCGGCAGCACACCGATACAAACGCCGCGCGATTCCGACGCGTTGTGTAGGCATCCGGCGACGCAGCCCGCCACCGGCCCTTTCTAACCTATGCAGGCCGGCACCAGGACGGTGGCGGCGCCCTCCCCCAACGAAAAGGACGCACAATGAATACCCCCACCATCACCCAGACCCAGGGCAACGAAGAACTCACCATCATCCAGAACATCCGGGTCGAGGACATCCGCGAATCCTTCCCAAAGGGCAAGGCCGAGGTCGTTGCGATCGTCTCTGGCATCGGCCTCGACGGCGCGCCGAAGCTGGATATCCGCTCGCTGCCCTTCCTCACGAAGGCGGGCGAACTGCGAACCCCGAACATGGATATCGTGAACTGGACCCAGTTCGCATCCAAGTACGTGAACATCGAGTTCTGGGAACTCGATGGTGACCTGGACTTCAACTACCTCGTCCGCGGGCTCGTCGATTCGATCGGCGACATCCGCGAGCTGGTGGCGCCCGGCGCGATCAAGCCCGGCACGCCAGCGGCCGAAGCCGAACAGCTCATGGCGATCGTGACGGCGCGCTCCAAGGCGGCCGTCTCCGTCATCACCAAGCTCAGCGAAGCTGTGCTGAAGACGATGGGAAGCGGTAGCTGGCTGAAGGACGACCACGACTACCTGGACACCTTCTATACGATCGAGCGCGGCGAGTACTACCGCGACCGCCTCGGCGCCAACCGTAATGTCCGGATGACGCTCAAGGTCCAGTAACGCCCTGGGTTAGTCCGCGATGCCCGGCATCGGCTGGCCATCGCGGACGAACGGGAACTTGACCACGCGGACCGGCACTTCCTTGCCGCGGATGTCGACGCGGACATCGCCCGGCTCACCCGCCGGGATACGGGCAAAGGCAATGGACTTGCCCAGCGTCGGCGCGAAGCCGCCGGAGAGGATTTCGCCCTCGCCATTCGCCGTGAGAACTTTCTGGCCGTGGCGCAGCACGCCCTTGTCGTCCATGACCAGGCCGACCATGACGCGCTTCACGCCATCGGCCTTGTGCTGTTCCAGTGCGGCGCGGCCGATGAAGTCACGGCCTTCGTCCAGAGAAATGGTCCAGGCCAGCGCGGCCTCCCACGGCGACACGGTTTCATCCATGTCCTGGCCGTAGAGGTTCATGCCGGCTTCGAGGCGCAGCGTATCGCGCGCACCCAGGCCGGCCGGCGCGACGCCCGCGGCGTGCAGGTGCTTCCAGAGCTCCACCACGCGGCTGTTCGGCACGACCACTTCGAAGCCGTCTTCACCGGTGTAGCCGGTGCGGGCGAGGAACAGCGGCATGCCATCCGGGCCTTCGGTTTCGATCGCGGCAAACTTGCCGAGCTTGCGTGCCTTCTCCTGCACCTCGGCCGGAAGCAGGCCGATCAGCTTCTCGCGGGCATTGGGGCCCTGCACGGCGATCATGCCGAACTCCGGACGCTCGCGGACGCTGACGCCGAATGCCGCGGCCTGCTTTTCGATCCAGGCCAGGTCCTTCACGCGGGTCGCGGCGTTCACCACCAGGCGGAAGAAATCCTCGCGCAGGAAATAAACGATGAGGTCGTCGATGACCCCGCCCTTCTCGTCCAGCATGCAGGTGTAGAGGGCCTTGCCCGACTTGGCCAGCTTGTCGACGTTGTTGGCGACCAGGTGACGCAGGAACGCGCGGGTGTTCTCACCGGTGAGGTCCACGACCGTCATGTGCGAGACGTCGAACATGCCGGCGTCCTTGCGGACGGCATGGTGCTCCTCGATCTGGGAGCCGTAGGCGATGGGCATGTCCCAGCCACCGAAATCGACCATGCGGGCGCCGAGCTCGCGGTGGGTGGCGTTGAGTTCGGTCTTATCGGTCATCGTCGTACCTTCATGGGGATAGGGCATGGGGCCAGCCCGTCATTATCCCGGCAGCGAGCGCCAAGTCCAAGCGCGCCGCAACATCTTCCTGCTAGCCTTCCGATCCATGGCGACCCCCTCCCTGCCCGGCACGGCCACCCTTACCCGCGATTCGGGCGGCGAGCGTCTCGTGCTGCGCGGCGACTGGACCCTCGTTTACTACGAGGCGCTGCAGAAACGCGCCAACGAGATGGCCGGGGCGATCGGCGCCGGCGTCACCGTCGACATCCACGATATCCAGGCGATGGACACCTCCGGGGCGTTCGTTATCGCCGAACTGCTGGGCAGTTCGCGCACGCAGGCGCTTGCCCAGGACGAGGCCCTGCCTGCCGCCCGCCGCGCCCTGCTGAAGACCGTGGGCGATGCGATCGACACG
This sequence comes from Luteibacter aegosomaticola, assembly GCF_023078475.1. Lineage (NCBI taxonomy): Bacteria > Pseudomonadati > Pseudomonadota > Gammaproteobacteria > Lysobacterales > Rhodanobacteraceae > Luteibacter > Luteibacter aegosomaticola. Next base: position 1,123,034 of record NZ_CP095741.1, on the reverse strand, counting down.
TACTGCAAGGGCGTGCGGCGCAAACGTGATGCTGGCTTCGTGGTCATGCTGGAACGCATCGGCCGCGCCATGTCCTCGTTCTGGAAACAGACGCTCAAGCTCCTGGCCTTCATCGGGATCACACTGCAGGGGTTTGCGACGACGGCCTGGCGGCCATCGCGCTGGCGGGTCACCTCACTGGTGTCGCACCTGGAGCAGACCGGCCTGGATGCGGTGCCCATCCTGGCCTTGTTGTCGTTCATGGTCGGCGCGGTCGTCGCCTTCCTCGGTTCAACCGCACTAGCCGCCTACGGCGCCAGTGTCTTCACGGTCGACCTGGTGGGCTTTGCCTTCCTGCGCGAGTTCGGTGTGCTCCTCACCGCCATCCTGCTCGCCGGCCGCACCGCCAGCGCGTTCACCGCGCAGATCGGCTCGATGAAGGCCCGTGAGGAAATCGATGCCATCCGTACCCTCGGGCTCGATCCCGTAGAACTACTGGTGCTGCCGCGCGTGCTGGCCCTGCTGATCGCCCTGCCCTTGCTCACCTTCGTCGCCATGATCGCGGGCATCACTGGCGGCGGCGTGGTCTGCCTGGCCACGCTGAAGATGTCGCCCTCGATGTTCCTCACCATGTTCCAGGCCGACATGCAGCTGCGCCAGTTCCTCGTCGGCATCGCCAAGGCCCCGGTGTTCGCCTTCATGATCTCGGTCATTGGCTGCATGGAAGGCTTCAAGGTGTCGGGCAGCGCCCAGTCGGTGGGCGAACACACCACCTCGGCCGTCGTGCAATCCATCTTCGTGGTGATCCTGCTCGACGCGGTCGCCGCCCTCTTCTATATGGAGATGGGCTGGTGAACGCCGAAACCGTCATCCAGGTCAAAGGCCTGACCAACCGCTTTGGCACGCAGACCGTCCACGAGAACCTGGACCTGGACGTACGCCGCGGCGAGATCATCGGGATCGTCGGCGGTTCCGGCACGGGCAAATCCGTCCTGCTGCGTACCATCATCGGTCTCGTGCGGCCGGTGGCTGGCGAGGTGCGCGTCTTCGGCGAAAACCTGCTTTCGCTGCCGGAAGAAAAGCGCTCGCTCGTGGAGCGACGCTTCGGCGTGCTGTTCCAGAGCGGCGCACTGTTCTCGTCGCTTACCGTGGCCGAGAACGTCGCCCTGCCGCTGGTGGAGCACGCGAAGCTCGACCGCGCCGATGCCACCCGACTGGCGGGGGTGAAGCTGGCACTGTCCGGCCTGCCGGTGGATGCCGGGCGCAAATGGCCGTCGGAACTTTCCGGCGGCATGATCAAGCGTGCCGCACTGGCCCGCGCGCGCGCGCTCGATCCGGAAATCCTCTTCCTCGATGAGCCGACCGCCGGCCTGGATCCGATCAGCGCCGCGGCGTTCGATAGCCTGATCGTGACCCTGCGCGATGCGCTGGGGCTTACCGTGTTCCTCGTCACCCATGACCTCGACACCTTGTATTCCACCTGCGACCGCGTCGCGGTGCTTTCCCAGCGCCGCGTACTGGCCGTAGGCCCGATCGACGAAGTGGCCCGCACCGACGATCCCTGGGTGCAGGCGTACTTCAACGGACCGCGCGGCCGCGCGGCCACCTTCGCCGCCCACCAAGGCAAGGACTGATACCCATGGAAACCCGAGCCCACCACATCCTTATCGGCCTGTTCACCGTCATCATCGTCGTCGGCGGCCTGCTCTTCGGCGTCTGGCTGGCCAAGGCCCACTCCGACCAGGAGTGGAACTACTACGACGTGGTCTTCAACGAGGCGGTCACGGGCCTCTCGCGAGGCTCGGCGGTCCAGTACAACGGCATCCGGCTGGGCGACGTGAACCTGTTGCGTCTGGATCCGAACGATCCGCGCCGCGTGCTCGCCCGCATCCGGGTCAGTGGGGATACCCCGCTCCGCAAGGATACCCACGCGAAACTCGCGCTCACCGGCGTCACCGGGGTCGCGATCATCCAGCTGTCGGGTGGGTCCCCGGATAGCCCGCTGCTGGTGGGGCACGACGGCGAGGTGCCGATCATCACCGCGGATACCTCACAGCTCGCCAAGCTGTTATCCAACAGCGAAGACCTGATCACCAACATCAACCAGGCCGCCGCGCATGCGAGCGAGCTCCTCTCGCCTGAAAACGTGCACCGTATCGAGCGGACGCTGGATCACCTGGATAAGACCACGGGCGTCATCGCTGACGAACGCGAGGACATACGCTCGTTGATCAAGCAACTCGATATCGCGACGAAGCAGGCGAATGAAACGCTGGCCGAAAGCAAGACGCTGGTTCATAACGCCAACGGCCTGGTCGAAGGCCAGGGCAAGGCCACGCTGGAAAGTGCCCAGCGCGCCATGGCCTCGCTGGAACATTCGATGGCGTCGATCGATCGCCTCATCAACGACAACAGCGATGCGTTGAACGGCGGCGCGGCCAGCCTGGGCGACCTCGCGCCGGCCCTGCGCGAACTGCGCGATACGCTTTCATCGCTGCGCTCGATCACCCGGCGCCTGGATGAAAACCCCAGCGGCTACCTGTTTGGACGCGAGAAAACCAAGGAGTTCACCCCATGAGCCGCGCACGGTTCGTCCTTCCCTTTGTATTCGCCGCCCTTGCGGGTTGCTCGATCCTGCCGAAGGCGGAACAGCCGAGCGTGTACACCTTGCCCGCGTCGCCGGGTGGGCGGCCGATGGCCACTGCGCCGGTGCCGTGGGCGCTGCGCATCGCGACGCCCAATGCGCCCCGTTCGATCGATAACGCGCGGATCGCCGTCGTGCCTTCCAGCAACACGATCACGGTGTACGCCGGCGCACGCTGGAACGACAGCGCGCCGCACCTGTTCCGCGACCGTCTGGCCGACGCGTTCCGCGACAGCGGCCGGGTGCCCGCGCTCAGTACGGACGACAGTAACCTCGCGGCGGATTACGAGCTGGGCGGGAACCTGGCCGATTTCCAGACCGACTATGCCGACGGCAAGCCGGTCGTCGTCGTCCGCTTTGACGCGATGCTCGCCAACTCGCGCAAGCACGCGATCGTCGCGAGCCAGCGCTTCGAGGTACGCGAGCCCGTCGATGGGAAAGAGGTCCCGCAGGTGGTCCAGGCCTTTGGCCGCGCCATGGACAAGCTCTCGCGGGATATCGTGCAGTGGACCTATACCGCCGCACCGTCGCCTTGAGGCGCTTACAGCCCCTGTAGGATCTTTATTTGGGTTCTACGGGGTAGCTCGGCTCGGCGTCCAGGGACGAGGCGCACACCGCTGCCAGTTCGAGCAGGCGCAGATCGGAACCGCGGGCACCCACGAGCTGCATGCCGATGGGCATACCGTTGGGTAGCGTGCCCATGGGGATGCTTACCGCCGGACAACCGGCAAGACTTGCGAAGCTGCACAAATCGGCCTGCGAGGCCGGCGCGGGCTGGTCGAGCGGGAACGCACCCTGTGACGTCGTGGGCAACACGAGCACATCCACCTGGGCGAACAACCTACGCATTTTCAGGGTGGCGGCGTCCAGCACGAGATCCGCTGCCACATAGTCGGCCGCCGACTTCTTCGCAGCGAAGTCCACCATCTGGCGGAAAGCCGGGGAGACCGGGTAGGCCTCGTCGGCCAGTTCGTCGGCGAAGGTGTTGAGCATCTCCGCTTCCATCAGGAGCAAGCCCGCGCGCCGCGTCCGCGCGAAATCCCAATCGGAGAAATCGACGGTACGGCGTTCGCCCAACTCGCCCTTCAGCTGCGACAGCGCGTTTTCGAACACGTCAATCACATCACGCTCCACGCCCACGCCCGCCAGATCAGGCAGGAAGCCCGTGCGCAGGTTGCCCGGCTCCCAGTCCGGCGGCTGGAACGCGACGCGGCGACGGCGTGAACGGGCATCGTCGGCGTCATACCCCGCCAGCGTCTGGAGCAGGACGGTCAGGTCGTCAACGCCGCGCGCCAGCAAGCCGACCGCATCAAGGCGACGCGCGGCGGGGACAAGGCCCCGCGCGGAGATCTCGCCATGGGTCGGCTTGAGCGCGTATACCCCGCAGTAACTGGCGGGCACCCGCACCGAACCGAGCGTGTCCGAACCGATGGCCGCCACGGCCAGACCGGCGGCCACGGCGGCTGCGGCTCCACCGGACGAACCGCCCGCTGTGTAGCCGAGTCGGTGAGGATTGTGCGTTGCGCCATGGAACGGGTTGTTCGTCGCGAGGCCGAGCGCACCTTCATCCATATTGGTTTTGCCAAGTAGCACCGCGCCGGAGGCTCGCAGCCGTGCAACGGCATGCGCGTCCTGCTCTGGTACGACGGTGCGCCGCCGCATACCCGCGCGCGTCGGCACACCCGCGACGTCGAAATTATCCTTGATGGCGATCGGCAGGCCATCGAGACGCCCCATGACGCCATCGCGCCGGCGCCGGTCGGCGGCCAGGGCCTGCTCCTGGATCAACGACACGCTGACGTCGGTGTAGGCGTTCAGAACGGGGTTCAGGCGCTCGATCGCGTCCTGGTACACGTCCGAAAGGGCCTGCGGCTGCGCCCGGCCTATCGCCAGCCAGTGCATGATCTGCAGGAGGCTGGCCCGGCGCATGTCCGTGGCGGAGACAGGCAACATCGTATTCATGGAATCTCCTAGCGCTTGGAGACGACTATAAACCCCCTATGTGAAAGCCGTGCAACCCCGGCGCACATTGTTTCAAACGGCGATTTGCCCGGTATGGGGGGAAACGGGACAATAGCCGACTGATCCTGCCAGCCAGACTCGAGAGCCAGCGATGAGCGAACGCGAAACCATGGAATACGATCTCGTCGTCGTCGGGGCAGGCCCCGCCGGCCTCGCGTTCGCGATTCGTACGAAACAGCTCAATCCGGACGTTTCTGTCTGCGTGATCGAGAAGGCCTCGACCATCGGCGCACAGATTCTCTCCGGTGCCGTGATTGAGACCGCCCCGCTCGATCGCCTGCTCCCGGAATGGCGCAAGGCCCCGCCGCCGGTCTGCGTGCCGGTAACCAGGGACGAATTCTGGTGGCTGCGCGATCACCAGTCGGGTATCAAGGCCCCGGTGGCTCCGCCGCAGATGAACAACCACGGCAACGTGATCGTCAGCCTGGGCGCCATGTGCGCGTGGCTGGCCCCGCAGGCCGAAGCCCTTGGCGTGGACGTGTTCCCGGGCTACGCAGCGGCCGAAGCGCTGTTCGACGAAAGCGGTGCGGTGAACGGCGTGCGCATTGGCGACATGGGCATCGCTCGCGATGGCACCCACAAGCCCGGCTACACCGAAGGCATCGATATCCGCGCCAAAGTCACCGTGCTGGCCGAGGGCTGCCGTGGCCATATCAGCAAGGCGCTGATCAAGCAGTTCGATCTCGACGCGAACAGCGATCCGCAGACCTACGGCATCGGCATCAAGGAGCTGTGGCAGCTACCCGCCGGCCGCGGTGAGCCGGGCAAGGTGGTGCACACCACCGGCTGGCCGCTCGCCAACGATACCTATGGCGGCAGTTTCCTCTATCACCTGGATAACGATCGCGTGGCGGTCGGCTTCGTCGTGGGCCTGGATTACCCCGATCCGAACTTCTCGCCGTTCGAGGCGTTCCAGCAGTTCAAGCACCACCCGAACGTGAAGGGCCTGCTCGAAGGCGGCAATATCGTCTCGGCCGGCGCGCGCGCCATTATCGAAGGCGGCTTCCAGTCGCTGCCGAAGGTGGAGATGCCCGGCGCCATCCTGATCGGCGATTCCGCCGGCCTCGTGAACGTGCCGAAGATCAAGGGCACGCACCAGGCCATCGCCTCGGGCATGCTCGCGGCCGAGCACCTCGTGGCCACGCAGCTAAATCCGGCGGGGTGGGATGCGAAGCTGCGCGACTCCGCCGTCGTCGCCGAACTGAAGAAGGTGCGAAACATCCGCCCCGGCTTCAACAAGGGCCTGTGGCGCGGCCTGATCAATGCGGCCTGGGAGACGCTCACGGGCGGCGCATCGCCGTGGACCCTGAAGAATCACGCCGACTGGTCATCGCTGGCGAAGCTGGGCAAGTACGAAGCGCCGAAGAAGGATTACGTGGACCGCACGCTCGCACCGCGCGACCGCCTGGCATCCGTATATTTTGCAGCCACCGAACACGACGAAGACCAGCCGGTGCACCTGAAGGTGGCCGATACGTCGATTTGCGTGGATCGTTGCACCACCGAGTACGGCAACCCCTGCCAGCGCTTCTGCCCGGCCGGCGTGTACGAAATGGTCGAGGATGAGGGAGGCCGCCGGCTGCAGATCAACTCGGCGAACTGCGTGCATTGCAAGACGTGTGATATCAAGGACCCTTACCAGATCATTACCTGGGTTACGCCTGAGGGCGGGTCTGGGCCGAATTACCAGGGATTGTGATGGAGCTTGGCTGGAGGCTACGGCGGCTGGCTCGCCTTGCGCAGCGGGTGAAAGGCAGCATTGCGATCCGGGGATGGAGCGGCACTTTCCGGCGTGCACTGCGGCCGCGGACCGAGAGTGGCGCCGCTCCAGCCGACGTTACCGTGCGCGAGCTGGCTACGAGCTTGCCGCGCCGACGCATCCTTGTCATCGAGACGATGACCCCGGATCCATCGCGCGATTCCGGCTCGGTACGGCTCTCGCAGATTTTCGCCCTGCTCCATGCCGATGGCTGGCAGATCGATTTCCTGGCCGACGATGGCGACGCATCGGTGGCCGACGCGGTTCGGCTGGGAGCGCTCGGTGTCCGCATCGTGCGCGAGCCGGCCCTACGCTGGCTCTCCCGCGAGGGGGCTACGCTTGATGCCGTGATGTTGTGCCGCCTGCCTGTTGCGGATCAGTACATCGATGTAGTCCGCCGCTTCGCGCCACGCGCACGCACGGTTTTCGATACCGTCGACCTGCACTTCATTCGGGAGCGTCGTGCTGCCGATCTTACCGGCAACCCTACGTTGATGCGCCAGGCCAACCGTTCGCGCGAGCGCGAACTGGCGATGGTCGCGCGCTGCGACATCACACTGGTCGTAAGCGAGGAGGAGCGCGACGTACTCGCCCGTGAGGCCCCCGCAGCCAATGTCGAGGTTCTCAGCAATATCCATGATGCCCATGGACGGAGACATGGTTTCGGTGGACGCCACGGCATGCTCTTCGTTGGCGGCTTTGGGCACCCGCCCAACGAAGATGCCGTGCGCTGGTTTGTCACCGAGGTGCTGCCGCGCGTGCGCGGCCACCTTCCACACATGCAACTGCACGTGGTCGGCGATATCGACCCAAGCGCGCGGCGAGCGATTGAGAGCGATGCCGTGATCGTTCACGGGCGCGTTGCCGACCTCGCCCCCTTACACGAACAAGCCTTGGTTTCCATCGCTCCACTGCGCTTCGGCGCAGGGGTGAAGGGTAAGGTTAACCAAGCCATGAGCCATGGCCTGCCCGTCGTCCTGACCACGATCGCCGCCGAAGGCATGCATTTACGTGATGGCATCGATGCCTTGGTTGCCGACACCCCCGAGGCATTCGCAGCTGCCATTATCCGGCTGTCCAGCAATGAAGCGATCTGGTCCGCGATGTCGGATGCCAGCGTAGAAAACGTACGCCGACATTTCTCCGTCGAGAACGCTCGCCACGCCCTTCGCCATGCCCTGGGTGCGATCGCATGACGAAAACGCCGCGAAGGCTGCTCCGATACCTGCTGGGCAGTGTCGCGCGCCATCCACGCGTGAAGCGAGCCCTGGTCGACATGGCGTATCGCATTCCCTGGATGGATACGCGTTTGCGCAACCTGGCTTACCGTGTTGAACACCCTGAGGCAATGCTCGACGTGGACCCCGCGCAACTGGCCGAGGGAAGTCGGCGATCCCTGGCACGCATGCGTGCACGGGCACCGCGATGAAGATCCAGATCGATATGCAAGGGGTGCAGACCGCCAGCCGCCATCGCGGCATTGGCAGGTACACCCGGGCCACGACGCTCGCATTCCTGAGGCTTGCCGAAGACCGCCACCAGGTAGAACTGCTGTTCAACGCAGCGCTTGACGGCGTGGACGACATGCTCGATGGCCTTGCCGATGCTGGCCTGCGTCCACATCGACGGGCCTACGGTCCGCTGCGGGACACCTCCGCCGACAAGGCAGGGAACGATACGCGGCGAGAGGCGGCCGAGCGCGTGTTCGCGCACGCGCTGGACGTAGGCGGCGCGGACGTGGTCTGGCTGAGCAGCTTGATCGAAGGGTTCGGTAGCGATGCGCTCATGCCCCACAGCCTCCCGCGCCAGTTCACGGTTGCCACGCTCTACGACCTGATTCCCCTGCACGAACCTGCGCAGCTTGGCCAGTCACGCGCGCGGGACTGGTACATGCGCCGCATCGAGGCGCTACGCACCTGCGATCTCCTGCTCGCGATATCCGAGTGGGTTCGTAAGGACGCGATCGAGCGCTTGGGCATCGACCCATCGCGCATCGTCACGGTCGGCGCTGGCGTCGATGTCCAGTTCCAGCCCAGCGCGGCGGAAGCGGGATACTGCGACGGCCTGGATCGCCCACTGGGCATCGACCGCCCGTTTATCCTCTACACCGGCGGCACGGATTCGCGAAAGAACGTGGAGAAGCTGTTCCCGGCGTTCGCGCAACTGCCGCAGGCGATGCGTGAGCGGTATCAACTCGTCATCGCCGGTAGTCTGGATGACACTACGCGGATCCGCCTCGACATTGCCATTCGCGACGCGGGGCTGCAGCCAAACGAGGTCCGCTTCACGGGTTTCGTGGCCGACGCGGACCTGATACGCCTCTACCAGACATGCGATCTATTTGTCTTCCCGTCCGCGCGCGAGGGCTTCGGCCTTCCGCCACTGGAGGCCATGGCCTGCGGCGCACCGGTCATCGCGAACAATGCCACCAGCCTGCCGGAAGTCATTGGTAACCCTGCGGCGTTGTTTGACGCGGAGGATCCCGCCTCACTGAGCGACGCTATGCATCGAGTCCTCAATGACCCGGCATTCGCTGCGACCTTAAGGGAGTCAGGACGGACACGCGCCGGTTACTTCACATGGGCGAAGGTCGCCGAACGGGCACTTGCTGCCATCGAACAGGCAGCCATTCGACAAGGACACCCGCGCCCCCGGCAGGTACCAGCCTGGCGAGCGACCACGCCCGACATCGCCCCTGCGGAGGAAGCACAGGTGCCGGTGTACCTCGCGGAAGCGGCGACCGTCGGTGCACTGCAAACCCGCCTTCGCGACTGGCCGGGGCTGGTCGAGTGGCAAGGCCCACCCGCCCCCGCAAGCGCCGTGAGTGCGCTTGATGCCTACCGGGCTTTCGGCTGGCACGCGGTCGCTGCGCCCGATTCGGTTGATTGGGCGAATGCCTGGGCTACCGAAGCCATCGGCGTTAGGTCGGTACCAACACATGCCGACGGCGAGCCATCCCGAGCCACATGGATAGCCGGCTTTGCCGACCATCCGATGGTATGCCAGAGAGTGGTCGAGGACACGATCGCCACGCGACTTGCCGCCCAACTTGGTGACGACGACCTGGCACGTATCGCAGATGCGCTGGACCGCGCACGGCCGCGAACAGGTCAACGCTGGCTCGTCGATGTCACGCACATCTCGCGGCACGACCTCAAGACGGGCGTGCAGCGGGTTGTGCGCAACATCCTCACCCGATGGCTGGTTTCCCCTCCATCGGGCGTACGCATCGAACCCATTGCGTTCCGCGACGGACGCTATGAACATGCGCACGCCTATGCTGCGGCACTGCTCGATATCGAGGTGCCGAATGGCCTTTCTACGGAGACGGTGGCTGTCACGGGCAGTGACGTGTTTGTCGGTCTCGATTGGGCCATGGAAAGCCTGCCATCGAGCGCCCCGCTGCTGCAAACGTGGCGCCGCGCCGGCGTAGCGATGCATTTCATCGCGAACGATTTGCTACCGGTAACCCTGCCTGAGGCGTTCCATCCGCAAACGCGTGAGGCCTTCCTGCGTTGGCTACAGGCCATGGCAAACCTGGCAGATGTAGTGCACTGCATATCGCAGAGCACGGCAGATGATTTCGCTCACTGGTTCAGTACGGAACACCCAGGCCATCCGCCGCGCCTCGGCGTTTTCCCACTGGGTGTCTCACCGGTGCTGCCACTTGCGCACGGCGCTTTGCCGAGTACGACGGAAGAGGCCTTTGCCGCACGGCCGACCCTACTCATGGTCGGTACGATCGAGCCGCGCAAGGGCCACGAACAGGCCCTCGATGCCGTCGAACTACTCTGGGCATCCAATGCCGACCTGAACCTTGCAATCGTCGGAAAGCGCGGCTGGCTGGTCGGCCCACTCATCGAACGCATCGAGCGGCACAACGAACGCGGTAAACGCCTTTTCTGGTTCGAGGGCTGTGACGATGCCACGCTGGATGCCGTCTACGACGCCAGCACGGCGCTCCTGGCAGCTTCGCTCGGTGAAGGCTTTGGCCTGCCGGTGATCGAGGCCGCGCAACGAGGGAAGCCAGTCATCGCCCGATCGTTGAAGGTATTTCGGGAAGTCGCAGGCGACTACCCCTCGTACTTCACCGGCACGTCGGCCGCGACGCTTGCCACTTACATTGCACGATGGCTCACCGAGCGCACCATGCAAACGCCTCGCACGGATTGGCCTGGATGGGACCAATCCGCCACCATACTCGCGCAGCATATCATCGACGACCGCGATTAGCGGGCGATCACGTTGATCCGGGTCAACGACACGCCAAGTACACGCGCATCAACGCTCATCCCCAGTGCGGCCGGCGATGTAGCGCCATCCACTTCAAGGGTGAGCGACACCGCATCCTGCCCAACCGGCAAGGGCACATTTACGACGTGGGGCACGTCATCCACGAACCGCACGGGGGACGTAGCATCCGCTGTTGACCCCGTGGCAGAGATTCGGAGCGTGACTGGCCGTGCCGTGTTCGCGGCAAACGCGGCCAGCGTCAATTGGGCTACGCAACCGGTAAGACGGCACGCTTCCGGCTCTGGCAGCGAAAGCGTCGCACGCCCTGTCGACCATCGGCTCAGCGGCTCGCGATGATGCCAACCAAGGCCGAAGATGCGATCCGCCATATCCTGCTGAGTCGCGACATCCACGGGAAGCGTGATGCCAGCGACGCGAAGTGCCAGCGCATGCGCACGTCCATTGACCCCACGCCCCTTGGGCAGCAGCTTAATCACAGCAAACAGTGGCGTCTCGGTAATCGCCAGCATCGGATCAGCATGCAATGCCGCCATGGCCGGGGCAAACCCAGCTCGGATCTCGGCTGGGCAAAGGAAATCCGCGCGTGACTCGAACAAGGCCAGCGTCCCAGCGGAATAACCTTTCGCCTCGGCGAGGCAGGGCCACACATGAGCCGCATACAGCGAGTTGAAGTAAGGCACGATAATGGCATCGACATCCCCGCTAAAGAGCAGCTCGCGCGCTGCCGGCACGTCGTCGACGGTAAACCGGTTAAGGCTGAAAGACGCCATGCTGAGCGGCCATGCTGCACTGGCGATCTTGAGCTGTTTGTCGCCGCCCACGTTGTAGCTGGTCACATGTAGCTTCGGGCTGAGGTAATTTGCCATGACATCGTTGTTCCATGGCATGAAGAAGACCCGCGAACCAGCGGATACTTGCGCGGAAAGGGGTTCGGCCAGCTCACTGTCGATTCGTTTGAACGCGGTACGGAACGTGCGGTAATCCCCCCATTGCGTGCCAAGGTGCGGAAGCAGTGCCGCGATGATCGCAATGTACGTCGCCGCCCACAGCCCTCGCCGCGGCGAGCGCGCGGCACCGAGTGCCACGATGGCCCACAAGCCAAGGAACGTGAGGGCTTCCCAGCGATACGTAGCGCGCATGCTCTTGAAGCCAGGAATGTGCGCGTAGATGAACGCATTTCCGGTCGGAATCCGGCCTTCGCTCACCGGCATGTTCTGATTGAGCGTAGCCGTCGGCTTCGTGCTGCCCGCCTTCAGCGTCGGGCCAAACGCCATGTACAAGCCGAACACGGCAATCGCCAACAGCGGCCAAACGCGCCGATCCCTCCGGCCGAGCACGAGCACACTGATGCCACTCGCCAGCAGTAGCGGCAGGATGAAGCTTGTGTTCCAGACTGATGCATCACCGTAGAACAACGTTTCATTGCGTACGCCATGCCACCCCAATGCATCCCATAACCAGAACTCCCCGGTAGGTGGTTTACCGAGGAAGAGCACGTCGAGCCCCCAACCACGGAAGAAGTCCAACGGTGCCGGCTCGAACGCCGACACTCCCATGAATCGCGTATAGATGAAGTACGCACCGCCGAAACCGACCAGATACACCGGAAGGGTGTACCTCAATGCACTGCCTCGAGTGGAGGCGGCGGCGACGCGTGAAATCCAGAGTAGCCCCGCAACCACCGCGAACATCATGAAGGTATAGCCATCCATGAAGAGGGCAAGACTGCATGTTGCGAGAAACAACGCCGCCACGCTCATTTGGTATCGACGCGTCGGCCCGATCACGCCGCCCGCCAAGACGGCTGTCCACGTGTAAAAGGGCAACATCGCCATACCAAGCGCTAATGACGAATAGCCCTGGTGTGCCCATACCATGGGCGTACTCAACCAGGTGGCGGCCGCCAGAATTGACAGCCCGGCGCGGAGACCGAGGCGCATAGCGAGTTTCCACGCGCCGAAAAAGGCTACAACGAGCCAAAAGGCAATCGTCGCCGCATACGCGTCGGCCGCATAGAACCCAAAGCGCAGGAACCAGCCCGCTACCCATGCAAGTGGCAAGCCAGTGGCAAGGGACATGGGCACTGGGTAGCCAAACGATCGCGCGTGAATCGCGTACCAATGCTGGTCGGCGAAGGCCTGAGCGTACCCCATCATGGACATCGCCTGGCCGAGGGTCGGCGTGCCGACGCCGGGCACAGCGCCATTCACCATGAGGCTCCACAACACGCCAGCGAGCAGGCCGACGAGGATCAGCAGACGCCGGCCGGCGCTCTGCGTGAGATTAGGTTGCATCATGCGTACCCCTGGTTTTCGATGTATTCCTTGCCCTGCCCCGGGCACGCGCAAGCCACCCCAACGCAAAGGCAATCACGTCCGCCGCAATCGCACCGAGGCGCAAGGTGATTCCCAGTGCGATAGCGGTCGACTCGCCATACATGGGCGAAAACAGCACGAGCATCAAGCCCTCACGCACGCCCAGTCCAGCCGGGGCGCCAGGCAGGAGATATCCGGCCAGCCAGGCCATTGCACAGAAGCCACTGGCTTCCAATAACGGTATGTCAGGTGCGCCGTAGAACACCTTCGCCTGTAGCGACAGGGCCATCCCCATGCACAGGTAGTTGGCCAGATAAAGTGAGGAGACACGAATCGCCGTCCCCCAGCCCGGTGGACGCAATTCACTCGAGGCGAAGACACGAGCCACCAAGCCCGGAAAAACGCGGCGCAACAAGGTGATACCAATCCACGGGGCGGCAAGCAAGGCAAGAAATCCGAGACCTAAGCCAGCAGTGTCCAGCCATGGCGGAAAAGCCGTCAGCTTGTTGCCAACGAACAGGTAGATAGCCAGCGCGGATAATCCAAGGCCGGTGCCGACGTTCCACAACACTTCGGTCAGCATGGTGGCGAGCGTCGCGGGGATGGCGATGCCGATGTCACGCGCCATGACGACGCGGCCGATGAACTGCCCGACATTCCCGGGAAGATACTTACCGAACTGGGACACGGTGAAAAGTGCAAAAACGTCGCGGTTTCGACGCACAATTCCCTGGTCGCGCAGAAGCAGCTGCCAGATGACAGCCGAAAGGTAGACGACGATGAGCGGCAAAATAACCGTGGCTGTCGCAGTGGCGCCGGCTGCCGCATCCCAACGAATGTGCGGTATATGTGCGGCGTTGGAGACCGCGCGCTGGACAAAAAATACGATGGCGACGGTGGCAACAAGCCAGCCAAGTAAACGCCGGATCCAAACTGTGCGTGTCGTGCTCAAGCGACCGCCCGCGTTGACTCGTAAGCCGCCAACGTCCGTTCGGCGACGACTGGCCACGCATAGTGGTCGCCGATCGCCGCCTGACAGGATGCGATGAACCGTGCCCTGCGTGTCAGCTCCCAGGCTGCGACCTCCAGGATCTTGCCCACCCAGGCACTCGCATCACCTGCTGGCAACAGGAAACCCGTCGTGCCATCGATCACCGCATCCACGATGCCTTCGATACCACTGGCGAGGAGGACGCCCCCATCCGCACCCGCTTCCACGGCGGTCAGGCCGAACCCTTCGACGTCCGTACCTCCCGAAGGGATGTTAGGCATCACGACAACCGTTGCCGAACGACGCAAGGCGAATAGTTCGGCCGAACTTACGACTTCGCGGTAGTCCACCCGCGAACTTTCCCGCAGCGCAGCCACCTCATCCGGATCCCAATCCTTTCCCACTACCAACAGACCCATGGCATCGGGCAGCAGCGGGAGTACCTCGCGAATGAACCATGCCGCCCCTTTCCGACGCACCAGACGGCCAACGAAAAGAATGAATGGGCCGGGCGCTTCATCGGGCGGAGGCGCGGACGTCGGCAAATCAACGCCCAGGGTGACAACGACGACATCGGCGAAGCCGGCGTCCCGGCACAAACGCGCCGTCTCTTGGGAGATGGCAATAATGCGCACGCGCTGGCCGATCAGACGGACGCCGAGGGCAAGGTACGTGGCGTAGATCCTCGGCAGCAGACCCTTGCGCTGACCATAGATCACGTCCAGGCCATAGGCGGTAATAGCCACGCGAGGCGCACTGCGGAACCAGCGTGCCGCGAGCGCAAGCGGCCAAAGCACCAGATCGCCGACATGCACGACGTCGGCGCGGCGCCGGAAAAGGAAGCCGATCGATCCAATGAGAAAAATCGTAAGGCGAAATAGCGTTGGCGGCACCCCGTGTGCACGGCCCGGCAATACGCGCGTTAGAAGAGAGCAGCGTGGCGCGAGACCTTCGCAGAGTTTGAGGGCATAGGTCTCCATGCCTCCAATAGCAGGGGGCCACTTCCGCGAGATAAAAAGTACACGCCGCATGCCTTCTCCGTACGACAACAGGATGACAATCCCCTGCGCCAATCTAATATAGTCATGTTTGTTATTTTCGGACCCGGGATTTTACACACCGGATAGCGTGGCCGAGCCGAGGGGCGCCCGTCACGAGGAGTATGGACCTTGAAACTGATCATTCAGATCCCCTGCCTAAACGAAGCCGAGACCCTCGGCATTGCCTTGAGTGATCTGCCGCGCGCGGTAGAGGGGTTCGACAGCGTGGAATGGCTCATCATCGATGACGGGTCGACTGACGATACCGCCATGATCGCCCGCAAGTTGGGGGTGGACCATATCGTCCGCCATCCGGTAAACCGAGGCTTGGCCGAAGCCTTCATGACTGGCATCGAGACTTCCCTGCTTCTGGGAGCGGATGTCATCGTCAACACCGATGCCGACAACCAATACTTCGGTGGGGACATCGCCACGATCACGACCCCTATCCTCGCGAGTGAGGCTGAGATCGTGATCGGCGCCCGTCCGATCGCCGAGACTGAACACTTCTCCTGGATCAAAAAGCAGCTTCAACGGCTTGGCAGCTGGGCAGTCCGTGTTGCCAGCCAGACCGACGTGGCCGACGCACCCAGCGGCTTCCGCGCCATTTCCCGCGAAGCAGCCATGCGTCTGCATTGCTTCAACGGTTACACGTACACGCTGGAGACGATCATCCAAGCCGGCCAGAGCAACATGCGTGTTCTTTCGGTACCGGTCCGGACCAATGCCGACCTGCGCCCCTCGCGCCTGGTCAAGAGTATCTCGAGCTACGTGAAGCGCTCTCTGCTGACCATCCTGCGCATGTTCGTGGTCTACCGACCGCTCGCTTTCTTCAGCTGGATCGGCGGCGTGTTCCTGGCGGCGGGCTTCATCGCAGGCATCCGCTTCCTGTTCTTCTATGTCACCGAATCCGGCGAGGGCCATGTCCAGTCGGTGATCTTCAGCGCCCTTTGCATCATCGTCGGCCTGTTGCTGACAATGATGGGCCTGATCGGCGACCTGATCGCGACTAACCGCAAGCTACTCGAGCGCATCGAGGTCCGCCTTCAGCGGATCGAACGCTGGAAGAAATAGCCGTCACACGCTCTTGGACGTGACCTAAGCCGTCTCGCTCGCGACGGACGGTCGTCGCGTACATATAACTCACTGTTTTTCATAACATTCTCGTGATTGTCGTAAAACTGTCATGTTTGCTTTATGCTTAGTGAATGCTTAGTGAATGCTTAGCTTGGGCTTAGCGCACTGCATTTGCGCAACTCTAAAGTTGTGAAGTGCATCACAGGGGACAACACGGATGATGGTTTTGAACAACCTTCGGTGGACGCTACTGGCGTCCGCCGTTTCTTTTGCTTTCGCTTCGCCGGCCATGGCCGTGGACACGACCATTACGGCAACCTCCGGAAATACGACGCCCTTAAGCGTCGGGGGCACCGATCACGTGGTCGTCGACGCCGACGCGGTGTGGGAGGCTGATGACACCGTCATCAAATGGAAAAACCCGTCGACAGCGCTTGTCATCGACAACGCGGGGGTTATCCGCTCCACAGAGGATGATGGCCGGGCCTTCAATGCGAGTGGCGATGGCACAGCCACGCGCTATCTGATCTTGAACAACCTCGCCGGCGCCACGATCGAAGCGCAGAATGACGCTTTCCGTATCAACACCGACTTCACCGAGGGCACGGTGGTCGTCAATAACGCCGGCACCGTCCAATCGACGGTCGATGGCCAGGCATTGGATTTCGATGCGTTCTACGGCAACGGTACGTCCAGCGCCAGCATTACGATCAACAACCTCTCGGGCGGGGTGATTCGTTCGGCCGACGCGGATGCCATCCGCCCCGGCGAAGGTGCCGTCATCAATAATGCAGGCACCATCTACGCCAACGGCAACGCGGGCGAGAAGAATGATGGCATCGATTTCCAGGCACACGCAGGTACTGTGGTGAATCTGGCTGGCGGCCTGATCTCGGGCCAGCGACATGGCATCACCTCAGATACCAACGTTGACGTGTACAACGCGGCCGGCGCAACCATCATCGGCCGCAATGGTTCAGGCGTTGGTTCCGATGGCAATGGGAAGGTCGTCAATTATGGAACCATTACCGGTGCTTACGACGGCTCCGGCACAGGTGATGGTGATGGCGTCGACATCGATTATTACGGCGAAGTCGAGAACTGGGGGCTGATCCAGGGTACCGGCGCCGCAGGCTACGACTCCACCGGTAATGCCAACATTTCCGAGGGAATCGTCATTACGGTGGGCGGCAAGATCTACAACCACGCATCGGGCGTTATCACCGGCATTCGCGATGGCATTACCGCGTTCAACACGTTCGAGATCACGAATGAGGGTCGTATTGACGGAGGCAACGCCGGAATCGCTTTTATCGGCAATAGCACGTTGACCAACTCCGGTACGATCACGTCCGATAACGAAGCCGTCTGGTACGGTGCCGGGAGCACTGCAACACTGATCAATTCCGGCGTGATCTCCGGCACGAACTACGCCGTGCACTTCGCCGAAGGCAACGACACACTGGTGATCGACCAGGGATCGTCCATCAAGGGTCTGGTAGACGGCGGCGATGGGTACGACACACTCTGGCTCCGCGGCGGAACGTTCGATAGTGCACGTAACTTCGAGTACCTGCATGTCACCGGCTCGGCCGTACTCGCGGGCGACAACGAGTTTTCAACGACCCTGCTGGAAGGCACCCTACAGTTGGGAACCGGGGGCTCGACAGGCTCACTGGGCAACGGCAACGTCGTCGACAACGGCCTGCTAAGGGTCAACCGTGCCGACACCATGACCTTGGCCAACAACATTTCCGGTACCGGAGGTGTCGAGCAGATCGGCGCCGGAACGACGGTACTGACGGGAATCAATACCTACACAGGACCCACCAGGGTGCTTGGTGGCAGTCTGGTCATCGGCGTGAATGGCCAGGGATCGATCACCGGCGACGCCGTGGTTGGATCCGGTGCCGCGGTACGCGGCACCGGATCGATCGGCGGCAACCTTGCCGTGCAAACGGGTGGCACCCTCGTAAGCGGCAATGCCGCTGAAACCGGAGCGCTGCGGGTCGGCGGGAACGTCGATTTGCAGACGGGCGCTACCGTTCGTATTGACTCAGCGGAGGATGGCGTCCGTGCATCAGGCCGGATGACCATCGCCAGCGGGACCATGCTTGCCATTGCCAGCGCAACAGCCGTGCCTATTGGCGCCGAGTTTGCAGCACTTTCGGCCGAGCAGGGCGTTACAGGCCAGTTCGACGGCATCGTGGTCAATGGCACCTCGCTTCATTTCCTGACGCCCGACGTGACGTACGATTCCCACAATGTAATCGTTGACCTTAAGCGAAATGACGTCGCCCTGGCTTCCGTGGCAACTACCCACGACGAACGCGCTACCGCGAACGCTATTGACGCGCTCGCCCTGACGAATCCTGTCGCCACAGCGGTACTGCAAAAGGACGCCGCGGCGGCCCAAAAGGCCGTCTCGGAACTATCAGGCACCCAGTTTGCGGATACCCGCTCCGCGATCATCAATGACAGCCGGGCACTCCGATCCTCGATCGATCGCCACATGATGGGCTTCGACGACATCAGCTCGGGCGGCCGCGCGGTGGCACGCCAAGATGTCACCACATGGACAAGCGCTTACGGATTGGACCGTTCAGAGTCACGCGGTACCTCCCCGCACCTCACGAGTAGCGCGACCGGGCTGATCGTCGGTGCCGACCTGGCCCTCGAAGATAGTCACTTAGGCGCCGTGATCGGCCGCGAACAAGGGAATGCACGGATCCGAAGCCTGGCGTCATCGTCGCAGCAGACCCGCACCGATGTCGGCATTTACGGGGATACCCTCCTAGACCATTGGCGGGTACGCGGCGCCGTTACCTACTCCGGGCTAGACGTAGACACGACCCGCCACGTCGAGATCGACACCACCCCATCGCGCCTGACGAGCAAATTCGATGCAAACGTGACCCAGGCATTCGTGGAGGCGGGTTACCACATCGATCTTGGCCCACGCCAATGGCTCGAGCCATTTGCAACGGTGAGTCGCGTGCGTCTTGATACAGACCGGGCATCCGAGGGGAACGCCACGGGAGCGCTCGACATCGCTGGACGCGCTAGCACCGTGAACAGCCTCAGCCTTGGCCTCCACCACGCCATTGCTCTGGGGGCGTCGGGTCGTACCCAAGTTCATGGGAGCATCGCGTGGCAGGGTACTTCGGGCGATACGGATACGGAGTCGGTCCAGCGATTCGCTGGAGCGAGCGGTGAGTTCACCGTCCTGGGTACACCGATAGCACGGCAGGCCGCCGCGATCGAGGCGGGGCTAGACGTGGCGCTGTCCGCCCGGAGCTCGTTGGGCGCGAGTTACACCGGCCTTTTCGCCAGCCACGCCAGGGAACAGGGCGGACGTATCCAGCTTACGGTCCAGCTTTAAGCAAACGGGCCGGCCCTGCTGAACGGGCCGGCCTTGTCCCCGCGGCGCACCATGCGCCCACGGACAGTTTGGTTAGAATAGGGGGTCATCCCGGAGCATGCCGCTTGATACCGGCTGCCCATCGAACAGGAACCCCTGAATGAAGATTCTGGTCGGCTACAAGCGCGTCGTGGACTATAACGTCCGCATCCAGGTGAAGCCGGACGGCACGGGCGTCGTCACCGACGGCGTCAAGCTCTCCGCCAACCCCTTCGACGATATCGCCCTCGAGGAGGCTCTGCGCCTGCGCGAGAAGGGCGTGGCGGAAGAGGTCATCGTGGTCGGCATCGGCCCGGCGGATCTCACTGCCCACCTGCGCAATGGCCTGGCCATGGGCGCCAACCGCGCGATCCACGTGCAGACCGCCGATGCGGTCTCGCCGCTCACCGCGGCGCGCACGTTCCTCAAGCTGGTCGAAAAAGAACAGCCGGGCCTGGTGATCCTGGGCAAGCAGGCCATCGACGACGACGCAAACCAGACCGGCCAGATGCTGGCTGCCCTGTGGGATCGCCCGCAGGCCACCTTCGCCAGCAAGGTCGAGATCGCAGACGGCAAGGCCACGGTCACCCGCGAGGTCGATGCCGGCCTGGAAACGATCGAAGCCGACCTGCCGGCCGTCATCACGACCGACCTGCGCCTCAACGAGCCGCGCTTCATCAAGCTGCCGGACATCATGAAGGCCAAGTCCAAACCCATCGATGTGATCGAACTGGGGGCGCTGGGCGTCGATGCCGCTGATCACGTGAAGACCACCCATTTCGCCGCGCCGGCAAAGCGCAGCAAGGGCGTGATGGTCAACGATGCCGCTGAACTGGTCGCGGCCCTCAAGCAGAAGGGCCTGCTGTAAGGCAGCCGCACAGGAGCACTTAACATGAGCAAGATCCTCGTTATCGCCGAGCACCTCGACGGCAAGCTCAACGCCGCGACCGCCCGTGCCGTGAGCGCCGCCGCTGCCGTGAAGGCGGATGCCATCGACGTCATCGTCCTGTCCGATGCCCCGGACGCCATCGCCGCCGAAGCCGCGAAGATCGACGGTGTCAGCAAGGTGCTGGCCGTTGCTCGCCCGGAGAACGCGCACGCCCTGGCTGCCATCCTGGCGCCGCAGGTGGCCAAGGCCGCCGCAGGCTACTCGCACGTCTTCGCCCCCTCGACCACCTTCGGCAAGGACCTCGCCCCGCGCGTCGCCGCCCTCCTGGGTGTGTCACAGGTCAGCGACGTCATGACCGTGGAAGGTCCGCACAGCTTCAAGCGCCCGATCTACGCCGGCAATGCCATCGTCACGGTCGAAGTGGATGCAGGCTCGATCGTCGTTGCCACGATTCGTACCGCTTCCTGGTCCGCGGCGGCGAGCAACGGCAATGCGCCGGTCGAAGCACTCTCGCTCGACGTCACCCTGCCCTCGCACACCCGCTTCGTGAACCTGCAGCAGGGCAAGAGCGATCGCCCGGATCTCCAGGGCGCCGCCAAGGTCGTGTCCGGCGGCCGCGGCGTCGGCTCGAAGGAGAACTTCGAGGTCATCTACCGCTTTGCCGACAAGATCGGCGCCGGTGTCGGTGCATCGCGTGCCGCCGTCGATGCTGGCTATGTCCCGAACGAGATGCAGGTCGGCCAGACCGGCAAGATCATTGCGCCGGAGCTGTACATCGCCGTGGGGATCTCGGGCGCCATCCAGCATCTGACCGGCATCAAGGATGCAGGCACCATCGTTGCAATCAACAAGGACGGCGAGGCGCCGATCTTTGAAATCGCGGACATCGGGCTGGTAGGGGATCTGTTCAAGATCCTGCCAGAGCTGGAAGCCGCACTTTGATATTGGCTTTGAACGAGACGGTCGTTAGCGACCGTCTATTGAAGGGGAGCTAGGCATCACATGGAGACCGCACGTCCCCTATGCATCGATCTCGACGGGACACTTGTCCATACCGACCTGCTCGTCGAATCGGCACTTGCACTCCTGCACCGCAATCCGCTTTATGCGTTCTGTTTCATCGCGTGGCTGTTGCGCGGAAAGGCACGCCTGAAAGCCGAGATTGCAAAGCGCGTTGTCCTCGACGTGTCTTTGCTCCCATACAATCATGCGCTCACTGAATGGATCGCCGAGCATGGCAAGGGCAGGCAGGTCACCCTCGTCACGGCTTCGGACGCGACCCTCGCCAAAGCGGTAGCCGGGCACCTCGGCATTTTTTCGACGGTGATGGCGAGTGATGGCACGCTCAATCTCGCCGGGAAGCGAAAGGCCCAGGCCTTGGTCGAACACTTCGGCGAACGAGGCTTTGATTACGCTGGCAACCACCGCGTCGATCTCGACGTCTGGAAACATGCGCACACGGCCATCGTGGTGTCATCCTCGCATACGCTTGCCGGCCAGGCCGGCAAGGTCGCACAAGCGACGATAGCGCTGCCTACCCTGCGCCCCACGTTGCGCACGTGGGCCAAGGCGTTGCGCGTGCACCAATGGTTGAAGAACACGCTGGTGTTCATCCCCTGGCTTGCTTCACATCGCCTTTTTGACACGGCTGCCGCGACCCACGCGATCGCGGCGTTCTTTTGCTTCAGCTTCTGCGCTTCCGGTGTGTACCTGCTGAATGACCTGCTCGACCTGGATGCCGACCGCGCGCACCGCAGCAAGAAGCACCGGCCATTCGCCGCAGGGCGGCTTAGTCTGGTCTACGGGCTGGTGGGCGTTCCCGTGCTTACCGTGGCCGCATTCGTCCTGGCCATCCTGGCCACGCCACCTGCATTCGCCATCGTTCTCGCGGCGTACCTTGCCGTGACCTTGCTTTACTCGTTCAAGGCGAAGGCTATCGCCGGCCTTGATGTGATGTTGCTTGCCGGCCTCTACACCGTGCGGATCGTTGGCGGCACGTTCGCCATTATCAGCCCACTCTCCTTCTGGCTGCTCGCCTTTTCTATGTTCATCTTCCTCAGCCTCGCCATCCTGAAACGGTGCGTGGAACTAGGCGCGCTGGTAGCGTCGGGGAAGGAAAAGGCGAAAGGACGCGGCTACGTGGCCAGCGACCTCGCATTGATCCTGCCCATGGGCGTGGCCAGTGGCTACCTCAGCGTGCTGGTGCTTGCCCTTTACATCAACAGTAACGCCAGCATGGCGCTCTACCGCAAGCCGGAGTTCCTCTGGCTTGCCTGTCCGTGCCTGCTGTACTGGGTAACACGAGCATGGCTCGTCGCCCATCGCGGCAAGATGCAGGATGATCCCATCGTTTTCGCCGTGACCGATCGCGTTAGCCAGATCACCCTGGCTATCGCTGGCGTCCTGGTTTTGCTCGCCGTATAACCCGACTGCCATGCCCTTGAGCGCCACCATCATCCTTCTGTTTTGCGCAGCCGTTGTCTTGCCGCTTCTCGGCTATCCCCTGGCCATGGCGACATTCCGCGAGCCGAGTGCTCGCCGGCTACTTTGGTCGTACCCACTCGGGCTCGCGCTCCTGCTTGTCGTCGCGCGCACCTGCGCGACGCTCTCGTCGATGCAGGCCGCAGCGTGGCCGGCCTGGCTGGCCATGGCCGCGTGGGCCGTCGTAACGTGGCGCAGCCCGCGCGTGCGTACGGCGTTTGCGAACGATGCCTCACGCATGCCACCGCTCTCCGCGGTTGTGATCCTCGTCCTCGTCGTCATTGCCGCCTGGGGCTCCGTATTCCCGCTGGCTCACCACGGCATGATCCTTTTCGAAGGCACGCCCAATCACGACAGCATCTATTACGTCTCCAACGCGCGCTGGCTGGTCGGGCATGCCGTGGGGGAGCCCCTCGTATATTCGCCAGCATCCCCTGCGATGTCGGTCTCTGCCCTTGCGTTCGGGCCCCACGCGAAACTAGGGCGGCTAGGTAGCGAAGCACTGCTGGCACTCATCTCAGCCATGTTCCGCCGCGACCCGGTATACCTTTACAACGCGGTACAAACCCTAGGCATTGCGGTAGCATCGGTCACTGCGCTGTGCGTGCTGCCGCGTCGCGTCCTTGGCGAACGCGCGCACCTCTCCCCACGCGTACTTCTGGTCATGGTCGCCACCATGTTGGCACCGCAGATACTCCAGATGGCGGTGAACTCGAACTTCGCAAGCCTATTTGGCACGGTCTGCCTCGCGGTTCTCGTCGGCGCGAGCTTCCAGGCGCGAGACCGCTGGCTAAACCCAGCGGTGTTTATCGGTAGTGCCGGTGCAATTGCCTCGTACGTGGAAGAAGTGCCGATCGCTCTGGGTGTCGTCGGTGCGGTGTGCCTGGTCGCGTGGGTGGCTCGTGAGCGCAACTTCCGGGAGAGCGTACTGGATGGCTGCCGCTGCGGTGCCAGCGTGCTCGCGGCAGCCGTGCTGTTACCGTGGATCTCGCTTCCCGGCCTGGCCGTGCTGAAATCTGCGTATTTCGAAATATCTTCGAACGGTGCGGCATGGCGCGACCTGTACGCCCCCTTCAGCGGCGCCCGCTATGCATATGCCTACCTGACGACCAGCGGGAACACCGCAGCACACCTGCCCGCGTGGTCGATTTATCTCGGCGCCATCGCACTTTGCGTGGGAATCGCTGCCGCAAGACGCCGGCGCCACGATACGGTCTTTGCCGCAGGCATCATGCTGGGCTTCGGTGTCCTGACGATCCTGATGTTTGCCACGAGCTACAACTACGGCAAGCTGAAGATCGTCGAGTACTTTGCCATGGTGCTCTCGCCCGCGATCGCCGCACTGGCTTTCCACGACAACGATGAGGTCCGCTCACCGTGGCGGAGCGGGCTATCCGGGCTGGCGCTACTAACGCTTTGCGGGTTCAATCTGGCTGGGTTTGCCGGTCTCTGCTTCGATAGTGCTCATTTTGCCCACCACAAGCGGATCACCCGCGATTTCGTGAAGCTGGCGCACGACACCTCCGCCGTGGCAGGAGATAAGGCCGTCGCTGTGCGATTCACGGAAAGCCCGTACTTCTTCTCCATGTGGTATGCGTATTTCTCCACCTCGCCAGTAGTGTTTTCACCTGAGTTTGGTGCGGGCGGCTACATACAGAGCTACTCCATTCCGCACCCGTTTGCCCCGTTCGAGTCGGCACCGTTTGGCGTGAGCGAGACCACCACCTGGCAGGGCGTCAGCCACGCGTTCAAGCCATTGGTACGGCGCGGCAGTTACGCCGCAGTGCGGATGGAAGATGTCCAATCCATCTCATTCGAGGGCAACTACGGCAATGAAGGCACGTGGTTCTGGATGGGACCGGAACTGCGGATCAATGTCTCGGCCCGTGGCGCACGGCAGATCCGGGTAAGCGTACGCGACCGCTTCGCGCCCACCACCCCGAACGAGAACGTCCGGATTTCGCTTGATCACGCGTCCTGTGTGGTCAGCGTTCCATCGCAGCACGCAGACCTCATCATCGATCTTCCGAGTACACCGAAGCAGACCCTGGTCATCGACCCGACGGGACCCGCGCGCTCGCCGCTGGACGTCGGGCTTTCGGGCGATACCCGCAAGCTCACATACCGGGTTTCCGATGTCTCCCTCGCCGCCCCAGGCACCCTGGGCCACCCCACCTGCGAGCTCCATTGACCATGCCCATTACCGTTCTCCTGCCCATCGTGTTCCTGGGTGCCCTGCTCAGCGCTATCGGCGGCATCTTGCTCAAGCTTGGCGCGGTGCTCTTACCGCCCATCCATGACCTTCGCAGCCTGCTTGCCATCGCTCTCAACTGGCGGATCATGGCCGGCCTTTGCATGTACTTCATCCCTGCGGTCATGTGGATCATCCTGCTTCGCAAGGTCGAGCTCAGCCTCCTGCAGCCGCTCATGTCGATGGTTTACGTGATCACGCCGGTCATGGCCATTTTCATGTTGAACGAACAGGTTTCCCCGCAGCGTTGGGCCGGCATCGCCGTGATCGTACTTGGCGTCATCATCATCTCGAGGTCGTGATGCGTCGTTATCGGGTCCTGATTGTCCTTAGCTACTACCACCCCTACATCAGTGGGGTGTCGGAGTACGCCAAGCACCTGGGCGAGCTACTCGCGCCGCATTGCGACGTCACGGTACTCACGGGCCGGCACGACCCAGCACTGCCCGAGCACGAGGTGCTGAACGGCGTGACGGTACGTCGCGCTCCCGCCAGCATCTTTCTTCACAAGGGCTACCTCAGCGCGGCCCTGGCGCGCGACTTCCGCGAACTCGTCCGCCAACACGATGTCGTCAACTTCCATCTACCCATGCTTGACGCTGCGTGGCTGACATCGCTTATACCGCGTAGCACCCCGGTTATTTCCACGTACCAGTGTGACGTACAGCCCGTCGGGGGCCTGCTGGACCGTGTTGCCGTGGCAGCCGTCAACGTCGCCTCACGGCGCATCCTCCGTCGCTCGGACCGGATCGTCGTGCTGTCACTGGATTACGCCGGAGGCTCGCGCATCCTTCGGGGGTTTGAGCACCGCCTGATGGAAGGCTACGCACCTATCCGCGACACCGGCGCATCGCATCGCACACCCAACGCTTCACCCGTGATTGGTTTTCTGGGCCGATTCGTCGAAGAGAAAGGCATTGGCGTGCTGGTCGACGCATTCGCCAAGGTGCTCCACCGCTTCCCGGATGCCACCCTGCGACTAGCTGGCGATTACGCCAACGTCGCGGGTGGCTCAATCTACCCACAGATCCGTCCCGCCATCGATGCACTGGGCCCCCGGGTCGAACTGCTGGGCAGGGTGGACGACGAAGGCATCGCTCGCTTCTACGCCGGGCTGGACGTCTTCGTGCTACCAAGCATCAACGCCTACGAAGCCTTCGGCATGGTCCAGGTCGAGGCCATGCTGGCGGGCGTGCCGGTGGTAGCTAGTGACATGCGCGGCGTACGCGTGCCGGTCGAGAAGACAGGCAACGGCTGGCTCAGCCCGCCGGGAGATTCCGATGCCCTGGCTAGCACCCTGGTGGCAGCGCTCGAAGCCCGGGGCAGCCGTGCCCCCGAAACGATCCGTCAGGCCGCGCTGGATGCCTTCGCGAATGACGTATTTATAGCCAAGTACCTCGGCATGGTGCAGCAGCTGGCTAGCTGAACGCCGGTTAGGCCTTTGCTGGGGCAAAGTTAGCTAAAATGGCCGCCTGCCCCGCCCGATAAGGGCGGCATGGGGCCACCAAGTACTCTTTAAGGAGCTGGACATGCTTATTCCTGTGATTCTAAGCGGCGGCAGTGGCACGCGGCTGTGGCCACTTTCCCGCAAGAACCGGCCTAAGCAGTTCCTTGCGCTGATGGGCGAGAATACGCTCTTCCAGCAGACGGTCTTGCGGACGACCAAGCTCGACCAGGCGCAAGCACCGATCATCGTTTGCAGCGAGGATCACCGCTTCACCGTCGCCGAACAGTTGCAGGAGCTACGGGTCGGTGGGGCGTCAATCCTGCTCGAGCCCGCCGCGCGGAATACTGCGCCAGCCATCGCCCTGGCGGCCATGCAGGCCGCTTCGTCCGACCCTGAAGCACTGCTGCTCGTCCTCCCCGCCGACCACCTTATCGGCGACGAGGCCAGCTTCACGGATGCCGTGCGCCGCGCCGCACCACTCGCCGCCGATGGCTGGCTGGTGACCTTTGGCATCCGCCCCGAGGCGCCGGAGACGGGCTTTGGCTATATCAAGCGCGCCGAGTCCGTGTCGCCGGATGGTTTCAAGGTGGCTCAGTTCGTCGAGAAGCCCGATTCCGCCACCGCAGAGCGATACGTCGCGAGTGGAGAGTTCGACTGGAACTCGGGCATGTTCCT
The DNA here is from genome assembly GCF_023078475.1 of Luteibacter aegosomaticola. Lineage (NCBI taxonomy): Bacteria > Pseudomonadati > Pseudomonadota > Gammaproteobacteria > Lysobacterales > Rhodanobacteraceae > Luteibacter > Luteibacter aegosomaticola. The sequence continues at coordinate 1,095,810 of NZ_CP095741.1, read as the reverse complement.
GTTCAAGGCCGGGCGCTTCCTCGACGAGCTAAAGGCCTGTTCCCCCGCGATCCATGATGCCGTCGCCAGCGTATACGCAACGGCCAAACCGGACCTGGACTTCGTTCGCTTCGACAAGACAGCGATGGCAGCCGTGCCCGAAGATTCGATCGACTACGCGGTGATGGAGAAGACCAAGCACGCCGCCGTGGTGCCCGTCAGCTGCCGGTGGAGCGATATCGGCTCCTGGTCCGCGCTCTGGGACGCCTCTGAAAAGGACGCCGACGGCAATGCAACGCAGGGTGATGTTGTCACCTACGACACCCGTAACACACTCGTTCGCTCGCATGACCGCCACATGGTCGCAACCATCGGCCTCGATGACGTGGTCGTTATTTCGACACCGGATGCCACGCTAGTTGCCAGCCGCGACAAGGTCCAACACGTGAAGCAGGTGGTCGACGGCCTGAACCGCGCGGGGCGATCCGAGCACCTTGCCCATCGCCAGGTGTACCGCCCCTGGGGTAGCTACGACTCGATCGACATGGGCGAGCGCTTCCAGGTCAAGCGAATTGTCGTCAAGCCGGGTTCGGTACTCAGCCTGCAGATGCACCATCACCGCGCGGAACATTGGATCGTCGTATCCGGTACCGCCGAGGTCACCTGCGGCGAAAAGGTGTTCCTGCTGACCGAAAACCAGAGCACCTACATTCCGCTCGGCGTTACGCACCGTCTTCGCAACGTAGGCAAGGTGCCCCTTGAGCTGATCGAAGTGCAGTCCGGCAGCTACCTGGGCGAGGACGACATCGTCCGGTTCGAAGACGTCTACGGGCGCGCCTGAGGTCAATCGACGGCGCCGCAACGCTCCGTGGCAGGTCGGCCACGGAGCGCGTTACGAAAGAGATGAATCAAGCGGCCAGACGGTGCTCGTAGCGCGCGTGGAAAGCCGCGAGTGCTGCCGTATCGAATGAGCCGACCAATGTAACGTAACGCATGTGCAGGATGTGCTGGTACATCACCGCATAACTCTCATTAGGGTCATGCAGATTAAGATACGTACTACCTTCCACCGCATAAAGTGTCGGAAAGACTGCACGTAGGTAGTCGAAGAAGTCAGGGACGCTCGTCCGCTGGAATGCGTTGAGGCACCAGTGATTCAACTCGAGGGCAACGACGGGGCGCGCGGCAGCAAGGGTGCGCTCGCCGCCACGGATCACGCTCCCCTCGAACCCCTCGACGTCGATTTTGATGAAGTCAATATTGCTGCCGACCAGCGACGGCGCGACATCATCGAGGGTCCGGATCTCGATCTTCTCCACGGTGTGGCCCGCACTTGCCTGCGTCTGGTTCGACACAAAGCCACCTGAGCGATTGGTAGGCGCGAAGGTCAGTTCGAATGCACCCGCCGCATCGCCTAGACCGTAGTTGTGCCGTTGCACGTTGCCGACGACTGACGTGTTCGTAGCCAGTAATTCAAAGGTGGATGGCGAGGGTTCGAAGGCATGGACGATATCAGCCATGCCTGAGAATGCGAGTGCAGTACAGCCGATATTGGCCCCGATATCGAGAACCGTCCCCTTTGCAAAACACTCGAACAGCCTGACCATTTCCGGCTCGAACGTCGCACCTAATGCCCCCAGGTACGCGTCATCGGACGTCAGCGTGAACTGACGCCCGGCAATATTGACATCGGCTTCCATCGCATCCCCGCGCATCGTGTCTATCCCCGAATCGTGCCATAGATTCGGCAGACTTAGCTAGCGCGAGGAGACGGACGTTTCAGGCAGACGCGCCCCCGATCAGCGCGCGAAGTTCGTCGGTTTTTGCGGACATCAGTGCAGCATCGCCTCGCGCCTCGACATTAAGACGAAGCAGCGGCTCTGTGTTCGACGAACGCAGGTTGAACCGCCAGTTTCCGAACGACATGCTCACACCATCGACGTTTTCGATGTTATCCGCCGATGCCCGGAAGTGCTCGACGATTCGTGCCACCGTGGACGCTGCATCGTCCACGCGGAAATTGATCTCACCGCTGCACGGAAAAGCCGCCAGACGTTCGGCAAGCATGTCGGTCAGCGACGTACCCGTCTTCCCGATGCGTTCCGCCACAAGCAACCAGGGAATCATCCCTGAATCACAATAGGCAAAATCCCTGAAATAATGGTGCGCACTCATTTCACCGCCATAAACGGCGTCTTCAGCGCGCATCCGCTCCTTGATGAAGGCATGGCCGGTCTTGCTTTGCACGGGAATGCCACCCGCCGACGCCACCATCTCCACCGTGTTCCAGGTGAGCCGCGGGTCATGAATGATGCGTGCACCCTTGTGCTTTTCGAGCATCTGCGCAGCCAGAAGGCCTACGATGTAGTAGCCCTCGATAAACTCACCACGCGCGTCGAACAGGAAGCAACGATCGAAATCGCCATCCCACGCGATGCCCATGTCTGCCCCAGACGCAACGACCGCACGTGCCGTGGCATCGCGGTTCTCCGGAAGCAGCGGATTGGGGATCCCGTTGGGGAAGTGGCCATCCGGTTCATGGTTAATGCGCACGAATGTGAAGGGAAGATGGGGTTCCAGCAGATCGATGATAGCGCCGGCCCCGCCGTTGCCGGCGTTGACGACGATCTTTAACGGCTTCAGCGCAGCGACGTCGATATAGCCCAGTAAATGCTCGATATACGCCGACTTGTCGTGATCGCGGCGCAGCTCGCCGCGCCCAGTTACCGGCTCGCCGAACGCATCGTCTTCAACCATGCGTTCGATATCACGCAGGCCGGTATCGCCGCTGATTGGGCGCGCGTTCTCACGAACCAGCTTCATGCCGTTGTAGTCGATCGGGTTGTGGCTGGCTGTGACCATGATGCCGCCGGCGACACCACGATGGGCCGTCTGGAAGTAGACCTCTTCAGTGCCGCAAAGACCGATATCGATGGCGTTTCGCCCTTCGTCCATCAACCCTCTCGCCACTTCCGCGGCAAATGCTGGGCTATCAAGGCGGATGTCATAGCCGACCACGACATCACCGGCACCGACCGCCCGCGCGAAGGCGCGACCGATACGGTAGGCGATATCAGCATTTAACTCGTCAGGCATCCGGCCCCGGATGTCGTAGGCCTTGAAACACTTCATGGTGTGGATCCTTGGCGCCTCAACGCGCCAGCGTGTGGTTTTCGTACATCCATTCCAACGTAGCACGCAGCGGAATGATATCGAGCGGCCCGATGAGCGAGCGGAGAAGACGGTTGTCGCCGGTGAGGCGTGCCACCTCATTGCCACGAATGAATGCCGGATTCACGCGGACTTCAATCTCGTAACCCGCGATGTCCTGCATCATCCCGATGACCTCCATCAACGAAACCGAGGTTCCTGAGCATAAGTTCACCGTTGCACCAGCGGCATCCGCGGCAAGCAAACGGGTATATGCATCAGCGACGAAGCGCACGTCCTGGAAATCGCGCGCCACATCGATATTACCCAACTCGATGACGTCGGCCCGGCGCTGAAAATGCGACACGATCTTAGGCAGCAGGAAGTTTTCGGCCTGGCCAACACCGGTGTAATTGAACGGCCGTGCCAGGGTGATCGGCAAGCGATCTGTCCACAGCTTGGCCATGTATTCCATTGCGAGCTTGCTCACAGCGTAGTCGTTAGCTGGTGAGGCTACGACACGCTCATCAAGCAATTCGACATCACTGTTGCCATAGACGTTGGCGCTGCTCGCCAGCAGGACGGCGCGGGGTGCTTGCGCCTGTGCCGCGAGCGCTTCAAGCAGGTTACGCGTCCCGACGACGTTGGTCCGGTACATCTCTTCGGCATCGCCATGCGCAACGAAAGCAATGGCGGCCAGGTGCACGACCGCATCAGGCCGTGCGTCGTCCACCGCGCGGCGCACGGCCGCACGATCAAGGAGATCGACACCCGGCGCAGTGAGGTCAGCCGGCTGCGTGGAGAGGCCGAGCACGTCGTAACCGGCCGCGTGTAGCGCGGCCGTCACGTAATGACCTGTGAACCCCCGATGGCCGGTGACCAGTACCCGACCGGGGGCGCCATCAGAACGAAGCGTCACGTTCATTTCGGCGCAGGTCGGACTCCACCATCATCTTGCACAGCTGCTCAAGCGTGGTATCCGGCTTCCAGCCGAGCTTCTCGAACGCCTTGGCGGGATCGCCGATCAGCAGCTCCACTTCGGCCGGACGGTAGAACTTGGGGTTGATACGCACGAGGGTCTTGCCGGAGGCCTTGTCGACGCCCGTCTCGCCCTCTTCCTTGCCCTTCCACTCGATCTCGATATCCACGGCCTTGAACGCAAGGGTGACGAAATCGCGCACCGTCTCGGTGCGATTGGTGGCAAGCACGAAGGTATCCGGCTCATCAGCCTGCAGCATGCGCCACATGCCTTCCACGTATTCCTTGGCGAAGCCCCAGTCGCGCTTGGCATCGAGGTTGCCCAGCTCGAGCGTCTCGAGCTTGCCCAGCTTGATCTTGGCGACGGCGTCGGTGATCTTGCGGGTGACGAACTCACGGCCACGCAGCGGCGATTCGTGGTTGAACAGGATGCCGCTCGAACCAAAGATGCCGTACGACTCACGGTAGTTAACCGTAATCCAGTGGGCGTAAAGCTTGGCAACGCCGTACGGGCTACGCGGGTAGAACGGCGTGTCTTCCTTCTGCGGCACGGCCTGCACCTTGCCGAACATCTCCGAGGTCGATGCCTGGTAGAAGCGGATCTTCGGGTTGACGATACGAATGGCCTCGAGCAGGTGCAGTGCACCGACGCCGGTGATAGCCGCGGTGGTCGCCGGCTGATCGAACGACACGCCCACGAAGCTCTGCGCCGCAAGGTTGTACACCTCGGTGGCGCCCGTCTGCTGCAGGAGACGGATGGCGGAACCGCCGTCGGTCAGATCGAACTCGACCAGCTCGAGGTTGGGGTGGTTCTGGATGCCCAGCTCCTCGATGCGCCAGAAATTGACCGAACTGGTGCGCCGGTAGGTACCGTATACACGGTACCCCTTGTTAAGCAGGAGCTCGGCAAGGTAGGCGCCGTCCTGGCCCGAGATTCCGGTGATCAGTGCTGTCTTCATCGTATCCGTCACTTCAAATGGTTGTTTATTCTAGCAAAGCTTTGGGCCTGCGGTACGGAATATCCCGAGCTCAGGTTGGCATGGCAGGGCCGTCCCATGGCGAAATTTCGAGGCTTTCGAAGACGAGGTCCGTGTCGGCGTCGACCATGAGCCGAAGCTGGAGATCCTCCACATCCTGGTGCAAGGCCACCCGCATGTGAGCAAGGACACCTCCATCCCCCTTGAGGTCGTTCGATGCCACGCGCCAGCGCCCTTGCTGGGCGACCACATCGAGCCAGCCGCCGTTCACCGGGCCGTGGTGACCACGGACAGTGATCCGGTAATCGCCACGTGCCAGCGGAAACGCCACCGAACCATAGAGCATGCCGGGCACGCCACTGGTGAGCAGACGGCCCTTGCTAAACACTCCCGTCGTCGTGTCGGCACGATAGTCGGTCGCCAGGAAGCACCTGCGCGAATTGGACGACCAGGCATCCCTCCAGTCGCCCAACGCGACGACATCCATGAGTTGCTGCGTGGCCTGCTGCCACGTAATCCACGGCATACCCGCTGAGCGGGGGTGGGCTGAAGCAACGAATAGATCCACCCAGGCGTCGACCGCATCTGCCAGGTCTCGCGGCTCGAAACCCGAGAAATACGCGGCGTGCTCGCCAGCCACCTCGCGGAACACGGGTAGGTCGCGCGCGATAATCGGGAGACCGTACTGGGCCGCCTCGATCAGGGGCAGGCCGAACCCCTCCCCCTCGGACGCCGCAAGTAGAGCCGACGCACTGCCGTACATGGCGACGAGCTGGTGATCGTCTGCCTTTTCCATCCAGAACAGCCGGCGCCCCGCTTCGGCATGGCCGCGCAGACGCGACATCAACGTCTCGGTCCGCCAACCAGGCTTGCCGATGATCACGAGGTTCACGTCGCGCCCGCGGCTCCACAAGTCCTCGAACGCAGCAAGTACCTGGGCGTGCCCCTTGCGCGGCTCAATGGTGCCGACCATAAGAAATGTCGGACGACTCCCTAAGGACGGCAAAACCACCTCTGCAACCTCGCCCGCGGGCGCTGCCGGCACGAGATCGGCTCCGAGGTGGAACCAACCCAACCGCAACGGCCGGTCACGACGTGGCGCACTCTGGTCTAGCCAGGCTTTGAATTCATCTGAAACCGTGCGCGAAATCGAGACGATTCCGTCGGCGAGTTCGGCGATAGCCTCATACCACGCGCGAAACACCGGCAAGTGGATGGCGTCAAAACAATCGGGGCGCAGCAGCGGGAGCAAATCATAGACAACGAACGATACTGCGACGCCACGCGCGCGCATGCCGACGAACGCCTCCCTGAAGGCCGGTACAAGGTGCGCCGCAAGGTCCAGCCCAAGAAAAATGTCCCCAGGGCGAAAATCGACCGGCTCGTCGTCGGCAGGCGCAACATCGGGATAGAAGCGCTCGGTGGTAAATGTCCGGGCGTAGCGAAAGACCTCGTGCGCACGGATGTAGATTGGCTCAATTCGGAATCCGTCGGGAGGGCTAGCCAGAAGCTCAGTGAGTACATGCCGCACGACGCGCTGAATGCCGGTCTTGGCATCCGTCATGACGAGGTTCGACACATCAACATAAAGGGCGCGCTGCGGCGCGCGCTTAGGCAAATTGCCGGCTACCGCTGCGGCGAGCTGCGTAAGATCGTTGGTACCCCACGACTTTACCCCCGGCAGCTCGATCAATTCGCCCACCAGTACCTCTGCCGACCGGCGCTGAAGTGGCGTGCTTGCTTCGTGTAGCGTCCAATGGGCAGAACCAAACGCCAATACACTGACCGGCGTCGCGGCGAGCAGCGCATCGTCCTCCAACCGCGCCAGCGCGGCGTAGCCACCCCACCCGTACAGCATCTGCGCGAGCAGGTGCCTATCGAGCACCCGCAGCCGTTGGCCCAATTCGCCAATGACCTCGTCGCCAGCAACAATGAGCGCACGACTACTACGCAAGGCGGTCAACAAGGGCGCCGTCGCCACCAGGCCAGCCGCGTCCACGATGACAACATCAAATGCGCGCGGATCCAGCCCGGATAGGGGTCGCCACGACCAGCCACCAGGCAGCGCCATCGACTCAGGCGTGCGGGCTGCCGGCGTGAACATCGTCACGGCCGCGCCTTCGCAAAGCGTCGCGATCGCAGCGGGCAAAGTGTCCCGCCCACTCAGCACCGCAAGCTTACGTCGGGCATGGGCGGACGAACGCTCGACACCCAGCACGCGCGGAGGGTGCGCGTGCGCCGCTTCAATTGCCCTCCAGGCGGCGTCGGCGCTCATTTCCCATGAAAAAAGCTTGACCTGCTCGACCGCATGGGAACGCATGGCGTCACGGAACGTGTCGTCGACCAACCCCTGAAGAAGCTTACGCGCGATCGCCTGAGGGTCATAAGGCGAGAACAGCGCCTCCGGCGCCCCAATGACTTCCGGCAGACTGGTCGTGTTCGAGCCGACGACCACAGCGCCACATGCCATGGCCTCTAATGCGGGCAGGCCAAACCCCTCATGTGTCGAGGGAAACGCGTAAAGCGCGCAGGCATTGTAGAGATTTACCAACTCATCGTCGGACACGAACCCCGTGAAGACGAGATCGTCTGGGGAGAGACCATGGGATGCGCTTACCTGCTCAAGAGCACCCCGCTCGACCGAACCAATGCCGCCGACCAGAACCAGTTGGTGCGCATCGCGAACTTCGGCCGGCAGGAGCGCAAACGCCTCGATCAGTCGAGCCAGGTTCTTGCGGGGATCGAACCCACCGGCATACATCACGAAAGGACGGGAGATACCGTGTTTACGCACGGAAGATGCAGCATGCACGTCACCGAGATTCCGGAACTCGGGTCCAACTGCCGCGGAAATGTTTACAACCCGCGCCGGATCAACGCCAAGGATCTCGGAAGCCTCGCGACTGGTAAACTCGGAGATACCGAGCAGCAGATCGCACTGGCGCAGGTGTTGCAACTTTCCTGCATACCAATCGGCTACACCCTGCCTTGCCAGATATACCTCAGGCATGAGAAACGGGATGAAATCAAACGCGATAGCGACCTGGAGCGCGGAGGAACCCGCACGAACGGACGTTACAACAGAGTCCGCGTAGCCATCGATCATGCTCATGGTCAGCACGACGTCGGCGCCGACCTCGTCGAAGAAGGACTCGCGCAGGTGTTCGGCGACACGGTTACGCTCAAGGTTCCCGTCATCCATCGATGCCGTCGGGCCGATGCTTTCCCACATCAGCACCCGTTCGTCAGGCAGGAGATCGCGGAAGGTGTCGCGAATATGGGCCACGGATGCGGGCATGGCACCGTTAACCGCGATGACCACCTCATGGCCACGATCCTGACGGATCATGGCCTCGGCCAAAGCAAGGCAGTAGCGCCCAACACCGCGTACGCGGCCACTAGGGGATTGACACGCCTGCAGATCAATAAGAATTCGCATCCCCCGACCCTCCATCTACCTTAGCCTTCCGTACGTCTGTTTATCATTCGTTTCAGCAATACTTCCATTGCCTGACCCTGCTCCGTCAGCGCCTCCGGTGCGACAAATGTTGCATCACCCGGGTGTGGGGCTGGCGCAAAGAAAGCGCGAATACGGCGACCGATCCGGGTATGCGGTCCAAGGGCCCTCGCCACGACGGGCCGTACCCCTGGGATCCGGAGCATCGCGCGCATCGCCGGAATCGCGGCACGCACCACACGGACCACGACAGGCCGCACTAGCCGCCAGCTACCCCTCGCCACCTTATTGGCCACCAGCCTGATGCCACGCCAGGGTGCAGTGATTCGCCAAGACGAGCTCGTGAGCAACGAGTGGATATAGTCATCCCGACGAGAAACTTCTGCGTGGAAAGCCGCCTCCCGCGCCCGCAGGTCCGCGATCGTCCGTTCCGCCTTACGGCGTTCAGCATCCATATGATCGGCTCCAGTCTCCACACGCAGGAGCGCCATGGCATGCTCGAGGTCAGTGACCCGCGCCGACGCGGAGGCTGCCTGCTCGGCCAGGGAGTCGAGCCCTGATCGCAGATCGGCCTCCTTAGCCACCGCAAGTGCAATACGCTCGTCGTGTTGGCGGTTGGCGGCATCAAGGCTGGCGGCAAGCTGCGCGACGGTCGGGCGCAGGCTCGTCAGCTCCTGCACCATGTCGTGCGCACGGAAGTGCAAATCGTGCAGGGCGTCATGTGCCGCCTGATCCCTCGCGCGAATGAAATCGTCGAACACGTTGGGAGGCGCCGCGAACGATGCCAGGAGCGCATCACGCTCGCGCGGCACATAGTAACGGTTCAATCCGTCGTAATACGCGAGGATGTAAGCGTGATCGAGCAGGATATCTTCCCACTTCTCCTCGTTCCCGATCTGGCTATTAGGCTCAGTGGCCTCGACGACCACCACCCACGGCCGCACCCTATCGAACGAAAACGACGCTAGCGCCGCACGCTCAGCACCTTCACAGTCAACCTTGAGGAAGTGCACTTCGTCGACACCGTGCTCCGCTAGCACGCTGTCCAGGGTGACCGCAGGGACGACGTGCTCGAACACTTCCTTACCGCTAGCCTGATAGCGTGCAGCAAGCTCAGCATCGGTCGTGGACAGGCCCGTACCCTGCACCTCGAACAAGCGCAATTCACCCTTCTCACCAATAGCGACGTTCAGATTGAGGTCGTGCGGCCGGTCTGATACCAACATATCGAACCACTGCCGCACCGGCTCGATGTTGATTCCACGCCATCCGGCGACCGAGAACGCCTTTGTAACTGAATCATCAATCGGGTGCTGCGCTCCGATATCAACATAGAAACCGCGGGCAACGTGACCCAGGACGCGATGAAGCATCACGTCCTCGAAGTTCTGGGCGTAACTAATGAATGTCATGGCAGGCGCCTCGATTCGATAATTGGCGGGATCCAAGCGCTACCCACGAAGTGCGGGTGCGAGTGGTTGCCCACGGTGAAGATCAAAGCGAGGTCGCGCCACTCATAGTTATCCACCAGATGGGTATCCGTACTCACCAGAGCCGTCGAGATCGAATAGGAGCCCGCGCCAATGTTCATCGGGAACCTGGCCGTGTAAGAGACGATGGAACCGGCGGCCACATCAGTGACGACCTGCTTTGTATGAAAGGTGTTGGTGCCAAAAACCGGTTGCCCAAGACGGTCTTTGATCATGTAGCCCAACACGAGGCGCGGGATGTCAATTCGAGCCTCGACATCAATCCGCAACTCAACGTCCTGTCCGACGTCGACAAACTCGACCGGCTCGCCAGCTGGCCCGTAGAGACGAATATCCTTGACGACGGCCTCGAACGTCCCGGAAATGGTCTGGACTTGACCGGAATCCAGGCGCTCGACCCTCATGGTCGTATTCTCACGCTCGGCAATCAGTGCATTGTACGCATCCATGACCTCGACCGGGTCGCCATCCTTCAGCACCCGGCCCGCTTGAAGCAGGATGGCACGATCGCACATATTCTGAATGGCGCCGCTATCGTGCGACACGATTAGCAAGCTGGTGCCCAGCTCACGAAATTCCTTGATGCGCTTGAAGCACTTGTGCTGGAAGTAGGCATCGCCCACCGAAAGCGCTTCGTCCACGATCAGAATGTCGGGACGAAAAGCCGTAGCGACACTGAAAGCCACACGCATCTGCATCCCGCTCGAGTACGTGCGGACATACTCATCAAAGTATTCGCCAATCTCGGCAAACGCCTCGATATCGGGCATAGCCGAATCAATTTGCTCTCGCGAAAAGCCCATGAGGCCCGCCGCGTGATAAACGTTCTGGCGACCGGTCAGATCGGGGCTGAATCCCATACCAAGCTCAAGGATGGCCGCAATCCGTCCATGGACAGCGATGAAACCTTCGCTAGGCATGAGCGTCCGCGTGATGAGCTTCAACAGCGTGCTCTTGCCTGCGCCATTCTGCCCCACGATCCCAATAGCTTCGCCTCTTCCGACTTGAAACGAAATACCGCGCAATACCCAATGTTCTTCGCGCGGCTTGACGCGCAAGCCAAACCAGGTGGCGATGCGCTTCAATTCGCTGCCATAGTCCCTGAAGGCCTTGCCCACACCGCTCACTTCCAACATGACCGACATCAGAGCACATCCACCATTTCGGGAGCCGCACGACGAAACAGGAAAAATGCGAGCGCTAGCACTGCAAACGATCCGATCGCCGTAATAGCCAGTGGCAACAGTTCGGGCGCCTTTCCAAACAGGAGAACTGATTGATAGCTCGATACGATGTAATACATAGGATTAGCGCGAATGATGCCGCCAAACCCCGAAGGAAGAATGCTCGGCATGTAGACGATGGGTGTGACCCAGAACCACAACTGCAGAACGACGTTCATGACCTGACCTACGTCACGTACGAACACGTTGACCACACCAAGCAGCAAGCCGATGCCGAGCGAGAAAACGATCGTCACGCCCATCAGAAACGGTATCCACAGCACCGCGGAGCTCGGCATATGGCCGGCAATGCCGAAGATGAGCAGCGTCGCAATAAAAAGAAGGACGCTACTGACCAGCGCCGAGCCAACGGCGATAAACGGAAGGGTAGCCCTCGGGAAGAAAATCTTCTTCATGAGGTTTCCGTTATCAACAAACAACGTGAGCGACCGCGTGACAATTTCGAGGAACAATGACCAGGCAAGCATGCCCGACATCAGATAAATCGAGTAGGCGTACTGATTGGTCGTGCCGGGCAATTTCGCGCCCATGACACGCGACAGCACCAACGAGTAAATCGCCACCTGCGCCAATGGCTGCAGCACCATCCAGGCTGCACCCAAACGGCTTCTGGCGACGCGCGCCTTCAGGTCGTTTTTGACGGACGATACGATAAAATGCCGGTAGCTCCACACAGCACGGACGAGTTCACTCATCTTCGTGCCTGCTCAGCGCTTGAGCGCGGAGTCGAGTTCCGCACGCAAATCTTCGATGTCTTCCACACCCACCGACAGCCGGATCAGGCTATCGCTGATACCCAGCCGCTTGCGCGTCGCCGGCGGGATCGACGCGTGGGTCATGATCGCCGGATGCTCGATCAGGCTCTCCACGCCGCCGAGCGACTCGGCCAACGCGAACAGCTCGCAGCGCTCGAGCATTTTGCGCGCGGCGCGCAGGCCGCCCTTCACTTCCGCCGAGATGATGCCGCCGAAGCCATCCATCTGGCGGCGGGCGAGCGCGTGCTGGGGATGGGATTTGAGGCCCGGGTAGATCACGCGATCGATGCCGGGATGCTTTTCCAGCCAGCGCGCGATATCCAGCGCCGACTCGCAGTGGCCCTTCATGCGCAGATGCAGGGTCTTCAGGCCACGCATCGCCAGGAACGAATCGAACGGGCCGGATACGGCGCCGACGGAGTTCTGCAGGAAGGCCATCTGCTCGGCCATCTCCTTGTTTGCAGCCACCACGATGCCGCCCACCATGTCCGAATGGCCATTCAGGTATTTCGTGGCCGAATGCAGAACCAGGTCGGCGCCGTACTCGATCGGGCGCTGCAGGATCGGCGAGCAGAAGGTGTTGTCCACGACCAGGATGAGGCCGTGCTTCTTCGCGAACGCCGAGAGCTTGGCCAGGTCGACCAGCTTCAGCATGGGGTTCGTGGGCGTCTCGGCCCAGATCATGCGGGTGTTCGGCTTCAGCGCCGCCTTGAGGGCCGCTGTGTCGTTGAGATCGACGAACGAGAAATCGAGGCCTGCCGAGCGGCGGCGGACCCGTTCGAACAACCGGTAGGTACCGCCATAGAGGTCGTCCATGGCAATGACGTGGCTACCGGTATCGAGCATGTCGAGCACCGTAGCGGCGCCAGCGAGACCAGAACCGAAGGCGAACCCGGCGACACCGCCCTCGAGCGCCGCGACGCAGGCCTCGTACGCCATGCGGGTCGGGTTCTGGGTACGGGAATATTCGTAGCCCTTATGAACACCGGGGCTCGACTGCACGTAGGTCGATGTCGCATAGATCGGGGTCATGATCGCCCCGGTGGACGGATCCGGGTGCTGGCCGGCATGAATGGCGAGGGTACCCAGGCCATACGCACGAGGTGTCTTTTTGGAAGCCATTGTTTTTCCCGCAATTCCAGACCAAACCCCCGGATAGGGGGCGGAGCAAAGCGACCTATATTACCGTTTCGCCGCGCTGGAATTTCGCGAACGGCTGAAGCCGCATTCATCTAGGGCGTGCGTCATAATCCCTGCGCTCCTCGCCGCAATGACGTGGCCAGGCCATAAGGTTTTCCATGCATACTTTGCTTGTCACCGGCGGCGCCGGCTTTATCGGCGGAAACTTCGTCCATTTAGCGGTTAACGCCGGCCATCATGTCGTCAATTTGGATAAATTGACCTACGCAGGCAACCTTGCGACCCTTGCGGGTCTCAGTGGCCCGGGAGACCATCGGTTCGTCCATGGCGATATCGGCGACAAGGCCCTCGTCGCCAGCCTGCTGCGCGAGCACCGCCCCACGGCGATCATCAACTTCGCCGCCGAATCGCACGTCGACCGGTCGATCGACGGGCCGGCCGCCTTTGTCGAAACGAACGTCACCGGCACCCTTGCCCTGCTGGAGGCGGCACGCGAGTACCTGGCTTCGCTCCCAGCTGCAGAGGCCGCGCTATTCCGGTTCCTGCACGTCTCCACCGATGAGGTTTATGGCTCGCTAGGCAACGAGGGACGCTTCAGCGAACACACACCGTACGCGCCTAACTCTCCCTACTCGGCGAGCAAGGCCGCGTCGGATCACCTGGTCCGCGCCTTCCACCACACCTATGGATTGCCGACCTTGACCACCAACTGCTCGAACAACTACGGCCCCTGGCAGTTTCCCGAGAAGCTGATTCCCCTGGTCGTTCAGAAAGCATTGGCCGGAGAAGCGCTCCCGGTTTACGGCGATGGCCGAAATATTCGCGACTGGCTGTTCGTGGAGGATCACTGCGAGGCGATTTTCGCGGTGCTCGCCGGCGGCCGCCCTGGTGAAACCTACAACGTCGGCGGAGACAGCGAGCGGATGAATATCGATGTGGTCCATGCGATCTGCGACCTGCTCGACGAACGCATGCCCGCCGAACGCCCCCGGCGTGAGCTCGTGCGCTTCGTGCGCGACCGTCCGGGCCACGACCGCCGCTACGCGATCGATGCCAGCAAGCTCCAGACGGAACTTGGCTGGCGGCCTCGCCACGATTTCACCCAGGGGCTAGCGCGCACCATCGACTGGTACCTGGCAAACCAGCCCTGGGTCGCAAGCATTCTCGACGGCAGCTATCGCATGGAGCGTTTAGGCGCATGAAGGCACGCAAAGGCATCATCCTGGCTGGTGGCGCAGGTACCCGGCTGCATCCGATCACGCAAGCAGTAAGCAAACAGCTTCTGCCCGTGTACGACAAGCCCATGATCTATTACCCGCTGGGCACGCTGATGTTGGCGGGCATTCGCGACATCCTCATCATCAACACCCCGCATGAGCAGCATCTGTTCCAGCGACTGCTTGGCGATGGCTCGCAGTGGGGCATTGCCATCCGTTACGAAGTGCAGCCCTCGCCGGACGGACTCGCCCAGGCGCTCCTTATCGGCCGCGACTTCCTCGACGGCGCGCCGAGCGCCCTGGTGCTTGGCGACAATATCTTCTACGGCGATGGCCTTGTGGAGCGCATGCGCCGCGCTTCGGCGCGCGATACGGGCGCCACGGTCTTCGGCTACCAGGTGAAAGACCCCGAACGTTACGGCGTCGCCTCGTTCGATGCCGAAGGCCGGGTCACCGATATCGTCGAAAAGCCAACGCAACCGCGCTCGAATTTCGCAGTCACCGGGCTGTATTTCTATGATGAGCACGCGTCGGATTACGCTGCGGAGCTCACGCCATCGCCCCGCGGCGAGCTGGAAATCACCGACCTCAACCGGCGCTATCTTCGCGACGGCAAACTCAACATGGAGCAGCTTGGCCGCGGCCATGCGTGGCTCGACACAGGTACGCACGAATCCCTCATGGAAGCCGGCAATTACATCCAGACGATCGAGAATCGCCAGGGCCTGAAGATTTGCTGCCCCGAGGAAATCGCCTTCATCCACGGCTGGATCGACCGGCAGCAGCTCGAGGCACTGGCGGCGCCGCTTGCCAAGATCGGCTACGGGCAATATCTGCTCCGGCTGGCCGAGCAGGGGCCGGGCCGATGAAATGCCATGACACCGAACTGCCGGGCGTCATCCTGATCGAGCCTGCAGTCTTTGGCGACGAACGCGGTTTTTTCTACGAGGCATTCAACCAGGCGCGCTTCGCCGCGGCAGGCATCGATGCCACCTTCGTCCAATCGAACGTATCGCGCTCAAGCCGCGGCGTGTTGCGCGGGCTGCACTACCAGTGGCCAAACCCGCAGGGCAAGCTAGTCAGTGTGCTCGAGGGCGAGGTGTACGACGTGGCCGTGGATATCTGCCCCGATTCGCCAACGTTCGGGCGCTACGTCGGCGCCATGCTTTCGGCGGACAACAAGCGCCACCTGTGGATTCCGCCGGGGTATGCGCACGGCTTCTGTGTGGTATCCGAGTTCGCCACGTTCACCTACCAATGCACCACCGCCTACGATAGGGCAGCTGACGCCGCCATCCGCTGGGACGATGCCAGGTTCGCGATCGACTGGCCATTGAGCCACCCGGAGCTTTCGGAAAAGGATCGCCGCGCGCCGTTCTTCGATGACGTGCCGCGTGATCGCTTGCCGGATTACATCGCGTGACGATCCTGCTCCTAGGGGCCGACGGACAGCTTGGGGGATACCTTCGATCCACTCTCGCCCCTTTGGGAAGGGTGGTTGCCGTTACACGGCGCGGGGCTGGCGGCAGTGACATTGCCTGCGACCTCACCGATCGCAACGCGGTCCGCGAACTGCTGCTAGCCGAACGCCCGTCACTGGTCGTGAACGCGTCGGCGTATACGGCGGTCGATGCGGCGGAACACGACATCGAAGCAGCCCGGGCAATGAATGCAACGCTGCCCGGGCTGCTGGGCGAGATAGGTCGCACCGTCGGAGCAGGCATCATCCACTACTCCACCGACTATGTCTTCGCGGGCGACGCCCGGCACTCCTATCGCGAAGCGGACGTAACGGTTCCAGTGAATGTCTATGGGCAAACCAAGCTCGAGGGCGAGCAATCACTCGCCGCATCGGGCGCTGATCACCTCATCCTGCGAACCGCATGGGTGTATAGCCTGCAAGGCCGCAATTTCCTGACAACCATGCTCCGGCTCGCACGCGAGCGCGGTGAGCTGAGCGTGGTGGCAGACCAGCATGGAAGCCCCACAAGTGCGCCCTTGCTAGCTCGCAGCACGGCACACATCGTCAAAAACTGGCACCCTGGACGTGGGCGCCAGCAAGGCGTTTACCACCTGACAGCGAGCGGTAGCACGACCTGGCACGGCTTCGCCGAGGCTATCATCGCGAACGCCGTAGCCGTTGGCGCGCTATCCCACCCCGTGCCCGTGAAGGCCATCACCACGTCAGCGTTCCCTACTCCGGCACGGCGCCCCGCGTGGTCGCTATTGGATACGCATCGTATTAAAGCCGACTTTGCACTCGCTTTGCCGCGCTGGGAGGACGATCTCGCGGAAGTGATGGCACCGCTGCCTAGCCGTGCCTGAACACCCAGAACTTCGCGCCGACGAAATTGAAGACCATGCCGACCCCGACACCAGCAGCCACGGCGACCAACGGCGCCCATACGGCATGCGGAAGCACCAGGATAGCGGCGCTGTAGACGCCGTAATTGGCGACCGCACCGATAGAACTGGCGGCCAGGTAGTGTGCAAACTCGGATAGCAGACCTCGGCCCTCCGGAGGACGAAAGGTAATCGTACGGTTGATTACCCAGGTCGTGATAATCGCGCACAGAAACGATATCGAACGTCCCCAAAACGGCCCGAACCCACACGCGAGCGCGGCGTACAACACACCGGTATCGACCAGGAAACCGGCCACGCCGGCCACCGCGAACCCGGCAAGCTGCCGCCTCAACCCCGACGCTCCGAATCGACGTGCAACATCATTTCGCCTTTATCGGCCGACTCAGGCCACATAGCGCACGATACGCGCAGGGTTTCCTACCACGACAGCCCGCGGCGGCACGGATCGCGTCACAACCGCCCCCGCGCCCACCATCGCGCCCTCACCAATCTCGATACCGGGAAGGATCGTCGCATTGGCACCGATGGATGCCCCCCGGTGCACGATCGTTTCCAGAAACCCTTCCTCCGGATACACGCGCGAGCGCGGATGCCGGTCGTTGGTAAACGTCGCATTGGGGCCGATGAACACATCGTCGCCCACGCGTAAACCATCCCACAGTTGCACACCACTTTTCACGGTGACCCGATCCCCCACCACGACATCGTTTTCGATGAAGCAGTGGGAACAGATATTGCAATCCGCCCCGATCACGGCGCCGCGCAGGATAACGACGAACTGCCAGACGCGCGTGCCGTTGCCGATGGCAGACGACTGCACATCGGCCGAAGGGTGAATGCCCGGGCCTGTCACTCCACCGTCACCGATTTCGCCAGGTTACGCGGCTGATCCACATCGGTGCCGCGCAAGACCGCCACGTGGTACGCCAGCAGCTGCATCGGCACGGTAAACACGGCCGGGGCGATCAGGTCGCCACCACCATCGACCAGGACCGTGGCCAGGCGCTCCGTATCGGTATCCAGGTCCGCGCGTTCGTCGGCAAAGACGATCAGCTCGCCGCCACGCGCCCGCACTTCCTGCAGGTTCGATTTCAGCTTGTCGAGCAGCGGGCCGTTCGGTGCCACGGCGACGATCGGCATGTTCTCATCCACCAGTGCCAGCGGGCCATGCTTGAGCTCGCCTGCCGGGTAGGCTTCGGCGTGGATATAGGAGATTTCCTTAAGCTTGAGCGAGCCTTCCAACGCCACCGGGAACTGTGCGCCACGGCCCAGGAACAGGGCGTGCTGCTTGGCGACGAAGTGGTCGGCGATGGCGACGATCTGGTCTTCGCTCTTAAGCGCGTTCTCGATGTAGCGCGGCAGCGACTGCAGTTCCTGGCAGTGTGCCAGGTAAGCGGCACGATCCAGCCCACGGCGGCGGCCCAGGTCGAGCGCCAGCAGAGCGAACGCCGTGAGCTGGGTAGTGAACGCCTTGGTCGACGCCACGCCGATCTCCGGGCCCGCGCGCGTCATCAGGCGCAGGTCGGATTCGCGCACGACCGACGATTCCGGCACGTTGCAGATCGCAAACGTGGCGAGGTAGCCACGGCGGCGCGATTCGCGCATGGCGGCCAGGGTGTCGGCGGTTTCGCCTGACTGGGACACCGCCACGAACAACGTATCGTCCGGCACCACGACGTCACGGTAGCGATATTCGCTGGCCACTTCGACCACGACGGGGATACGAGCCAGTTCTTCGATCCAGTACTTCGCCACCATGCCCGCGTGGTAACTGGTGCCGCAAGCCACGATATGGATGGCGCGAGCCTTGTCCAGGATGGGGTCCGCGTCGATACCAAAAATATTCGGCAGCACGCCGTGGGGGCCAATCCGGCCTTCCAGCGTATCGGCCACGGCACGCGGCTGCTCGAAGATTTCTTTCTGCATGTAGTGGCGGTATTCGCCACGCTCTACCGAGTCGGCGCTGATCTCGCTTTCGTGCGCGGCGCGATCCACCGGGTTGCCGTGGATATCGAACACCTGCACGTCGTTGCGGGTGATCTCGACGATGTCGTCTTCTTCCAGGTACATCATGCGGTTGGTGACCTTGATGAGCGCCTGGGCATCGGAGCCCAGGAAGTGCTCACCAATGCCGATGCCCACCAACAAGGGGCAACCGCGGCGCGCGCCGACGATGCGGCCCGGCTCGTCCAGGCTCATCACCGCAATGGCGTAGGCACCTTCCAGCTCGCGCACGGCGGCCGTGACCGCATCGCGGAGCGACTTGCCTGCCTGCACGTGCTCATCGATGACCGCACCCATCACCTCGGTGTCGGTTTGCGAATGGAACGTGCGGCCCTTGGCCTGCAGCCCTTCGCGCAGGCTGGCGTAGTTCTCGATGATGCCGTTATGGACGATGGCGATGCGGCCCTGCACGTGCGGGTGCGCGTTCACCTCGCTGGGGACACCGTGGGTCGCCCAGCGCGTGTGCGCGATACCCGTGCCGCCCGGGATCGGATCGGCGTCGTAAAGGGCCTCCATTTCGCGGACCTTGCCCTTGGCACGGACGCGGCGGATTTCGCCTTCATCCGCAATGGCCATGCCTGCGGAATCATAGCCGCGGTATTCGAGGGCCTTGAGGCCCGCAATCAGGATGGGCGCGATATCACGCTGTGCAACGGCAGCAACGATTCCACACATGGTCTTTCCCCTTGATCCTTAATTGACCTTGCGACGCAGGTAGTTGAGCAAGTCGATGCGGGTAATGAGGCCGAGGAACTGCTCGCCATTGACGACGATGGCGACGTGCCCCTTTTCGAACACTGACATCAGCGATTCGATCGACGAGGTGACCTGGATCATCTCGGGCGAGGCGATCATCGCGGTCTCGACCCTGTCACGGAACCGCGATTCATCGGCATGGACATGCAGCAGCACATCCGATTCATCGAGGATGCCGACGATACGGTCGCCCTCCATGACCGGCAGCTGGGAGACGTCGTACAGCTTCATGCGGTTGTACGCGGTGACCAGCAGGTCATCCGGTTTGACCACCACGGTGTCGCGCTGGGCGTACGGACGCAGGATGAGATCGCGCAGATCGCCGTAGTGCTCACGCTCGATGAAGCCGTTATCGAGCATCCAGTAATCGTTGTACATCTTCGACAGGTACTTGTTACCCGTATCGCAGACCAGCGTGACCACTCGCTTGGGCGTGGTCTGTTCGCGGCAGTACTTGAGTGCGGCAGCCAGCAGGGTGCCTGTCGAGGAGCCGCCGAGCACGCCCTCTTTCGAGAGCAGCTCGCGCGCGGCGAGGAAGCTTTCCTTGTCGGAGATGGCGAACGCCTTCTCCACCATCGAAAAATCGCTGATCGACGGGAGGAAATCCTCGCCGATGCCTTCGACCATCCACGAGCCCGACTTCTCGGAAAGCGTGCCTTCGTTGATGTACTGGGCCAGGATCGAACCGACCGGGTCGGCGAGAACGATCTTCGTATCCGGCGAATGCTCGCGAAGGTAAGCGGTGAGGCCGCTCATGGTGCCCGAGGAACCACAGCCCAC
The DNA here is from genome assembly GCF_023078475.1 of Luteibacter aegosomaticola. NCBI lineage: Bacteria > Pseudomonadati > Pseudomonadota > Gammaproteobacteria > Lysobacterales > Rhodanobacteraceae > Luteibacter > Luteibacter aegosomaticola. Next base: position 1,075,516 of record NZ_CP095741.1, on the reverse strand, counting down.
GACGATGGCGTCAACCTTGCCATCAAGCTGGTCGAGGATCTCCGGGCCGGTGGTCTGCACGTGGGCGGCGGGGTTATCCGGGTTGCCGAACTGATTGATGAAGTACGCGCCCGGCGTTTCGCGGGCGATGCGCTCCGCCATGTCCTGGTAGTACTCCGGGTGGCCCTTGGCCACGTCCGATCGGGTAAGCACCACTTCGGCGCCCATGGCCTTCAGGTTGAAAATCTTCTCGCGGCTCATCTTGTCGGGTACGACCAGGATCAGGCGGTAGCCTTTCTGCTGGGCGACCAGGGCAAGGCCCAGGCCCGTGTTGCCGGCCGTACCTTCGACCAGGGTGTCACCCGGCTTGATCTTCCCGGCGCGCTCGGCGCCCTCGATCATGGACATGCCGATGCGGTCCTTCACCGAACCGCCCGGGTTGGCGCTTTCCAGTTTCAGGAACAGCTCGCAACAGCCGGTATCCAGGTGCTGGGCCCGCACCATGGGTGTGCGGCCGATCAGATCGAGGACGCTGTCATGAACCTTCATTGGAACTCCGTAGGTGTGCTGGCGGGGCCCCTTCGACCCTGCCCGATGGGCGCCCATGATAGTGGGTGCCGCGACCGTTCGAGCCCCCGCTGTTCAGGCTACGGCGAAACGATGTATGCGAGACCTCTCATTCGGCACACGGTTCCTTATGCGGCGCAACAAAAAGGGCGCGACATGCGCGCCCTTCCTTTACCTGTTGTTCGACTCAGTGCGGCCGTGAGGCCTGCCAGGAATCCCACATTCGTTCGAGTTTTTCCTTGGCGTGCAGCTTATCCCGCTTCATCTGGGTGAGGTCCCGGTCGCTGAGCGGAAGACATCCGCGACCCGCTTCCTCAAGCTTCTTGTTCAGTTCCTGATGTTGGGAATAAAGACGACGGGTTTCGACGCTGGCATGGATGAATTTCTCGACGTCGTCACGCTGCTGGTTTTCGAACATTGCAGATCTCCTCGCGGTGGGGCCGGCCCATGGCATGGGGCGGTCGTGAGGGGAGCCATGCGGGCACGCTGTGGCATCGGAAGCGGAATGGTTCGCGATGGGCGGGCCTATGAACTTCAACGCATGCTCCGGCAGGAACCCGACACGTGAATTCTGGGTGTCGGGAGATCCAACCTACTCCGCTGTCCGGAGGGCTGCAAGGGAGAATTTTCGCAAAAACGCGCGCAAAAACGGTTGCACTGGCAACGGCTTACGCGGCAGGCAAAGGGCCGGGCGTTGCGGCAGGCGGGCGGCCGCCCTTGGCGGCCATCGCGTGCAAGCACGCTCCTACATAGGTGTCGCTGGCTTGTAGGAGCGCGCTTGTGCGCGGCGGGGCGTCAGTTACCGCCCGAGGCCTTCTTCTTGGACGAACCGGTGGCCGGCGTGTTGGCCGGGGCACCGCCGTCCGAGGAGTTCAGATCACGCATGGCGCGCGCGGCCGATTCGGCCAGGGCGGCCTGCTTCTTGGCGGCGTTGGCGACGCGAGCCTGCGCGGCGGCGACCTGACGGGCCTTGTCGCCCTCGGCCTTGGCCTGTTCCAGCGCCTGGGAATACTCCACGCCCTGCTGCTGCAGGCGGGCGGCTTCTTCCTGGATCATCTGGTTCTGCTGGCGCTGCTGCTCGAGCTGGCGACGGGCCATCTCGGTATCGAGGCGGCTGGCTTCCAGCAGGATGGCGTCGTGCTCGCGGTCAAGCTGAGCGCTCTTGGCCTGGGCGTCCTGAAGCTGGGCCATCGCCTTGGCGATGTCGACCCGGCGCTCGGCCACGTACTGGTAGTGGGCGTGCTCCTTGTCCTTCGGCTTGAACTGGGCCATCTGGTTGATGGCTTCGCGGGCCCGGGCCTGCTCGGCCTGGGCGTAGCTGCCAAGGGTCGGATCGCTCGAGAGCTGGTCCAGGCTGGTGTTCAGGCGGCGCACGTCGAGGTCATCGGTGGCGGCCACGGCCACGCCGGCCGAAAAGGCCAGCGCGAGGGCGGAGAGGAGGATCGTGTAGCGCTTCATCACTGGCCTCCCTGGTTATTCGGCTGCGGCTGGTTGTTCTGCGGCTGGATGTAACCGCCACCATTGTCGTTCAGCGGCTGGGTCTGGCCGCCCACGGGCGGCGGGGTGCTATCCGTGGCTTCCGGCAGGACGGATTCCGTCTCCTGCACGTTGTTCGGGATGGGCACCGTATCGTTCTGGTGGTTGTCGATCATTTCGACGCGCATCTGCGCGTTTTCCTTGCTCTTGGCAGAGTTCTGGGCGCGGGCGGCACCCAGGCGGGCCTTGGCGCGGGCCAGTTCGCTATCCGCGCGCGACTCATCGGCGAGCACCGACGCATCGTCGTACTTCTTCGACGCCATCGCCGCCTGTGCCTGGCGGAACTTGCTTTGGGCATAATCGAGATCGACCGGCGCGTAATCGGCAGCGCCGGCATCGCGAGCGGCCTGTAACTGGGCCAGGGCCTGGTTCATGGGACCATCCGGCGGCGGCGTGCTTGCGCAGCCAGCCAGGGTGGCGAAAGCCAGGGCCAGAGCGGCCTGGGCAAGGAGCCGGCGGCCCTTCGGCAGGGCGTTCGACGGCAAGTTGTGCACCATCACTCGTTCCTCTTACAGCTTTGCGAGATATTGTCGATATAGAAAGTCGGGAGACCGTCGTCTCGATTGTAATGCGAACCAACGGGGGTTTAGGTGGATATCGGTTATTTCCTGAAACTGATGGTGGACAAGGGCGCGTCGGACATGTTCCTGACGACCGGTGCCCCTGTGAACATCAAGGTGGAAGGCAAGCTTTACCCGCTTGGTAACACGGGCCTGCCCAGCGGCATGGTCAAGAAGATCGCCTATTCCCTGATGGACGAGGGCCAGGTTCCCCAGTTCGAGCGCGATCTCGAGCTGAACATGGCGCTGGCGGTGAAGGAAGCCGGCCGTTTCCGTATCAACGTTTTCAAGCAGCGTGGCGAGATCGGCATGGTTATCCGTGCCATCAAGAGCGAGATCCCGTCCCTGGAAGAGCTCCAGTTGCCGGGTATTTTCCGCGACCTGATCATGGAGCCGCGCGGCCTTATCCTGGTCGTCGGCGCCACCGGCTCGGGCAAGTCCACCACCCTGGCGGCCATGCTCGACCACCGCAATACCAATAGCTCGGGCCATATCCTCACGATCGAGGACCCCATCGAGTACCTGCACCGCCACAAGCGCTCCATCGTGAACCAGCGCGAAGTGGGCCTGGATACGCACAGCTATCACGAGGCGTTGAAGAACGCGATGCGTGAAGCGCCCGATGTGATCATGATCGGCGAAATTCGCGACACGGAGACGATGGAAGCCGCCATCGCCTTCTCGGAAACCGGCCACCTGTGCCTGGCGACCCTGCACTCTAACAATGCGGACCAGACCCTCGAGCGCATCCTGAACTTCTTCCCGGAATCGGCACACAAGAACGTGCTGATGAACCTGGCCCTGAACCTGCGCTCGGTGATCAGCCAGCGCCTGGTGCTGGGCAAGGACGGCCGCCGCATGCCGGCGACCGAAGTGCTGCTGAACACCCCGCTCATCCGCGACATGATCCGCCGTGGCCAGATCCACGAGGTGAAGGACGCCATGGATCGCAGCCTGCAGGAAGGCATGCAGACCTTCGACCAGTCGCTCTACCGCCTGTACAAGGAAGGCCGGATCACGCTCGAGGAATGCCTGAACAAAGCAGATTCGCGTGATGGCCTGGCCCTGAAGATCCGCCTGTCCGAGGGCGCGACCGGTAACGAGTTCGCTTCGAGCGATCCGTACGGGATCGGCGTTTAATTCGTAGCGCCTCGCGGATCGCGCGCGAGCGCGCTCCTACAAGAGCCTTCGCAGGTCTTTTGTAGGAGGGCGTCTGCGCGCGATGCCTTCAGGTCCGCGGCGCGTCGGCCTGCACCTCGGGCGCCGCCGCCTGGAACGCCTCAAGCGCCTGGCAGTTAGCCACCACCCGGCGGATCAGCGGGTACGGACCCAGGTCGAGTTCCCAGCGCACCGCGTTGTAGTACTGCGGCACAAGGCACGCATCGGCGATCGTCGGCGTATCGCCCCAACAGAACGTGCCGCGCGGCCCCTGCGCCAGCAGGGCCTCGATACCGTCGAAGCCATGCCCGATCCAGCGCCGGGACCACGCGGCCTTGGCCGCCTGATCCGCCCCGAACCGTGCTTCGAGCTCCTTCAGCACCCGCAGATTGCCCAGCGGGTGGATATCCGTGCCCACAGCGAGCGCCAGCTCACGGACGCGCGCACGGTGGCGCGGATCGGCAGGCAGCAAGGAAGGCGTCGGGCGAGTCTCTTCCAGATACTCCAGGATGGCCATCGACTGGCGAACGACAAAGTCGCCATCCACCAGGGTCGGGAGCTGGCCCTGCGGCGAAACCTCGCGATAACCCGGCTTCAGATGGTCGCCCCCCTCGTTCACCAGGCTGATGAACCTCGATTCATAGGCCAGGCCCTTCAGGTTCAGGGCGATGCGGATCCGGTAAGCGGCGCTGGAACGCCAGTACGTATAGAGAGCAAGGGCCATGGGACTTCCTTCTGTGGTCCGCCGATTCTAGCGGGGACGCTACAATCAGGGTTTTCCTGACATCCCCAGCTGGAGTCCCACCGTGTCCGTCATCCGCATGCAAGACCTCGACCTGCGCGGCAAGCGCGTCCTGATCCGCGAAGACCTGAACGTGCCGGTCGAGAACGGCAAGATCACCTCCACCCAGCGCCTGGATGCCTCCCTGCCCACGATCGTCGCCGCCCGCGACGCCGGTGCGAAGGTCATGGTCATCTCCCACCTGGGCCGCCCGAAGGAAGGTGAATTCGACGAGGCCTCCTCGCTCAAGCCGGTGGCCGAGTGGCTGGCCCATAAGCTGGGCAACGAGGTGCGCCTGGTGCGTGACTACCTCGACGGTGTCGATGTCGCCGATGGCGAAGTGGTCGTCCTCGAGAATTGCCGCATGAACGTCGGCGAGGGCAAGGATGACGAAGCCCTGTCGAAGAAGTACGCCGCCCTGTGCGACGTGTTCGTCATGGATGCCTTCGGTACCGCGCACCGCGCGCAGGCCTCGACCCACGGCGTGATCCGCTTTGCCCCCATCGCCGCCGCCGGTCCGCTGCTGGCGAAGGAGCTCGACGCGCTGGGCAAGGCCCTCGAGAATCCGCAGCGCCCCCTGCTCGCCATCGTCGCCGGCTCCAAGGTGTCCACCAAGCTCGAGCTTCTGCAGAACCTGGTCGGCGGTGTCGAACAGTTGATCGTCGGCGGCGGTATCGCCAACACCTTCATCCTCGCTTCCGGTTACAAGGTCGGTAAGTCGCTCGTGGAAGCCGACCTGCTCGACACCGCGAAGAAGATCATGGCCGACGCCAAGGCGCGCGGCGCCGACGTGCCTGTGCCGACCGACGTGGTCGTCGCCACCGAGTTCTCGGCCTCAGCCAAGGCCACGGTGAAGGCCGTCGACCAGGTGGCGGACGACGAGATGATCCTGGACATCGGCCCGGACACCGCAAAGCGCTATGCCGACCTGATCGCGAAGGCCGGCACGGTCGTGTGGAACGGCCCGGTCGGCGTGTTCGAGTTCGACGCGTTCGGCAAGGGCACCGAAACGCTCGCACGTGCCATCGCCGCCTCGAAGGCGTTCTCGATCGCCGGCGGCGGCGACACGCTCGCCGCCGTCGACAAGTACGGCATCGAAGACGGCGTGTCCTACATCTCGACCGGCGGCGGTGCGTTCCTGGAATTCCTCGAAGGCAAGGAACTCCCGGCCGTCGCTGCGCTCAAGGCCCGGGCGGACAAGAAGTAATGCTTTTTCTCTTCGATCTCGATGGCACGCTCATCGATTCCGAGGTCGGCATCCTCGCCGGCATCCGCCACTCCATGGCGGCTGTCGGCGCCGAGCCGCCCGACCACGCCACGATGCGCTCGTGGATCGGCCCTCCCCTGCGCGTGAGCTTCGGCGCGGTTCTCGATGGCGATAGCGAACGCGTTGAAGCGGCCGTCGCCGCCTATACCGAGCGGTTCCACGAAGTGGGCTGGTCCGAGCACACCGTTTACGATGGCATCCCTGAGCTGATCGCCGGCCTCGCTGCTCGAGGTCATCAGCTTGCCGTCGTGACGAGCAAGACCCGCGCACACGCCGAACGCATCCTCGCCAACCTGCCGTTCGCAGCGGCATTCGAACGCGTTTACGCACCAGGCCCGCTCAGTGCGCACAGCGAGAAGGCCGAGATGGTCGCCGCGGCGCTCGCCGACTTCGGCCACGTGGAGTCGGAGACCTTCATGATCGGCGACCGCCGTTACGACATGGATGGTGCCGTCGCCAACAGCGTGCGCGGCATCGGCGTGCTGTGGGGCTTTGGTGACCGGGCCGAGCTGGAAGCGGCCGGTGCGTGGAAGGTCGTCGAGACGCCTGCGGAGATTCTTGCGCTGGCGTAACCAACAAGGGCGTTATCCACAGCGAATGTGGATACGCCCTGCATAACCGTGTGGATAACCCGGACCAGACCTTTTCCTGCAATGACTTAGGTCATGCTGGTCACGACGCGACCACGGCACTTTCGTTCGCGCCCTTCCCGAGCTACCGTTACGGCATGCTGCATCGCGACTGTCACGGAGGAAATATGCGCGCTGTCCTGTTTCTGTCGGCACTCTCCGCCGCCTCGTTGCTCCCCGCTCATGCCGCCGAAAGTCAGGCGACTCCAGGGAGTTGGACGCCCCCACTTCATAGCGTCGATACGAGCACGCCGCCATCGGCAAAATCGCCTTTTGCGGACGGATTTGCTGCGAAGAAGCTGGGTCCGGGCGCGCGGCTGCTCACCGCGGCCACCGTCATGGCTCTACAAAGCACCAGCTTTGCTCACATCGAGGTCGTCGACCAGTCGAACGTCATGGGCTACGGACCCTCCGGCAACCCCGGCCGCTCCGGTGACCGCAGCTTTGTGGGAGACAAGTCGATGGATAAGGGCATTCGCTGAGCCTCAGCGTAAGAGCCTTTGGCGATCGTCTGGAAGTCGAACCCGCCGGCGCATTTCGAAGAGCCGAGGCATCTGCGGATGTTGTGTGCATCATCACCAAGTGGCGTTATCCACAGCGAATGTGGATACGCCCTGCACAAACCTGTGGATAAGCGAGAGAAGCCCCTTCGCCTCAGCGACTTAGCTTTCGCTGATTAATGATTGCCCACACTGCTCGCCGCCTGGCGCATCGCCTCAGTGAAAGGCCCAAGCAACAAGCGATCGCCAAACGCGCTGACGTGGTCGCCATCGAAGAACAGCGGCTTGCCGTCCCTGAAGCCCTCGCATACGGCGCTATCCGGGCACATCACAGGAAACGGGTCGAATACGCTTGTGCGCGGAAGCCCCTGCGTTGCTGTCGCGATAGTCTTCAACATGGGCGCGCGAAGCCGCTCGATCTCGTTTCGATCGACGGCAGGGCCACCGCGGCACATCGGGTTGCTTTGGGTCCACGGGTCAGCGCAACGATAGAGCGGTGCGTTAAGCAGGAGGTTGGGTGCCTCCATGACGATCGAAGCGCCCGTTTTCGCCAACAGGTCGAGGCTTTCCCTGCCCTCTACGGCGGCCTTCGCTCTGGTTGCGGATGCGCTATCCGAGAGCCAGGCCGAGATGACATCTGCGTGCGGATAACGGACCCATTGGTCGACAAAGCGCGGCATGCGTAACGACGGCAGGAAGACGACATCGCCTGCCTTCAGCCGTGGCACCAAGTCCGCGACGACGGCCTGGATGCTCGCCTGGCAGCGCGGCGTGCTTTCCACACCCCCCTGGAAAGCAAGGAAGGAGCAACCTGCATTGTTGTAGAGCGTCACCGTGGCGCCCGTGTCACGAGTGTAGTCGGCGAACATCGAGCCGAACGCCATGGCATGGGAATCACCTACGACGAAGACCGCGGGAGCCGATATCGGGCTCGCACACGCGGCGCGCGTGTAGGTAATTCGCACGCCTTCGGCGACACGATCTACCGTAGGCGCACCCACCCCGCAAGCTGGCGGCGCTGTCTTACGCACCAGTTTCGTGGGATACCAGTCATCCGCGTGACGGGCCACCGTGCTCAACGACCATTCGGGTTGCTTATGGTCGATGCCGCGGAAAACGTGGGTTCCGGCGTAAAGGCCCAACAGGCCACACGCCACGACGGCGATGCGCGGGAGATTCCGCACCCTGGCCGAACGGCGCACGGGATTCTCGACAAACCGCCAGGAGAGCACGGCCAGGATCAGCGACAGAGCAATAACCGCGATCTGGTGACTTGGCTGGTCCAGACCAACCGTCCAGCGGAACAGGACGACGACAGGCCAATGCCAAAGGTAGAGCGAGTAGGAGATGGCGCCGACGGCTCGCACTGGCCGCAGCGTCAACAGTCGCACCAGTGGCGACGCCACAGGCTGCTGGTGAAGGGCCCCGAGGAGAAGCAACGTACCGGCTACGGCAGCGAATGCATCGGGTATGGGGAATCGCTCCGTTTTCGCAGAGACCAGCGCGAACACCACAAGCGCCAGGCCCACAGCTCCCAGCACGGTCCGCCACGGGTGATGGCGCTGCGTCGCTTCGTGGTCGAAGCGCTTCCCGCTTAACGCCATCAGCTGGTAAAGGAGTACGCCTGCACCCAGTTCCCAGAGCCGCGCGGGAAGCAGATAGAACGCATGCAGCGGCGCCACCGGCTGTACATGCACCGCATATCCGAGCGACGCGACTATCGCCACGACCGCCAGGGAGACGGCCAGATGCCGCCAGCGGCCGCCCAGCGTCCACACCCAGCACAGCAGGGGAAACAGCAGATAGAACTGCTCTTCGACGCCAAGTGACCAGGTATGCGTGTAGGGGTTGTACTCAGCCGTCGGCGAGAAGTAGCTATTGGCATTACGCGACAGGATCAGGTTGCTGAACCCGAAGAACGCATACCTGCCCGTTTCCTGGCTGTTCTCGCTTAGCCACGCGTCCGGGATAAACAACGTCGCCGCGAGGCAGGTGACCAGCAGGCAGACGACGAGGGCCGGCGCAATGCGCTGGATGCGACGGGAGAGGAAATACAGGAAAAAACGGTGCGGAGGACCCGGCGGCCGCTGTCCCACCGATGCACTGACGACAAACCCTGAGATGACGAAGAACACATCCACACCCGCGAACCCACCCGGCAGCCAGGCGCTGTTGAGGTGGTACGCCAGCACCGACAGCACCGCGATGGCACGGAGGCCATCGATATACGGGAAATAGGCGTGTCGCTCGCGGCGCGGGTGGCTCATGGGGCTCGGGTCATCCATGGAAACCGGAAGATTAGCAGGCAGGCGGTCCCCGCGCCCGTCAGCCAAGGCCTACACGCAACAGGCCTTAGCGCCGACACAAGGACCCGCCAAACCCTCTCGGAGATTTCCTGACCCCTCACTAAGCTTTGGCGACACCAATGGGGTGCCATGGAAGGACACCGTGTGATGGACACACACCGCAATCGCTGCCGCATCTTATTCGCTGGACTTCTTCTCGCCGGGACCGCCGCCGATGCGGCAGTCTTGGGGCCAGGCCAGATCATGACCGCTGGTGATCGGCTGTACTCCTCGAACGAGCTCTACTACGCCATGCTCAATGCCGAAGGCGAGTTCGCCGTCTATCGCCGCGACGGCACGCGCACCTGGACCGCAGGTACGCGGGGAAGCGGCGTCATCCGTGCAGCCATGCAACGTGATGGCCACTTTGTGCTTCAAGACCTCGCCGGGCATATCGTGTGGTCGACCGACACGCATGGCCGCCATCGCGTCTTCGGTGTGAACTCCTGGGGAGCGGCCGTCGTCATCAACGCCCGTCGTTGGAAGCCACGCGACAAGCGAGCAGAACCCCTTGTCGAAGAGATGCTGCGTCGCCGCGCCAAGCTTGACTGGGTCTCGCCGACCTTCGATAGCGCTGCCAATCACCAACGCCGCCGCTAGCGACTCATCCGTGGTTATCCACACGCCATGTGGATACCGCCTGCATAAGCGTGTGGATAAGTCCGTTCCACACAACGCCACCAATGACTTAGCTCACGATGCTTAAAAACTAAGCACTGCAGCAAGACAACAAAGCCGTTATCCACAGCCCGTGTGGATACGCGCTGCATAACGCTGTGCATAAGTCCCATCTCCGCCATGGAGACAACGACTTATGTTCGGGCGATCAATCGCTAGCCAACAAAGGAAGAGACAACATGAAACGGAGAATCACGAACAACGGCTCGTTTGCCGCCGCCATAGCGGCGATAGCACTTCTTGCCACGACCGTCTCAGAGGCCGCCGTGCTACATCCAGGCCACAATCTAACCGCCGGTCAGGCACTCCCCTCCTCCAGCGGTCGCTATCACGCGGTTATGCAGCACGACGGGAACCTTGTCGTCTATCGCAACGATGGCGCCGCCATCTGGGCAACGTGGACACAAGGATCCGGTGCGGTCACGGCGAACATGCAAGCGGACGGCAATTTCGTTCTCTACACCGGCAATGGCCACCCGGTTTGGTCAACGGGTACACACGGGAGAGACAGCATTTTCACCGTCGACGACTGGGGGCGGGCAATGGTGCTTAAGGTCAAGAAGTGGGACGCAAGCGGAAATGTCGAAGTGCTGCTGCGAAAGGGTGCAAAGCGTTCATGGGTCGCTCCTCAATGGGATGCTCCGCCGCCTCGGGGGCGGCCCGGAACTCCGCACTGCATCGGCGACCCGAAGGTTTGCGGAGGAATAGCACAGGGCCGCTACCTGGGCCGCGACTTCAAGACGCCGTTGCCTTGACGCACGCGGCCTTCTTGTGAACTACTTAAAACTCGCACTCCTGACTTCATTTGCATGGCTCGATGAACGCGTAAATCACACTGCGCCGAACGCTTACAATGCCCCCGACTGGACATCGCCACTCTTCCCTGCCTCCGCAGAGCAAGGTGGCCGCCGGAGGCCGGCCTCACCCCTAGCGTTTCGTCAAGCTATTCCGGATTCACGCGTCTACTGGGCACTCTGGACAGCAACAGCTGCACTTGCCACCAAGGGCTACGGCGGCATGACCTGTATAGAAGAACCCCTTGCCCGGGACGAGAGAAAACGATCTCGTTTCTATTCATCCGCTCATCCCGGCGTCTGCGGCGACTAGGTCTCCTCTTCACGCCGAAACAAAAAAAGCCCCGGGTTCCCACCCGGGGCTTTTTTTCATTCCGTACAACCAGACGCTGACTTACTTCGCGACAGCCTTCACCGCATCGATCACCGCATGCGCGGTGATACCGAAGTGCTCGTAGAGCACCTTGATGGGAGCCGAGGCGCCGAACGTGGTCATGCCCACGACCTTGCCGTCGAGGCCGACGTACTTGTACCAGAAGTCCACGGCAGCGGCTTCGACCGCCACGCGGGCGCGGCACCACGACGGCAGCACGCCTTCGCGGTATTCCGGCGACTGTGCGTCGAACTCTTCCGTGCAGGGCATGGAGACCACGCGGGTCGGCGTGCCCTGGTCGCCCAGTGCCTTCGCCGCTTCCACCGCCAGGCCCACTTCCGAACCGGTGGCGATGATGATGGCCTTGAACTTCTCGCTCGGCTCGAACAGGACGTAACCGCCCTTCTCGATGTTGGCGACCTGCTCTTCCGTGCGCGGGTTATGTTCGAGGTTCTGGCGCGAGAAGATCAGCACCGACGGGTTGCCGGCGCGCTCGATGGCCTTCTTCCACGACACGGCGGATTCCACGGCATCGGCCGGGCGCCACACGCGATTGTTCGGGATGAGGCGCAGCGAAGCGAGGTGCTCCACCGGCTGGTGGGTCGGGCCGTCTTCGCCCAGGCCGATCGAATCGTGCGTGTACACGTGGATGGCATGCGCCGGGATCAGGCACGACATACGCACGGCGTTGCGCGCGTAATCCGAGAACACCAGGAAGGTCGCGTCGTACGGGATGAAGCCGCCGTGCAGCGCGATGCCGTTCGAGATGGCCGACATGCCGAACTCGCGCACGCCGTAGTGAATGTAGTTACCCTGGTCGCCACCCGTGGAAATGTTCTTCGAACCCTTCCAGATGGTGAGGTTCGACGGGGCAAGGTCAGCCGAGCCGCCGATCAGTTCCGGCAGCAGCGGGCCGAACGCGTCGAGCGACATCTGCGAGGCCTTGCGCGAAGCAACGACCGGACCTTCGGCCTGCAGCTTCTTGATGAAGGCGGCGGCGCCGTCCTTCCACGAGGCCGGCAGTTCGCCGGAGAGGCGACGCTTCAGCTCGCCAGCCAGTTCCGGGAAAGCCTTGGCGTACGCATCGAACTTTTCGTTCCATGCCTTCTCAGCCTTGCCACCGGCATCCTTCGCGTTCCACGAGCTGTAGATCTCTTCCGGAATCACGAACGGCGGGTAGTTCCAGCCGAGGCGCTCACGGGTGAGGGCCACTTCCTTCTCGCCGAGCGCAGCGCCGTGGGACTCTTCCTTGCCTTCCTTGTTCGGCGAACCGAAGCCGATGATCGTCTTGCAGATGACCAGGCTCGGCTTTTCGCTCTGCGCGGTGGCCGATGCGATGGCGGTCTTGATCGCTTCCGGGTCGTGGCCATCGACGGGCTTGCCGTCGGTGCCGACCACCACGTTCCAACCGTAGGCGCGGAAACGCTCGGCGGTGTCATCGGTGAACCAGTCGTGGACTTCGCCGTCGATCGAAATGCCGTTGTCGTCGTAGATGGCGACAAGCTTGCCGAGCTTTAGCGTACCGGCGAGCGAGGACACTTCGTGCGAGATGCCTTCCATGAGGCAGCCGTCGCCGACGAACACGTAGGTGTGGTGGTCGACCACGTCGTGGCCCGGACGGTTGAAGCGCTCAGCGAGCACCTTCTCGGCGATAGCGAAACCGACGGCGTTGGCAAGGCCCTGGCCCAGCGGGCCGGTGGTGGTCTCGACACCCGGGGTGTGGCCGTATTCCGGATGGCCAGCGGTGTGGTGGTCGAGCTGACGGAAATTCTTCAGGTCCTCGATCGGCAGGTTGTAGCCGGTGAGGTGCAGCAGCGCGTACTGCAGCATGGAGCCGTGGCCGTTCGACAGGATGAAGCGGTCGCGGTTGGGCCAGTGCGGGTTCGTGGGGTTGTGGTGGAGGAAATCACCCCACAGCACTTCAGCGATATCGGCCATGCCCATCGGCATGCCCGGGTGGCCCGAATTGGCAGCTTGCACACCATCCATGGCCAGGGCGCGGATCGCATTGGCGCGTTCGCGGCGTGTCGTCATCGGCGTTCTCCAGTTCACAAGGGCGGGTGAAAGCGCCCATTGTCGCCTATCGCGTATCACGTTGTCGTGGACGTTCATGCCGCAGCCGCGAAGTTAACCCCGCCTTAATCTTTTGGCTTCGATTTTTGAATCTCTTCAGGTTCGGATCGCTCTAATGGACCAAGGCAACCGACATCCCCCACTTCCCCGTGGTCGGTCGCCCGCCCCGAAAATAAGAGGAACACTCCCATGAAGAAGGCAATCCTTGCCCTTGCAGTTTCTTGCGTCTCGTTTGCGGCCGTTCCGGCCTTTGCACAGGACAACACCGCGGTTTCCGGCAACTACCAGCCGAGCCAGTCCGTCGGTAGCGGCAACTGGTTCATCGGCGCCAACGTCGGCCGTACCAACGGCAGCGACACCGGCGGTTTCGGTAGCGATACCAACGGTTTCAACTTCCTGCACGGCGAAAAGGGCCGTCGCACCGGCTACGGCCTGCTGGGCGGTTACCGCTGGAAGGTCGGCCCGGATCTGGGCATGGGCCTTGAAGCGGGCTACACCGACCTCGGCAACTACCGGGTCAAGAACGTCTTCGAATCCGGCCAGGACGTCGATCAGAAGAGCCAGCGTGATGCGCTGCGCGGCTGGATGCTCGGTGCCAACATGAAGCTCAACCTCGTGCCGCAGTGGTACATCACCATGCACGGCGGTTACTTCCGCGCCAACGACAATGGCCGCAGCTACAACAACTCGGTGGGCCAGGATCTTGGCTTCTCGAGCGGCGGTCGCCCGAACCGCGGCAGCTGGTACGCCGGTATCGGTACCGGTTGGGATATCAACGAGCACTTCGGCGTCGGCGTCACCTACGACTACTTCCACGCCAATGCCGGCAAGATCGTCGACAACACCACCGGCACGACGCAGCCGGACCTGAAGCGCTCGACGGGCCTGCTCTCGCTGGCCGGCGAATACCGCTTCTAAGCCTCCCCCTTCAACGGGCAAGTCTCGGTGCCCCGGGCGCCGAGACTTAACTTCGGCTTAATACTGAACTAATCGGTATTGAATCTATCCGAAGGCGCCATATCTAGGTATTCGAGCACGACACCCCCGCCGTGCGGAGCACGAGGCCGATTCCCCCATGCGGCCCGTGCCACAAAAATAAAAAGCAGGAGAGTTCCACCATGAAGAAGACCCTTATCGCCCTTGCCCTTGTTGCCGCTGGCGTCGTTGCCGCCCCGGCCTTTGCGCAGGACGTGAACCCGGCCGCAGGCTGGTTCGTGAATGGCAACGTTGGCCGTACCTCGGTCGACAAGGGCAAGTACGACGGTCATGACACCGGCTACGCGCTCAACGGCGGTTACCGCTGGGGCGTGACCCCGTGGGCCGCGCTGGGTGTTGAGGTGGGCTACAACGACCTCGGCAATATCCACGCGAAGAATTTCTTCAATGACAATCGCGTGGTGGATCGCCGCAAGTCCGAGCTGCACGGCTGGACTGCCGGCGTGAACGGCAAGTTCAACATCGATCCGCAGTGGTATGTCAGCGCTCGCGCTGGCCTGTACGCCTGGAAGGGCCACGGCACCAGCAACGATGACATCACCCGCAGCAACCTCGACAAGACCAGCTGGTACGGTGGCGTCGGCGTCGGCTACGACTTCACGAACAACTGGAGCCTGGGCCTGAACTTCGACCACTACGATGCGAAGAAGGACAACCTCAACCTGTCGACCAACATGACGTCGGTGCAGGCTGAGTACCGCTTCTAAGCAAGCACGTTGTTGAGTACGTAGCTGTAAAAAAACCGGGCGCCCTAGGGCGCCCGGTTTTTTTGTGCCTTTCTGTAGGAGCGCGCTTGCGCGCGATTGGGTGCTTGCCGCATCCGTGAATCGCGCGCAAGCGCGCTCCTACAAGAGCGGGGCTTACTTCTTTTTCCAGCTGCCCTGGGCGGCGAGGCTGTTTTCCTTCGCGCGCTCGACCACGGTCTTCTGGGCCGCGTCGTAGTTGCCCTTCTGGTCCTTGGCCCAGGTTTCCAGCGCGGCCGAGACCAGCGCACGGCCGTACGAGAAGCTGATCGGCCAGGGATGCGGGCCGAGCTTGTTGATCTCGTTGAGGTTCTCGGTCGCCTGCTGATCGCCCTGGCCACCGGAAAGGAACACGATGCCCGCGACGGCGGCCGGCACGGCGTACTGGAACACGCTGACCGTCGCGTTGGCGATGTCTTCGGCGTCGACCTGGTCTTCCTTCGGCGCGTACTTGCCCGGAATGACCATGCTGACCTTCAGGATCAGCGCCTTGAGCTCAACGTTGTGCAGCTCGAGCTGCGCGAACAGGCTCTGCAGGACTTCCTTGTGCACGGTGAAGCTCGTGTCCAGGTCCTGCACGCTGTCCTTGTCGTCCATCAGGATTTCGGGCTCGACCATCGGGACGAGGCCGGCTTCCTGGCAAAGCGCCGCGTAGCGCGCGAGGGCATGCGTGTTGGATTCCACCGCGGTGGAGGTCGGCGTGTCGTCGGTGATCTTGATGACCGCGCGCCACTTGGCGAACTTGGCGCCGAGCTTCGCGTACTCCTGCAGGCGCTCACGCAAGCCATCGAGGCCCTCGGTGACCACTTCGCCCGGGCAGCCGGCCAGCGGGTGCGTGCCCTTGTCCACCTTGATGCCCGGCAGGATGCCGGCGGCATTCATGGCCTCGACCATGCTGCGGCCATCGTCGGTCTTCTGGCGGATGGTTTCGTCGAACAGGATGGCACCGGAGATGTATTCGCCCAGGCCCGGCGCCGTCAGCAGCAGCTGGCGGTACTTGCGGCGGTTTTCCTCGTTGTTCTCCAGGCCCACGGCCTCGATGCGCTTCTTGATGGTCGTGGCGGATTCGTCGACGGCGATGATGCCCTTACCCGGGGCGACCATCGCCTGCGCGATCTGTTCGAGGTCTTCGATGCTCATGGGAACTCCAATGGAAGTAGTGGTATTGCCAGGCCTTGCGGCGGGGCGAGTGCAAAAAACCGGCGAAGTATAGGGCTATACCTCGGGAAAGGCGTTGTGCGGCGCGGTCAGCCGATCAAGTGGTCTGGTAACCCGGGAGGGCGCACTGCTTGAGGATCGCGTCTTTGCGTGCGCGGTCTTCCGGCAGGTTGAAGCCCACGACGTAATAGGTCACCACGGGCTCCTGCGCGCGGTTGACGCCCGATGCGGCATAGCGGAAGTCCTTCACGGCGCTGACGGCGACCTGGGCGAGATCGCCCCGCGGCAACGTCTTGGCGGCCACCACGTTCTGCGGCAGGCCGTTCGAGCCGATCATGTAGGTGACCGCGACGCAACCTGGCTGGTCGAGATTCTTGCCCGTGTTCGGCACATCGGCGTTGACCGAGGTGTTGGTCAGCGTCCAGTAGTAAGGCAGGCGGTCGGGGGCGACCTTGCGGGTGGTCTGCGCCGCGGCGGGGCCGGCGGCGAGGAGGAGGACGGCGGCGGCGATGGCGCCGGCGTGGAAGGCTGTTCGGATCATGACGTCCTCATGGGTTTGCCAGGGCGAAGAGTGTACCGCCACGGACGTAAGCCGGGCGTGTGGAATCGTGCGCGGCCGATTTTGTATGAGCGGACCCTCTGCGACGTTAGCGCACCCCGGGGGGCCACCCGCGCGGTTCTCCGCCCCTCTCGGGCAGACTACAATCCATGGCTGCGGCGAACCCGCCGAAAGGTACAAGGACCTCCATGAAAGTCACGATCTTCGGCACCGGCTACGTCGGCCTCGTCACCGGCACCTGCCTGGCGGAAATGGGTAACCACGTCGTGTGCGTCGATGTCGACGCCGGCAAGGTCGAGCGCCTGACGAAGGGCGAGATTCCCATCTACGAGCCGGGCCTGGAGCCCATGGTCCTCAGGAATCATGCCGACGGCCGCCTCGATTTCACGACGGATGCCGCACCGGCCATCGCCCATGCCGATATCGTGTTCATCGCGGTGGGCACTCCGCCGGATGAAGATGGCAGCGCCGATCTCCAGTATGTATTGGCGGTGGCACGCACCATCGGCGACCACATCGATCGCTATACGGTGGTCGTCAACAAATCGACCGTCCCCGTCGGCACGGCTGACCGGGTCCGGGCGGCCGTGGCGGAACGCCTCCAGGCCCGTGGTGTCGACGTGCCCTTCGATATCGTTTCCAATCCCGAATTCCTGAAGGAAGGCGATGCCGTCGAGGATTGCATGCGCCCGGATCGCATCATCGTAGGCGCGTCCAGCCAGCGTGCCATCGGTGTGCTGCGCAAGCTCTACGCACCGTTCAACCGCAACCACGACCGCATGGTGGTGATGGATGAGCGCTCGGCGGAGCTCACCAAGTACGCCGCCAATGCGATGCTGGCGACGAAGATCAGCTTCATGAACGAGATCGCCAACATCGCCGAACACGTAGGCGCCGATGTGGAGCTGGTTCGCCAGGGCATCGGCGCGGATCCGCGCATTGGCTACCACTTCATTTACCCGGGTGCCGGGTACGGCGGCTCATGCTTCCCCAAGGATGTGCAGGCACTGGCTCGCACGGCGCACGCCGTCGGCTATGACGCCAAGCTGCTGAACTCGGTCGAAGCGGTGAACGATGCGCAGAAATCGCGCCTTTTCGCGTTGCTGTCGAAGCATTTCGACGGAAAGCTGAAGGGCCTGACCGTTGCCGTCTGGGGCCTGGCGTTCAAGCCAAATACGGATGACATGCGCGAAGCGTCGAGCCGCCGCCTGATGGAACAGCTGTGGGATGCCGGTGCCAAGGTCCGCGCCTTCGACCCGGAAGCAGCGGAGGAGACGCACCGCATCTACGGTGACCGCCCTGACCTCGCCCTCGTCGGCCGCCCTTATGAAGCACTGGAAGGTGCCGATGCGCTGGTGATCGTCACGGAGTGGAAGGCGTTCCGCAGCCCCGATTTTGCCCGCGTGAAATCGCTGCTCAGCACGCCGGTGATCTTCGATGGCCGCAACCTGTACGACCCGGCAGCCGTCGAAGAAGCCGGCCTGGCCTACTACGGCATCGGCCGCGGCCGCAGCCTGGCCGGCAAGCACTAACAAAACGGTAGGAGCGCGCTTGCGCGCGCTCCTACAAGAGCGATTACAGGTCGCGCAGGCTATCCGGGATGCCGTCGTCGCCGATCACCAGCAGCTTCAGCGTGTTGGTACCGCCGTGGCGGCCGATATGGTCACCGTGGGTCAGGACCACGCGATCGCCCTTGGCCAGCTTGCCCAGCGAGAAGAGGTGCTGGAGCGCCGCGCGCGCCGTGTGTGCCGGATCGAGGTTGCCGGTTTCGAAGGCCACCGGCTGCACGTCGCGCAGCATGAGCATGCGGCGGCGGGCGACGTCGGACGGGCTCATCGCGTAGATGGGCACGGCGAAACGGTAACGGGACAGCCACTGGGCGGTGGCGCCCGATTCGGTCAGCGACACGATGGCGCGAACGCCGACCTGCGAGGCCAGCTGCATGGCGGCCAGGGCAATCGCCTGATCGGTGCGATCGAGCGTGGCGGCGTTCGGACGCAGGTCGTCACGCGGCTCGAACTGACGCTCGGCACCCAGGCAGATGCGGCGCATGGCGGCCACGGCCTTATCCGGGTGGGCGCCCGCGGCGCTTTCTTCCGAGAGCATCACGGCATCGGTACCGTCGATGACGGCGTTAGCCACGTCGAGCACTTCGGCGCGGGTCGGGATCGGTGCGCGCACCATCGACTGCAGCATCTGCGTCGCGGTGATCACCGAGCGGTTGCGCATGACCGACTCGCGAATGATCTTCTTCTGCAGGCCCGGCAGCTCGGCATCGCCGATTTCCACGCCGAGGTCGCCACGAGCCACCATCACGACGTCGGAGGCGTCGATGATTTCGCCGAGGACCGGGATCGCGTCCGCGCGCTCGATCTTCGAGACGATGGCGGCATCGCCACCGGCTTCGCGGAGCAGGCGGCGGGCTTCGTGCAGGTCTTCGGCCGTACGGACGAACGAGACGGCGAGGAAGTCGGCGCCCATTTCAGCCGCCAGCTTGATGTCGTTCTTGTCCTTATCGGACAGGGCCGACACGCTGAGGCCACCGCCCTGGCGGTTGAGGCCCTTGCGGTTCGAGAGGCGGCCGCCGATGACCACGCGGGTGTGGATCTCGCTGCCCGCCACGTCGATCACGGAGAGCGCCACCAGGCCATCGTCGAGCAGCAGGATGTCGCCGGCGACCACGTCCTTCGGCAGGTCGTAGTAGCTCACGCCCACGCGTGTGTGGTTGCCATCCGGCGCATCCGGGCGGCAATCGAGCACGAAGCTGTCGCCCGGCAGGAGGTCGATCGGGCCATCGACGAACTTCTCGATGCGGATCTTCGGGCCCTGCAGGTCGGCGAGGATGCCAACTTCGCGGCCGACGGCCAGCGCGGCGGCGCGCACGGCGTTAGCGCGGGCACGGTGGTCATCCGGCGTACCGTGGGAAAGGTTCAGGCGAACGATATCCACGCCCTCCTCCAGGATCTTCTCGAGCATGCCCGGCGCGTCGGTGGCGGGGCCGAGGGTGGCAACGATCTTGGTGCGGCGTACCTGGATTTCGGTCATCTCTCTCTACCTTGGTCTGTGTTCTCGAAAGGGGGACGAGCGCTGGGGATCAGTCCAGCGTCTTGTTCAGCAGGTCGGCCAGGCGCTTGCCGGCTTCGCGAAGGCGCAGCTCGGCGGTCGGCAGGTTCTTCGCGACGTAGGCGTCGTCGACCTTGTGGTTATCGGGGTAGAAGCCCGGCTGGGCGACGACCTGGCAGGATTCCTCCGCCCACTGGGCGTACGGGTTATCCAGCGGCGCGATGGGCTTGGGCAGGGTCACCGGGCCTTCGGCGGCCAGCTTGTCGGCGTAGGCGTCCCACTTGAGGTTGCTGGTGTAAAGCAGCTTGGAATCCCACACGCTGTGCAGGTTGGTGCCCTTGCCGTCGAACTGCACCTGGTATTCGTTGCCACCCTTGTCGTCGCGGTTACCGGCGTGGAGCGGCTGGTGCACGTCACCCACGAAGTGGACGACGAACTTCAGCGCTTCGGCACGCTCGGCGTTGGACTTGTGCCGGTCTCCCAGGATGGCGACGTACTTTTCCAGGCCGCCGATCACGCACTTGCCGTCGGCGCAATCCACCGGCGGGTTGTAGTGGCACTTGGGGTCGTGGAAGTCGGCGTAATGCAGCGGGCCGGTGGCCTTGCCCAGATCCCGGGTCTCCGGGTTGTCGCGCAGGCGGTCCGGCCAGCTGGCGATGTCCGGGAGGGAATCGTCCCCATCCGCCTTCAGCAGGCGCTCCACCTCGGCCTTGGCCGACGGGTCGAGCTGGCGCCAGGCCAGGTCAGCGACGATACGGTGGCCAATATCGCCCCAGGCACCGGCCGTACCGGCCATGGCGGTGAGGGACAGGGCCACGAGGGTGGCGATGGTGCGGCGCTTATGGGGCGTCTTCATGGGACAGTAAACGTTTCCGGGGCGGGCCAACGGCCAAGTGTGCCACACCCGGGCTGAGGCACGAATGACAAATCGCGGCATTGCAGCAAGCAGGGCCCTGCGACCTTCCGTTACCATGGAGGTTTAGGCCCCTAGCCCTCACCTCATCCGCAATTCCCACCCGGAGGCTGCACATGACCATCAAGGTCGCCATCAACGGTTACGGTCGTATCGGTCGCAATGTCCTGCGATCGCTGTATGAGTCGAAGAAGAATGGCCAGGATATCCAGATCGTCGCGATCAACGATCTCGGCGATGCCGAGACCAACGCGCACCTGACCCAGTACGACACGGCCCACGGCCGGTTCCCGGGCGAAGTGTCGGTGGACGGCGGCGACCTGATCGTCAACGGCGACCGCATCAAGGTGTTCGCCGAGCGCGACCCGGCCAAGCTGCCCTGGGGCGAGCATGGCGTCGACGTGGTCCTGGAGTGCACCGGCTTCTTCACCTCCAAGGCCAAGGCCAGCGCGCATATCGCCGGCGGCGCCAAGAAGGTGATCATCTCGGCCCCGGGCGACAAGGACGTGGATGGCACGTTCGTCATCGGCGTCAACGACGACAAGCTGCACTCGGGCCTGCAGGTCATCTCCAACGCCTCGTGCACCACCAACTGCCTGGCCCCGCTGGCCAAGGTGCTCCACGAGAAGGTCGGCATCGTCCATGGTCTGATGACCACGATCCATGCCTACACCAACGACCAGGTGCTGACGGACGTCTACCACTCCGACCTGCGCCGCGCCCGTAGCGCCACGCACAGCCAGATCCCGACCAAGACCGGCGCCGCCGCCGCGGTGGGCCTGGTGCTGCCGGAGCTCAACGGCAAGCTCGATGGTTTCGCCATGCGCGTGCCGACGATCAATGTCTCGGTGGTCGACCTGACCTTCACGGCCGCCCGTGAAACCACCAAGGAAGAGATCGACGCCGCCATCAACGAAGCCGCCAACGGCAAGCTGAAGGGCATCCTGGGCGTGAACACCAAGCCGCTGGTGTCGATCGACTTCAACCACAACTCGCACTCGTCGATCTACGACGCGACGCAGACCCGCGTCATGGGCGGCACGCTGGTGAAGGTCCTCTCGTGGTACGACAACGAGTGGGGCTTCTCGAACCGCATGCTCGACATGGCCAAGGCCCTGATGGCTGCGAAGTAATCGCACCCTTGTAGGAGCGTGCTTGCACGCGATCAACCTACAACGCGATAAAGAAAAAGGGCCCGCTGCGAAGCGGGCCCTTTTTTTATTGCCTGATTTTCCAGCTCATCCCACCGCTCGTCGCGTGCAAGCACACTCCTACAAGAGCAACGCAGGTCACGTGTAGGAGCACGCTTGCGCGCGATGGACGTTACGACGAACTCAAGCCTTCTGGATCGCCTGCTCGATCGACCCAAAGATCGAGCGCCCTTCCTTGTCGGTAACGTCAATGCGGATCGTGTCACCGAACTTCAGGAACGGCGTAGTCGGCTTACCATCGCGCAGGGTTTCCACCGTGCGCTGCTCGGCCAGGCACGACGCACCCTTGCCGGTATCTTCGTTGGCGATGGTGCCCGAGCCGACGATGGTTCCTGCGGTGAGCGGGCGCGTCTTCGCCGCGTGGGCCACGAGCTGGGCGAAGTTGAACTGCATATCGACGCCGCATTCGGCTTCGCCGAACCACTGGCCGTTGATCCACGTGCGCATGGGCAGGTGCAGTTTGTCGTCCTGCCACACGTCGCCAAGCTCATCCGGGGTCACGAACACCGGCGAGAGCGCTGAGCGCGGCTTGGACTGCAGGAAGCCAAAGCCCTTGGCCAGCTCGTTCGGAATCAGCCCGCGAAGCGAGACGTCGTTGATCAGGCCGACCAGCTGGATGTGGTTCGACGCGGTGGCCGCATCAGCAGCCATCGGCACGTCATCGGTGATGACGACCACTTCGGCTTCCAGGTCGATACCGTATTCCTCGCTCGGCACCACGACCGGATCGCGCGGCGCGAGAAAGCCGGCGCTGGTGGCCTGGTACATGAGCGGGTCGGTGTAGAACGAGGCCGGCACTTCCGCACCGCGGGCGCGGCGCACGCGCTCCACGTGCGGCAGGTAGGCGCTGCCGTCGACGAATTCGAAGGCACGCGGCAACGGAGCGGCGAGCTTGCCGATGTCGAGCGCGAAGGCGCCCTCGGCCTTGCCGGCTTCCAGGTCCTCGGCCAGCGCATTCAAGCGCGGTGCGGCGACGTGCCAGTCATCCAGCGCCGCCTGCATGGTGCTGGCGATACCGGTGGCCTTGACGGCCTTCGTCAGGTCGCGGCTGACCACGACGAGCGTACCGTCGCGACCACCTTCCTTCAGCGAAGCGAGTTTCATGCGTTTCCTTGGTCGATCAGGCGGCGTTCGGGTCGAAGTGCTTCTTCAGCCCGCGCCAGCATTCGTAGTAATTGCCCTGCAAGGCTTCCGAGGCCAGCGCCTGCTGGCTGGCATGGATGACCTTGCGGGTTTCGAACATGAAAGCCATCGTACCGGTGATGTGGTCCGGCTTGCTCACGTCCGCGCTGGAGGCTTTTTCGAAACTCGCGTTATCCGGGCCGTGGCCGCTCATGCAGTTATGCAGGCTGGAACCACCCGGCACGAACCCGCCGGCCTTGGCGTCGTACGCACCCGTAATCAGGCCCATGAACTCGCTGGCCACATTGCGGTGGAAGTACGGCGGGCGGAAGGTGTGCTCGGCCACGAGCCAGCGCGGCGGGAAGATCACGAAATCCATGTTCGCCACGCCCGGCGTATCGCTGGCCGAGGTCAGCACGGTGAAGATGCTGGGATCCGGATGGTCCACGGCGATCGAGCCGATCGTATTGAAGCGGCGCAGGTCGTACTTGTACGGCGCGTAATTGCCGTGCCACGCCACCACATCCAGCGGCGAGTGGTTGATATCGGCCTGCCACAGCTGGCCCTGGAACTTGGCGATCAGGGCGAAATCACCGTCGAGATCTTCGTAGGCCGCGACCGGCGTGAGGAAGTCACGCGGATGGGCCAGGCCGTTGGCACCAATAGGACCCAGGTCCGGCAGATGCAGCGGCGCGCCGAAGTTCTCGGCGATATAGCCGCGCGCCTCGCCATCCGGCAATTCCACGAGAAAGCGGATGCCACGCGGGACGACAGCGATCTCCAGCGGCTCGACCTCGACCACACCCAGTTCGGTGCGGATGCGCAGGCGGCCGTGCTGCGGAACGATCAGCAGCTCGCCATCGGCGTTGTAGAAGTAGCGGCCCGCCATATCGCGGTTGGCCAGGTACTGGTGGATGCCCACGCCACCCTGCTCCGCCGGGCCGCCATTGCCGCCCATGGTGAACAAGCCATCGATGAAATCCGTGCCAGCCGGCGGCATCGGTAGCGGATCCCAGCGCATCTGGTTCGGCGTGGGCGGTGCGTCGTTGAAGCGGTTGTGGAACGTGGCGTGCGCGAGTTCGCGGAACGGCGAGTGCTGCGCCGCTGGCAGGATCCGGTACAGCCAGCTACGCAGGTTGCGATGGCGCGGCGCGGTGAACGCGCTGCCGCTCAGCTGCTCGGCGTAGAGGCCCTTACCCACTTTCTGCGGCGAGTTCTGGCCCGTCGGCAGCACGCCCGGCACGGCCTCCGTGGCGAACTCGTTGCCGAAGCCGGTCTGGTAGCCGTTGGTGTCGTCGGTGTGGCTCATCGTGAAATCCCGAAGCGATGCCAGCCTAATGATGCCGTAGGAGCCCACCCTGTGGGCGACATCTTTTCGCGAAAGAGCCACAGGTCGTGTGGCGTTTGTACGAAAGGCGTCGCCCACAGGGTGGGCTCCTACGGTGGGGGCCCGGCGTCATGGGAGCCGGGCGTTCGAGCTTAGATCACGCCGCGGCGCATCTGGTCGCGTTCGATCGACTCGAACAGCGCCTGGAAGTTGCCGTTGCCGAAGCCTTCGTTGCCCTTGCGCTGGATGATCTCGAAGAAGATCGGCCCGATGTTGTTCTGCGTGAAGATCTGCAGCAGCAACTTCTTGTGCGTTTCCGGGTCCGCGTCGATCAGCAGCTTGTTCTTCTGCAGGCGCGGCACGTCTTCGCCGTGGTTCGGGATGCGGACATCGATCACCTCGAAATACGTATCAGGCGTATCCAGGAAGGCCACGTCCTTCTCACGCATGGCTTCCACGGTGTCGTAGATGTTGTCCGTGAACAGGGCGATATGCTGGATGCCTTCGCCGTTGTATTCGCGGATGTATTCGTTGATCTGCGAACCGTGGTCCGAGCTCTCGTTCAACGGGATACGGACCATGCCATCCGGCGCGGTCATCGCCTTCGAGACCAGGCCGGTCTTCGCGCCCTTGATGTCGAAGTAGCGGATCTCGCGGAAGTTGAACAGGCGCTCGTAGTAATCCGACCACTTCTGCATGTTGCCGAAGTGCAGATTGTGGGTCAGGTGGTCAATGAACGTGAGGCCAAAACCCTTCGGGTGGCGATCAACGCCAGCGAAGAAATCGTACTCGGCATCGAAGCAATCGCCCTTCGCGCCGTAGGTATCGATCAGGTACAGGCAGGCGTCGCCAATGCCCTTGATGGTCGGGACATTCAGGGCCAGCGTATCGGTCAGGCTATCGAGCAGCTCCGCGCCGTTCGAGAGCGCGGTCTTCTGCACGTCGGTGGCCGGGCGGTTGAAGCGGATAGCGAAGCCGCAGGCCGAGGGGCCATGCTTCGACACGAAATCGGCAGCGAAGGAGTTCGGCTCCTCGTTGACCAGGAAGTTGCATTCGCCCTGGCGGTACAGGGTGATGGCCTTGGTCTTATGCTTGGCCACGGCGGTAAAGCCAAGGCGGGGGAACAGATCGTGGAGCAGCTTCGCCTCCGGCGCGGCAAACTCGACGAACTCGAAGCCATCGACACCCTGCGGGTTTTCGAAGGTGGTGACTTCCATACCGATATTGGGCTGGGCGCTCATAAGCGATACTCCTGGCTGGGGGGCGGCTTGCGCCGTCTACCGGCACCTTATAGTTTCACTTGTAACCATTTGCAAGGATCGGCGCAGCAATGACCCTCGAACCCGTCCCCGCCCACGCCCCGCTGGAGCTGGAACACTTCCTGCCCTATCGCCTGTCGATCCTTTCGAACACGGTCAGCCAGTCGATCGCGGACGAGTACCAGGGCCGATTCCAGCTCAGCATGACGGAATGGCGCGTGATGACGATCCTGGCCCGGTTCCCGGCCAGTTCGGCGACCCAGGTGGTCGAGCGCACCCGCATGGACAAGGTGGCGGTGAGCCGCGCCGTGGCGCGCTTGGTGGAAGCCGGCCGAATCGACCGGGGCACCTTCGACGGCGACAAGCGCCGCTCGGTGCTGAACCTTTCCGAGGCCGGCTGGGCCATCCACGACGAAGTGGCCCCCCTCGCCCGCGCCCATGAGCGCGAATTGCTGGAAAAGCTCAGCGAGGACGAAAAAGCCTGGCTAGAGAAAATCCTCGACAAGCTACTGGGCCCGTAGGAGCCCACCCTGTGGGCGACATCTTTCGCCCCAGCGCAACAGGCCCTGCGGCGTCACCGCGAACGGCGTCGCCCACAGGGTGGGCTCCTACGGGAAAGCCATCCGCAGGCGCGGGTGGATTTCGATCATTTGATCCCGTGCATCAGCTTGTTGATCAGCGGGGCGATCAGGAACAGCACCACGCCCGCGCCGAGCAGCAGCTCGAAGCTGAAGGTGAAGCCGGATAGGGCCGAGGCCACCGTCATGCCGCTGTCGCCACTGATGTGGCCCGCGAGCAAGCCCGAGAGGTTGTTGCCAATGGCGGTGGAAAGGAACCAGCCGCCCATGGCCAGGCCCACCACGCGCAGCGGCGCCAGCTTGGTCACCATCGACAGGCCGATCGGCGAGAGGCACAGCTCACCGATGGTCTGGGCCACGTAGCAGGCCGCCAGCGGCCAGAACGGGATGAGGCCGTGGCCATCCACCAGGCTTTTCAGCGCATACATCAGCACCAGGAAGCCGATGCCGTTGAAGAGCAGGCCCAGGCCAAACTTGCGCGGAATCGACGGCTCGGCGCGCACCTTCGCCAACAGGCCCCACGCCAGCGCCACGACCGGCGCGCAGACGAGGATGGCGGCGGAGTTCACCGACTGGAACCAGCCGGTGGGGAATTCCCAGCCGAACATCTGGCGATCGACGAGGTTTTCCGCGAGGAAGTTGAACGAACTGCCGGCCTGTTCGAAGAACATCCAGAACAGCACGTTGAACGCGAACAACAACAGCATGGCGATGACGCGATGGATCTGGATCGTGTCGTGGCGCACGGCCTCAAGCACCAGCATTACCGCCACGCCGATGAACAGCACGCCGAGCAGCCATGCGATGACGATGGCGCCCGCCTTGGCCATGAGCAGGTAAACCAGCGGCACGGCGATGATGATGCCGATGATGACCGCGAGCAGGCTCTTGCCCTCGTGGCGCTCCGGCGGCGGCACGCCCACGCCCTTGAGCTGACGCTTGCCGATCAGGAACCAGATGAAGCAGATGACCATGCCGACGCCCGTGGAGGCGAAGACGGCGCGATAGTTCTGCTGCAGCGGGGTGTCGGTCATTACCGACGCGACCCAGCCGGTAAGCAGCGGCGCAAGGAAGCCACCGAGGTTGATGCCCATGTAGAAGATGGTGAATCCGCGGTCGCGGCGG
Source organism: Luteibacter aegosomaticola (assembly GCF_023078475.1). NCBI lineage: Bacteria > Pseudomonadati > Pseudomonadota > Gammaproteobacteria > Lysobacterales > Rhodanobacteraceae > Luteibacter > Luteibacter aegosomaticola. The sequence continues at coordinate 1,048,222 of NZ_CP095741.1, read as the reverse complement.
TCATCGCCCACCGGGTAAATCTGACCCACAAGCGACGAGATATTCGGCTTGAACAGGCCGTTGCCGACGATCACCGTAGCGAGACCGGCAAGGAAAATATCCTGCTGCGGCACCATCACCATGAAAAGGCCCAGGCCCATCACAGCCGCACCGACCAGGATGGACCGCTGGTAACCCAACACGCGATCGGCCACATAGCCACCGAAGATGGCCGATGCGTACACCAGCGCGAGGTACGCGCCATAGGTACGGCTGGCATAACCCTGACCGGACGCCTCACCGTTGAAGAACTCGGCGACGATATACAGCGTGAGCGCCCAACGCATGCCGTAAAAGGCAAAGCGCTCCCAGAATTCCGTCATGAACAACATCCACAACGGACGCGGGTGGCCCATGGTCTGCGGGTAATCGGGCACGGGCCGTGCCTGGCTGGGGGCGGATGAAGTCATGGCTTCCCTTGGCGTAGATCGATGTGGGTGTTTAGCGGGCGCGGCCCATGGCGTCAATCGTGCAGTGCCGTATGGTGCGCCGCCTGTAGGAGCGCGCTTGCGCGCGATGGCTCTTGCCGCGAGCACCCATCGCGCGCAAGCGCGCTCCTACAGGGCGGGCGTCGCGGGTCAGGTGCCCAGCAGCGTGCGAACTTCGATGAGTTCGGGGAAAAAGCTCTGTTCCAGCGCCTTGCGCAGGAAGGCGACGCCGGAGGAGCCGCCCGTGCCGGGCTTGAAACCGATGATGCGCTCCACCGTTTTCATGTGGCGGAACCGCCAGAGCTGGAAGTTCTCTTCGATGTCGACCAGCAGCTCACTGAGATGATACTCAGACCAGTACGCGGCCGTATCTTCGTAAATGCGCTTGAAGATGGGCAGCAACGCCGGCTGGCTTCGCCAGGGCTGGGTGACATCGCGCTCCAGCAATTCTACCGGCACCGGATGGCCGCGGCGGGCCAGGAAGCGCAGGTACTCGTCGTACAGGCCGGGCGCTTCGAAGACGGCTTTCAACCGGGCGTGATCCGCCGGATCGTGTTCGAACACCGCCAACATGCTGCCGAGCTTATTGCCGAGCATGAATTCCACGATGCGGTACTGCAGCGACTGGAAACCCGAGGACGGCCCCAGCACATCGCGGAATTCCAGGTATTCGGCCGGAGTGAGCGTTTCCAGCACCGCCCACTGCTCATAGAGCTGCCGCTGAATCTGCTTGACGCGGGCAAGCACTTTCTGGGTGCCACCCAGGTCGTCGGCGCGCAGGCGCGCCAGGGCGGCATCCAGCTCATGGATCATCAGCTTCAGCCACAGCTCGGAGGTCTGGTGCTGGATGATGAAGAGCATTTCGTCGTGGTGCTGGGGCTCGGTCAGCGGGTGCTGGGCCGACAGCACCTGGTCCAGGCGGAGGTACGAACCGTAGGTCACCCGCCCTTCCAGGTCGGTGTGGATACCGGGTTCGAGGTCGCGCTGGGGATGGGCCATGGGCGTCTTCACATAGTGGGTGGATAGCGCAGGAACCGCGCCACAAAGCCATTTGAGGGGCCTGAGACGTTTTGGTCATGCTGCGGCGTGCCTTGCCGCGCCATAATACCCCTGATATCTAGTCCGGCTCGCAAGACCTGATAAGCCGTTCGTGCCCCGCTGGATGGGCCGGCCGCTTCCCCCATCGTGCGTGTCGTTTCTAACCTTCCCCTGGGAGCGAGTCGTGTCCATCGCCGCCAAGTTTGAAATTGAATACCTGCAGTACCTTGACCAGGATGGCAAGGAAACCGGCAAGGAAATGCCCGCCTTCGCCAAGGATCTCGACCACATGGTCGAGCTCTACAAGCTCATGGTCTCCACCCGCGTGTTCGACGCCAAGTCGATCGCCCTGCAGCGTACCGGCAAGCTCGGCACGTATGCCTCGTGCCTAGGCCATGAAGCCGCGCACGTCGGCATCGGCAGCGCCATGCGCCGCGAAGATTCGCTGGCGGTCTCCTACCGCGAATACGGCGCCCAGCTGTACCGCGGCGTGAAGCCGCGCGAGGTCTACACCTACTGGGGTGGCGACGAGCGCGGTAACGACTTCAAGGATGCCCCGGCGCACGATTTTGCCTGGTGCGTTCCTATCGGCACGCAGTGCCTGCACGCCGCCGGCTCGGCGCTGGCGTTCAAGATCCGCAAGGAACCGCGCGTGGCCGTGTGCACCATCGGTGATGGCGGCTCGTCCAAGGGCGACTTCTACGGCGCGATCAACGTCACCGGTGCGCAGAACCTGCCGCTGGTCGCCGTCATCGTGAACAACCAGTGGGCCATCTCGGTCCCGCGCCGCATCCAGAGCGGTTCCGGCACGCTGGCCCAGAAGGGCATCGCGGCCGGCCTGTTCTGCATCCAGGTCGACGGCAACGACATCATCGCCGTGCGCAAGGCCATGGAAGACGCGCTCGAGCGCGCCCGTTCCGGCCAGGGCGGCACGGTGATCGAAGCGGTGACCTACCGCCTCGGCGACCACACCACCGCCGACGATGCCCGCCGCTACCGCGGCGAGCAGGAAGTGAAGGACGCCTGGGAACGTGACCCGGTGCCGCGCCTGCGCAAGTGGCTCGAAGCCAAGGGCAAGTGGGACGACGCGAAGGAAGAGGCCTGGAAGGCCGAGTGCGACGACTGGATGGATAACGAGGTCAACGCGTACCTGGAGACGAAGAACCAGCCGGCAACGGCGATGTTCGATTACCTGTACGCCGAAGTCCCGGCCGACCTCGAAGCGCAGCGCGAGCTCGTCGCTTCCCTCGATCGCAAGTCGTAAGGAGCCCTTCCCATGGCACAAATCACTCTTATCGAAGCCGTGACCCAGGCGCTCGCCTACGAAATGCGCAACGACGATAGCGTCGTGGTGCTCGGCGAAGACGTCGGCGTCAACGGTGGCGTGTTCCGCGCTACCCAGGGCCTGCAGGAACAGTTCGGCGAAGAGCGCGTCATCGACACGCCGCTGGACGAAGGCACCATCGCCGGCCTGACCATCGGTCTCGCCGTGCAGGGCATGAAGCCGGTCGCCGAAGCGCAGTTCGAAGGCTTCATCTACCCGATGATGGAGCACATCGCCTGCCACGCCGCGCGCATGCGCAACCGTACCCGCGGCCGCATGACCGTGCCGGCCGTGTGGCGCGCCCCGTGGGGCGGCGGCATTCGCGCACCGGAGCATCACTCCGAGGCGAACGAGCACCTGTTCACCAACATCCCGGGCCTGCGCGTGGTCATGCCGTCGTCGCCGGCGCGTGCCTACGGCCTGCTGCTCGCCGCCATCCGTGACCCGGATCCGGTGATCTTCTTCGAGCCGAAGCGCATCTACCGCCAGTACAAGGAAGAAGTGCCCGATGACGGCGAGGCGCTGCCGCTCGACGTCTGCTTCGTCCTGCGCGACGGTACCGACGTCACCCTCGTCACCTGGGGTGCGCAGGTCAAGGAATGCCTTGAAGCCGCCGATGAACTCGCCCAGCAGGGCATCAGCGCCGAAGTCATCGACGTCGCCACGCTGACCCCGCTCGATTTCGACACGATCGCCGAATCGGTCACCAAGACCGGCCGTTGCGTCATCGTGCACGAAGCGCCGAAGACCGCTGGTTTCGGTGCGGAAATCGCTGCCCGTCTGTCGGAAGAATGCCTGTACAGCCTGCTCGCGCCGGTCGAGCGCGTCACCGGCTTCGATACGCACATCCCGCTGTTCCGCCTGGAAATGAAGTACCTGCCCAGCGTCGAACGCATCGTCGAAGCCGCCCAGCGCACGCTGGCTGCCTCCTGAGGAACCTCTAGACATGGCCGATATCAAGACCTTTTTCCTGCCGGACCTCGGCGAAGGCCTGCCCGACGCGACCGTCGTCGAGTGGCACGTCAAGGAAGGCGACACGATCAAGCTCGACGCCCCGCTGGTGTCGATGGAAACCGCGAAGGCCGTCGTTGACGTGCCCTCGCCGTACTCCGGCACCGTGAAGAAGCTGCACGGTGGCGTGGGCGACATCATCGAGACCGGCGCCTCGCTGGCCGATTTCGAGATCGACCCGAATGCCCGCCAGCGTGCCGAAGCGGAATCCACCGGCCACCATCACGGCCCGAAGAAGGGCGTCGGTTCGCCGGCTACGGATGATCCGTCGAAGGTCGTCGCTTCCGATGACGGTGGCGAGATCGATCCGCCGAAGGCTTCGGCCGATCGCGAAGACGAAGGCACCGTCGTGGGCGCCATGGTCAGCGGCAATGCCGTGCACACCGAGCAGGTCTCCAGCGCCGGTGGCGTCAAGGCCGTGCCGGCAGTGCGTGCCGCTGCCAAGAAGCTCAAGGTGGACCTCACCCGCGTGCAGCCGACCGGCGCCGGTGGCGTCATCACCATGGCTGACGTGAAGAACGCGGCCGCCAATGGTTCGGCTGCCGTGGGCGCTGCCCCGGCCCGCTCCGCTGCCGCCCAGCACCTCGCGCCGTCGCTGCCGGAACCGGGCCCCGCCCCGACCCGCACGCCGGTGTCGCTGGCTGGCAAGGCCGTTCGCACCGCGCCCCCGGGCAAGGAAGCGATGGGCCAGCCGGAACAGCTGAAGGGCGTTCGCCGCAACATGGCGCGCGTCATGGCCGATGCGCATGCCCAGGTCGTGCCGACCACCATCGTGGACGACGCCGACCTGCACGCCTGGATCGGCAAGCAGGACATCACCGCCCGCCTGATCCGCGCGATCGTCGTGGCCTGCAAGGCCGTGCCGGCGCTCAACGCATGGTTCAACGGAAAGGACCTGACCCGCACGCTGCATCCGCATGTGGATATCGGTATCGCGGTAGATACGGAAGACGGTCTGTTCGTGCCGGCCCTGCGTAACGCCGACGTGCTCGACGGTGCCGGCGTCCGCGCTGCCATCAAGCGCCTGCGCGCTTCGGTGGAAGACCGCAGCATCCCGGCCTCGGAGCTTTCGGGCTACACGATCAGCCTGAGCAACTTCGGCATGTTCGCCGGCCGTTACGCCACCCCGGTGGTCGTGCCGCCGACCGTCGCCATCATCGGCGCCGGCAAGCTCAGCCACGATGTGGTCGCCGTCATGGGCGGTATCGAAGTGCACCGCCGCATGCCGCTGTCGCTCACCTTCGACCACCGCGCCGCCACCGGCGGTGAGGCTGCGCGCTTCCTGAAGGCCATGATCGACGACCTGGGCCTGCCGAACTAAGGCCTGATTTTTGGTTGAAAAGCGAACGCCGCCCCCAAAAAGGGCGGCGTTCTGCTGTCGTAGGAGCCCACCCTGTGGGCGACATCTTTCGCAGAAGAGCAGCAGGGCCACTAGCGGTACCGCAAAAGATGTCGCCCACAGGGTGGGCTCCTACCGTGGTTTGGGGGTTTTGGCGGTATCCTTGGCGCCATGCTGAACAACGATACCCTGCGTAGCATTCGCTACATGCTCGACCTGGGCGACGTCCACGTCGTCGAGATCCTTGCGCTTACTGGCCACAAGGCGACCCGCGAAGAGGTCGAGGCCTGGCTGAAGAAGGACGAGGAAGATCCCGGCTTCGCCGCCATGCCGGATCTGGTCATGGCCCATTTCCTCGACGGCCTGATCATCCACCGTCGTGGCCGCGACGAGAGCCAGCCGGCCCGTCCGGTCGAGGCGCGCATCAACAACAACACCGTGCTGAAGAAGCTGCGCGTCGCCTTCGAACTGAAGGAAGACGACATCATCGCGATCATGGCCGATGCCGGTTTCAAAGTGTCCAAGGGCGAAGTAAACGCCCTCTTCCGCCAGCCCAAGCACAGCAACTTCCGCACCTGCGGCGATCAGTTCCTGCGCAACTTCCTCAAGGGCCTGACGCAGCGGCTGCGCGGCGCCAAATAACAGGCTCGCGTAGGAGCGCGCGCGCGCGCGATGTACTTGCGATAACGTGCCGCCTGCCGGCGGATCGCGCGCAAGCGCGCTCCTACAACATGCTTCGTATCTGGCCTGGCCTGGCCCGGGCCCGGGAATCGCGCGCAAGCGCGCTCCTACAGCGGGCGGCGTTTCCAGATGAGGTGGCGGGCTACCAGGGCTACGGCCAGTACCGCCACGAACGCGCCGTAGCCGTATAGCGCGGGCACGACCTGCTGCCAGATCGCGCCGCTTTTCGGGCCGAACTCGTCGGCTGCGGGGAGCTCTACCGCGTCGTACGCAACGAGCGCGGCCTGGATGGAGAGGATGACCGATGCCACCAGTGCCAACGCGTCGAAGGCGCGCCGCGCGGCGGTGCGCGGCAACGTCTTCGGGTAATGCCAATACGCCCAGCCAAGCACGATGAGCCACGGAGCGAGCAACATCAGTGCGAGGTAGCGCATGGGCGTTTAGTCCTGGGCGGCGGCCAGCGCGTCGAGGGCGGCGCGCAGTCGGAGGATGGCGGCCGCGCGGGCCACCTCGTCGGGATAGGGCTGGCCGTTGGCGACGATCTCGCCATTCACCAGCAACGCCACGTGATCACCCTGCGATTCGATCAGCGCAGCCGTGCCACCCAGCGTCGAGAGCACCTGGCGTGCCGTACCGGCCGCCTTCGGGTCCGCGTAGGCCACCGACAGCAACAATTCTTCGCCATCGGCGCCGAACAGGCGGAAGCGGAAGCTGCCATCGGCCTCGCGGAAGCTGGCGAAGCGCGGTGGCTTGGCCTTCGACGCCGGCTTGGCCGCTGCGGGCTCAGCCTTGACGGCCGGGCGGAACGTGCGCAGGCCCACCGCATCACGCAGCTGCTCGAGCAGCGGCACGGCGATCGCACGGGCCTTGGCCGCACCGGCAAGCAGGATGTCTTCCATATCGTCCGGGCGCGCCATCAGGGCGTCGTAGCGCTCACGCATCGGTGCCACGTCGGCTTCGATGCGCTCAAACAGCACCTGCTTGGCTTCACCCCAACCCAGGCCGCCGTGCAGCGCATCGGCGAAAGCAGCCGTTTCGGCCGGCGAGGCGAAGGCCTTGAAGATGGTGAACAGCGCGGAATCGTCCGTGTCCTTCGGCTCACCCGGCGCGCGTGAATCGGTCACGATCTTCATGATCGAGTCGCGCAACGCCTTCGAACCGCCGTCGAACAGCGGAATGGTGTTGTCGTAGCTCTTGGACATCTTGCGGCCATCGAGGCCGGGCAACGTGGCTACCTGCTCTTCGATCTGCACCGCCGGCAGCACGAAGAAGTCGCGGCCGTAGATGTGATTGAAGCGCTGGGCGATGTCGCGCGCCATTTCGATGTGCTGGATCTGGTCGCGGCCCACCGGCACCTTGTTGGCGTTGAAGGCCAGGATGTCGGCCGCCATCAGCACGGGGTACATGTACAGGCCTGCGGTCACGCCGGCATCGGCGTCTTCCTGCTCGGCGACGTTCTTGTCCACCGCGGCCTTATAGGCATGGGCGCGGTTCAACAGGCCCTTGGCGGTGACACAGGTCAGCAGCCACATCAGCTCAGGCACTTCCGGGATGTCGGACTGGCGATAGATCGTCGCGGTGGTCGGGTCCAGGCCACCAGCCAGCCAGGTGGCCGTGATCTTCATGCGCGAGGCAGCCACGCGGTCGGCGTCATCCGCCTTGATCAGCGCGTGGTAGTCGGCCATGAAGTAGAAGGCATCCACGTTGGGATCCTTGCTGGCGACGATGGCGGGACGGATCGCCCCGGCGTAATTGCCGAGGTGCGGCGTGCCGGTGGTGGTAATGCCGGTAAGGACGCGGGTACGCATGAGGGCCTTGATACGAAACGGACGAAAACCATCCGAGTGTAGCCCGCGCCCCCGCCCCCGGCGACCCCCTGCTGTTGTGGGAGCGCGCTTGCGCGCGATCCCCTCACCGCATGAGGGTCGACTTCCCGAACAGGGACTCCACCAGCTCCACCGCCAGCTTCGCCGTCTGGTTTCGCTTATCGAACGCCGGGTTCAGCTCGACGATATCCAGCGAGCCCACCCGGCCGGTATCGGCGATCATCTCCATCACCAGCTGGGCCTCGCGGTAGTTCGGGCCGCCCCGCACCGTGGTACCGACGCCCGGCGCGATGCTCGGGTCCAGGAAGTCCACGTCGAAGCTCACGTGCAGGTGGGTGTCTTCATCGACGCCGGCCAGCGCTTCTTCCATCGCCGCCTTGATGCCGATCTCGTCGATATAACGCATATCGTAGATATCGATACCCACCTCATGGACCAGGCGCTTTTCGCCCTCATCCACCGAGCGGATGCCGATCTGGCGGATCATGTCCGGGGAAATGGCCGGCACCGTGCCCCCGATGCTGGTCAGCTCGCTCGGCCCGTGGCCGCACAGGCAGGCCACCGGCATGCCGTGGATGTTGCCCGACGGGGTGATATTGCTCGTGTTGAAGTCCGCGTGGGCGTCGAGCCAGAGAATGCGCAGATTCTTGCCCTTCTCGCGGCAATGCCGCGCGACAGCCGAAATCGACCCGATGGCCAGGCAGTGGTCACCGCCCAGCATGATCGGCAGGTGCCCGTCGTTCAGAGCCGAGTAGATGGCCTCATGCGTCGCGGTGTTCCAGGCCACTGCCTCGGGCAGGTGGCGGTAGCCGTTGGTCGGCGGCTGCCATGGATTCAGCGGACCAGCGACATTGCCGCGATCCACGACCAGCATGCCGCGCTTCTCCAGACGCTCCGCCAAACGGGCGACACGCAGGGCCTCGGGGCCCATGGAACTGCCGCGGTGGCCGGCGCCGATATCGGTGGGGACGCCAACCAGGGCGACCGAACGGGTGGTAGGGCTCATGGGGTCAGGCTCAGTGATTCGGGCTTTCTTTCACCAGCGGGCGGCCATCGGCGCGCCAGGCGTCGGCACTGCCTTCCAGCAGGTGCACGTTGGTGTAGCCCAGGGATTGCAGGGTGTCGCGGGCGCGCGCGGCGCGCTTGCCCGATTTGCAGTACACGACCAGCTCCTGATCGCGCTTCACGCCGATGGCACCGTTGCGGGCACCCACCTCGTCCACCGGCACGTTCAGGGCGCCAGCAAGGTGGCCGTCGCGGTATTCGGCGGGAGTACGCACATCGAGCAGCACCGGAGCGTCATGCGCGGCCATACGGGCCGCCATGGCATCGCGGGACACATCCTGCGCCCAGGCCGCCAGCGGCAGGGACAACAGGGCGCACACAAACGACACGCGGAAAGTTCTCATTCCGCAAGTTTACACCGGGGTGGATCACAGCCACGTTGCACTGCGGCAGGGGACTTCCCTGACATTGTTCGCGGCCGACGCCTACGACGGGAGACTCCCGGCGCTGATTCACATCCAACCCCGTGAATCAGACCATAGGCGTGCGTCAGCAACACCCCTCAATGACAGGTAAAGCCTGGGATCACCGCGATACCCATGAAGGCGTCGTAAGCGCGCTGCAAGCGCGGCGGCCCCAGGGTCTGTCACCTTTCTTCTTGGTCAACCGCAGATTCATCAGTCTTCTCAACACACGTGCTGTATATACGCGAAGGAAACGAAGCAGCAACCTCTTGAGGTTCCTCAAGCAACGGCATCGACCAAAGAGCGGGCCGATTCACTCCGTAATCGCCCGTTCGCCCGAAGTGCCACCCTCAGACCGCGATGGGATCACAAGCCCAATGCGAACACCCGGAAAATCTTCACGAATCATCCGAAGCGCAGGCGAGAGGTCCGAGTCGTTCGACACAAGAATGATCTGATCGACCAGGCCCAGCGCGACATCTCGATACATAGAAACGGCAAGACTCACATCCGTTTCCTTCTCTTCAAGGCGCCATGTAGCCACTCGCTTATCAGCCCTAGGCGGCCTGCAGAAGCGCATCGCCCTGAACTTCACAGCCGTATATCTGCCAAGTGTCACATGCACATCCGGCTGCGCATCCAGCGCTCGCAAATAGGCCAGCTGAGCAGCTTCGGATTTGGTTCCATGCGGACTGAATTTAGGCATTACTCGCGACGTGAAGTAACGAGTACCTAGAAGCGTCGACGCCGGGTCCTGCACACGCAAGATACCTCGAAGAAGCTCGCCAAGATCAAGCCACTTGAATAACGAACCACGCAAGCATCCATAGAACAGGTTGTAGCCATCAACATACGCAAACGTCCTCAAGCCCTGACCTCCATGTCGGGAACGTACAAATGAAAACACCGGCGCGATGGCCGGTGTTTTCGCCCTGAGCGCGGTTGCGAACTTAATCGTCCGAGCAAAGGGTGAGTCGTGGGGCGGACGTTAGTGTTGCCAGCGCGCACTGTCAACCGGTGTTGTCACGAATTTGCGGCCGAGCCGCACCCTGCCATTGTCTTAGCTACCCAAGTCGTCAAGAGGAGCACATCGCCAAGTGCTTCCATCGGGTCGCGCTGATACGAACTTTCGTACCACTGATCTACTCTCGCAGCGCCGCACACATCTGCTCGCTCGAAAGCATCGTGTTGTGGCCAGCATCAACGTGCAGCCAGGCCGTGGGCGCTTGCGGCAACGCGCGCACCAGTTGCTCCGTGCGAGCTGCCGGAATCTCTTCATCATGGTTCGCCTGAAGGATCAGCGTAGGCACACCGCTCAGCTGCCGTGCGGCCGCTTCGCTATCGAACGCATCACGCATGATCAGGCTTACCGGCAACCCGCCCATCGTGTCGTTCGCGACACGCGTTAGCTTGTCGTACGGCGTCACCAACCAGAGTCGATCGGGCTTGCGTGCCACAGCCACCTGCGTCGCCACGCCCGTGCCAATACTGATGCCAAGGATCCCGACACGCGCGTGCTTCTTCCGCGCCTCATCGACCAGCGCGATGCCGTCCGCGACGAAATCGCGTTCGTGTGGCTTGCCCATCTGACCCTCGTAGCCGCGATAAGGCATGAGGTAAATCGCGCGGCTGGAGCAGGCAGCAAGATGCGGTGCGTAGCGGGAGAGGCTCATGGCATTGCCACCGAACACGATAAGGGCATCCTCAGCTTCCGGGTGGATCACCCAGCCGCGCATCACGCCATCGGGCCGCTCAACACGAAGATCGCCAAAGGGCATGGTCGCCTGGGCGCCGGGATACAGGAGCTGGTCCTGCGCGACGTAGAGCGAAACGCCCGCGAGCGAAACGGTGAGGCCGAGAAAGGCCAAAAGCAGCACGAACCAGCGAACCGCGCGTTTCATATCACCCCTCCCTGACACGAAAAAAGCCCGCATCACTGCGGGCTTTTTTCGTTGTTTGGTGCCGGCACCCGGCACCGAAAAGCAAACCTAACTGCATGACCAATATAATTAAAGACCACCAAAAAGCCTCCCCGTACCGACCTGTGTACCCCTTCCAAGTTGAAGGCCGATTTTGCAGTAGCTAGCTACGCATTGAGTCATGTTCAAGATACCGCCGTCTGGCCGATAGACCGTAAGATGATCCCGACTTCCTTCTAGTCGCCACTTTTTCACGAGCATGTTCATCTGCTCAACTTCAATCCCACCCCCCGCCACAAATCGCAGGCTTAGGGCAATCTCCCTCGCAGCCGAACGAATGGTCAGACGGTCAGCCACTAGCTCAACGTCCCAGTGCTTCATCGATGGCCGCCACTCATTTCGGTCAATTGTGAGCGCTAATCGGCCTTGATCGTCGTAGAACGTAGCGGATATTTGGTGCGGTGCGCCAGGTTGTTCGGGCGGGTCAATCCGCATGAGCGGTTGATCTTCGACCTGGACGGGAATGGGGGTGTTGTGGGTAGTCAGGCCGGCAAAAACGATGTAGGGATGTGCCTCGCCCGGGTCGAGCGTCTCAAAAGAGAAACCTTCTCTCTTGCAAAATGGATCTGCCGACGCACGAGCGATGCGATCTTTTGACCAAAGCTTGCGAGTAACTTTACCGTGGCAAGACGGGCACAGCGTTGCCATACAGTCTGGGTCATGTCGTTGCGCCTCAGCGTAGGTCGGCTCAATGTGTTCATATTCGTAAACACTTGACCCGCAGACAACGCAGCCGAAGCCACATCGTTGTCTGATCGCACGCTTCACATCCGCGGGAATCGACCTGCGTAATCCGAATCTATTCAATTGCGCCACTCCCCTGTATCCGTTGGCAGGCAAGGGCTTTAGATTATTTGGCCGTATGGCATTAATCAAAGAGAGGATTTTTTCTCTCCATGAGAGGACGGTCGGCTTCCAAGTCGAGGGCCCAAGGATTGCCCCCCTCCCCTCCCACGAGAAAGCCCCGAGGGGCGATCCCTCGGAGCTTGGGTTGCTCGGTCACCACGCCACTCTCCGCCCGTGGCGGCCCCCTACGCGGGGTTGGCACTGCTCGAGCTGACGTGGTTGTTGCGGACACTCACGCCTTGTCCGTGCCCACCGGCGAACGCGGGCCGCTCGATTAACCGCCAGCCTCGATCGTGCCCAGGCTGAACTTGTGCACTGCGTTCATATCCAGCACCTCGAGGCCGGCGCGCAGCTCGCCCAGCAGCGCCACGAGGTTGCGTACGAAGTAGTCGGCATGCGAGTCGGACGCCACCACGCTCGTCTGCTCGCGGTCGAGCACGGTGGTGAACGACGTATCGATGGTCAGCGCCGAGCCAGGCGACACGCTCGGCGTGGTGACGATGGACGTGTTCCACAGCGCGGGCGGCACGGGCACGGTCGGCGACCCGAACACGTATTCCTCGTCGTCTTCGCTCCACATTCGCCAGCTGCCATTCGATGACACCGGGCGGCCAGCCGAGCTCGTTCAACCTGGTGCTGGCCAGTGCGCGGAAGCCGTGCCCAGTCATCACCTCCTTGTCGTATCCCAGGTTGCGCAGTGCAGCGTTGACGGTGTTCTCACTCATGAAGGCTGAGGCGCCGCGAATGCTGGGGAACAGGTATCGCCCCGGGCGCATATCCGAAGGACCTGTGACTAGACGTAGATCGGCCAAGGCGACGAGCGCCTGTCGAGACAGCGGCACGATGTGCTCGGCTTTCATCTTCATCTTGGCGGCGGGTATCCGCCACTCGCCGGCAGCGACGTCGATCTCCGCCCATTCGGCGCTGCGAAGCTCACCCGGGCGAACGAACGTAAGTGCCGCCAACTGCAGGGCTGCGCGCGTGATCGGGCTACCCTTGTAGGTGTCGAGGTGGTGCAGCAGCTACGCCACCTGGGCAGGATCCGTCACGGCTGATCGGCTCCGCGTCACCAGCGGGGCCAGCGCGCCGCGAAGGTCACTTGCCGGGTTTGTGGTGGCTAGGCCCGACGCAATCGCGTAACGGTACACTTGGCTGACCCGTTGTATGAGCCGGTGAGCGGTCTCGATCGTGCCCCGCTCTTCTACCTTGCGGACAGCGGCGAGGACGACTGCCGGCGTCACCTCGGTTAGCGGAAGCTTGCCGAACCGAGGGAACGCCAACTCGCGAAGGCGTCCATTTGGCCTTCTCGAACGTCGATGCGGCCAGTGCCGGCAGCTGCTGCTCGAGCCAGGCAAGCGCGACGGACTCAAATGTGGTCAGGCTGACCAGCTGGGCACGCGCCCGCGATGCCTGACGCCCCCCCCCCCGGGATCACGACCATCCCGCATTTGTCGCCGGGCCTCCTGGTGACGCGTGCGGACTTCCGCAGCGGTGACCTCGGGGAACCGACCATAGCTGAGCGATTTCTCCTTACCGGCGATGCGGTACCTGTGGACCCAGCGCATCGACCCATCTGGTCGAACGAGGAGGTACAGCGCGTTGCCATCGGCCACACGATACGGCTTCTCGCACGGCTTAGGCGCCTTGATGGCGACCTGGGTAAGCATGGGTACTCCGGTGTGCGTACTGGGCGAGCAAATTGGGCACCGAATGGGTGAGTACCCACTCCATTACCCAATACTGCTCCGCGCTGCCATGCTATGACGTGTTAGGTCAGGACACAAAAAAGCCCGCTGCGAAGCGGGCTTTAGGGTATTTCTGCGTCATCATGCGACGGTATGAAATGAGGCTCTGGTGCCGGCACCCGGATTCGAACTGGGGACCTACCGCTTACAAGGCGGTTGCTCTACCAACTGAGCTATGCCGGCGAAGGCGGGGAGTTTATCAGAAGCAGCCCGTGGGTCGAGCCGTAGCGCCCGGGGTGCGAACGGCGCGCCGGATCTCGCTGTTGGCGTCGTCCGGGACCACAACGTCCAGCCACCAGACCGGTGTGGTTTCGGTGCGCTCGCTCATGCGCGCAGGGAAGCCGGCAGCGATGACTTCATCGCGGCGCTTACGCGCATTGGCCGGGTCGTGGAACAGGCCGAGTGCCACGGAGTTCTGCAGCTCGCCCTGCGCGCTGACCACGAAATAATCCTTGATGCCCTTGGCTTCCAGGCGCTTGGCCTGGGCCAGTGCCTGTTCACGCGTCTCCTGCGCAGGGAGAAAGACGCGCCAGCCATGGGATTCGGTCGTCTGCTCCTGACGCTGGCGGCTACGCACGGTATGTGCGGCCAGCGCGGCGCGGGTGTTACGGAGATCCACCTGGGTGGGAAAGGGACCGACGGCAAGGCAGCGATAGCTGCGCTTGGCGGGTGGAAGCTCAGGTGCGGACGGCGGGGCTGCCTCCGCCACGGCCTTGGGAGGCGGTGATGCGGCGGCCGTCTCGGCGGGATGCTTAGCGGCAGCCGCCGGTTCCGCGGAGGCCAACGTCGTCTTCGGTGCCACGGCCGTGCTCGCCTGGGCCGGCTTTGCCGCCACGCCAACCGACGAGGGCACCGGCAGCGCAGCCGTTGTCGCGGCCACCGGCAGCTCGGTCAGCAGCTTCAGTTCCGGCACGCCCTTATCCGCCGCTTCCACTGCATGCGAGCCGCTTTCGCCAAGCAGCAGCCAGGCGGCCACCGCAATATTGAGGGCGATCAGCAGTACGAACAGCAAACGCAGCAGCATGGTGGCCTTGGCTCGTGAAGTGGGCCTGCGCGCGTTCCCCTGTAAGAACCGGCAGCGACTGGATTCTAGGGGATTTCGGCGGTCCCGGCGTACGTCCGGGCCCACACGGCGAGACCGCGCAGCACGGCGTCCGGCACGATGCTGACCTCGTGCTCAAGCAGGGGCGCCAGCAATTCGGCGTCGCCGCCGCCGAGGGTGATAGCCGGCGCGCCCCCCAGTTGCGGGGCAGCGCGGCGGACGAAACGATCCACCAGCGCGGCGCTGGCCTGCCAGCAGCCGGAGGCGAGACCATCGGCCGTGTTATCTGCCAGATCGCGGACGGCGCCCGCCTGGGTGGGGCGCACCTGCACGGTGGCACCCAACACGGATTGCTGCATCAGCAGGGGGCCCGGCGCGATCCAGCCACCAAGATGGCGGCCTTCGGCATCCAGGGCATCAAGCGTGAGGGCCGTACCGACACTGGCAAGCACGCACGGTGCCCTGCCCGCATCCCACGCATCGACAAGGGCGAGGAAACGATCGACACCCAGACGGCCGGGCTCGGCGTACGCGTTGCGCACGCCACAGGCCTCCGCCGGGGTGCGCACCCAAACGGGCTCGCAACCAAATGCCTTACCCGCGGCGACTGAAACCGCCGTCTCGCGGGCGCCGTCAACCACGGACGCACCCACGACCCGCTCAGGCCGCGGCCAGGTCGCCCACAGGGTGGCCAGTTCGTGCGCGATATCCGCATCCCATGCGAACGCACCCCGATGGGTGAACTCGGCGCCGTCGCACAGCGCAAATTTCAGACGGGTATTACCGAGGTCGAGCAGCAGGATCATGCGCCACTCCGGCGCACGGAGACTTCCGCGCTATCCACCGTGACCGCCTCGCCATCGGCGCGGCGCACACGAAGCGCGCCGCGTTCGTCCACGCCCTCGCCTGTCGCGAGGTATTCGCCGCGCGGATCGATAATCCGCAGCGGCTGGCCGTGCAGAAGATCACTGGCCGCATATTCCTTGGCGAATGCCGCGAAGCCCTGGCGTTCGAACAACCGCAAGCCTTCCGCGAGCTCGCCCACCACCGCCGCGGCGACCACGTTACGGTCCGGCGGCTGGCCACCGGAAAGCGCGGCGAGGTCGGTGATCGGCTGGCCGGCCCGCTCATGCAGGCTATCGGGGAGGCGGATGTTGAGACCCACCCCGATCACGGCCGCGCACGGGCCGGAATATTCGCCGGAAAGCTCGACCAGGATCCCCGCCAGTTTGGCATTGCCCGCCAGCACATCGTTGGGCCACTTCAGGCCTGCCGTGCGGATACCGACCTTATCGAGCGCACGCATCAGCATCACGCCAACCGCCAGCGACAAGCCGGACAAGGAAGCGAAACCGCTGTCGAAGCGCTTCAGCACCGACAGATAGAGGTTCATGCCCGGTGGCGAGAGCCACGTGCGGCCACGGCGACCGCGCCCGGCGGACTGGGTCTCGGCCAGCACAAACGACAGGTCGTCCAACACGGGATTGCGCCGCGCCAGCTCGCTAGAGGTCGAATCGATCTCCCAATGCACTTCGAGCATGCCGATATGCGGCACGATCTCGGGCGCACAGGTCGAGCGGATGGTCGGGCCATCGAGCAGTTGGGTCGGCCAGGGCAGGCGGTAACCGCCCCCCACCTTGGCTTCCACGGGCACGCCTTTCAGGCGCAGGGCTTCCATCTGTTTCCAGACAGCGGCGCGGGTGACGCCCGCCTGGCGGGCCAGGGAGGCACCGGACACGGCGTCGCCGCCGGCAAGGGCTTCGAGGAGGTCGCGTGCGAGCATGGCTACCGTCAGGCCGTCAGGCGGCCCCTGCCGGGGATGGGGGAAACGGGGACATGTGCTGATTCTAGGGCAGCCGGAAGGATTTCGCCCGGGTTCCTGCGCCACGATCTCGCGGGCCGACGAAACACACTGGCGCCCCCGTGAATTTTCTGCGAGGATCGGTCGTCCCCCCGTATCGTCTGGGGGTTTTTGGGGTTTACCGATGAACGCCAGACCATACATCCTCGGATGTCTGTGCCTCGTCGGTGCCACCGGCACCGCCGCCGCTTCCGACATCGCCCTGACCTCCGGCCTGTTTTCCATGGGCGGGGTTGCGTCGTCGTCGTTTGAAGGGTCCAGCGGCCGGTCCCAGGGCGGCAGTTCGCACGAAAGCAGCACCACTGGCGGCGATGTCATGTCCACCCGCCCCGGCAATTCGTCCAGCCGCTCCAGCGGCGGCTCGTCGGGCTCCTCGTCGCCGACGGTCGATGGCGACGATCCGAACCGCGAGGGCGCGGCACCCGTCCGTGCACCGGCACCGAGCTGGCAGTCGCTGCTCCCGGGGTCCATGCTCTGATTTTTCGCGGTTGGCCGTCGTTCCTGGCGCGGTTCCGTGCGCCCGTCCCGCCGATCGATGACGCTCGCTGGAAAGAAGCCGTGGCCCGCGTGCCACTTGCCCGCGCGCTCGATGCCCCACGGCTGCACTACCTGCGCCAGCTGGCCGCCCTGTTCCTGCATACCAAGCGCTTCCACGCGCTCAATGGCGCTGTGCTGGACGACTTCTGGATGCTGGTGATCGCCATGCAGGCCAGCCTTCCTGCGCTGCCCCGTGGCCCGAAAGCGTTCAAGGGCTGGACGAATGTCCTGGTGTACCCCGGCGAATTCAACGTCCGCCGCAGCCATTACGATGCGCACAGCGGCGTCGTGTCCGAGAGCGACGACACCCTCATCGGCGAAGCCTGGGACCGCGGTCCCATGGTGCTCTCGCTGGCTGATGTGAAGCTCGATGTGGAAGCGCCGTGGGATGGCTTCAACGTTGTCATCCACGAGATGGCACACAAGCTCGACATGCTTGCGGCACCCGCCAATGGCGTGCCGCCACTGCTTTCCGGCATGAACCGGCGTGAGTGGATCGCGACCATGCAGGCGGGCTTCGATCGCCTCGTGAAGCAAGCCGAACGTGGCCGGGAGACGGCGATCGATCCTTACGGTGCCGAGGCACCTGAAGAATATTTCGCGGTAACGAGCGAGCTCCACTTTTCACGACCTGCGCTATTGCGCCAGGCCGAACCGAAAGTGGCCGCGCTGCTCGATGCTTTCTACGGCCCCTCACCCGCCGCCGCTTAACCCGGCGGGATCGTCACGCTAAAGCGCGCGCCGCCGAGCTCCTCGGAATGGTCGACGTGCAAGGTGCCCTGGTAGGCCTTGATGATGTCCTGCACGATCGACAGGCCGATGCCATGGCCCTGCACGCGTTCGTCGCCACGCACGCCACGCTGCAGGATCTTTTCGATCTTCTCATCGGGAATGCCCGGGCCATCGTCTTCCACGATCAGCTCCAGGCCACTCCGGCCGTTCTTACCCTGGCGCTGCGCGCGCGCGGTAAGCAGCACACGGTGCGACGCCCACTTGAACGCGTTTTCCACCAGGTTACCCATGAGTTCAAGCAGGTCACCCTGCTCACCCGGAAACGCTACGCCATCTTCCAGCTCGAACTCGCACAACACGTTCTTCGCGGCGTAGACCTTCTCGAGGCTCTGCACGAGATCCTCGGCGTGGCCGGCAATCGGTTCCACCGAAGCGATGGTGCGGCGGCCCGAGGTCGCGGCACGCGAAAGCTGGTAAGCGACGATCTCGTCCATCTTGCGCACCTGGTCGAGGATATCGCCGCGCAGGTTGCTCGCGTCGCCACTGATTTCCAGCTGCGAGCGAATCACCGCCAGCGGCGTTTTCAGGCTGTGTGCGAGGTCGGCCAGGGTATCGCGGTAACGCGTGCGCTGTTCGCGCTCGCTATCGATAAAGCCATTGAGGCGCCGCGTCAGCACGGTGAGTTCCACCGGGTACGGACCATCGAGATGGTCCCGCGTGCCGCGTTCGATGTGGGCCAGGTCGCTGGATACGCGGCGCAGCGGCAGCAGGCTCCAGCGCAGCAGGAACAGCTGGAGCAGCATGAGCATCATGCCGAGCATGGCCAGCCACAGGAACTGCGTGCGGCGATAGGTGGCCACCTGGCGCTCGAACTGGTCTTCCGTCTGGGCGACGGCGAAGGTCAGCGGAACGCTGCGTTTCTCCGTGCTATCCAGCGATACGCCGTAGCTGAAAACGTACAGTTTGCCGCTGCGTGTCTCGACCGGCTCGAACGCTGTCTCGCCCGGCGACAACATTCGCACGAAATCGAAGTCGCGACCCAGGGCCGAGGATGATTCCCAGCGAAAGCCGTCGTTTCCGAGCACGATGGCATAGAGCCCCGAGCCTGGCCGCGAGAAGTCGGGATTGGGCTGGCTATCGGGCGTCGTGACCTTGCCCGCACGGGTGATGTCGGTGCCGGTGATGTACGCGATCGCGTAATTGTGCAGCCGGTCGTGCATGGCTGACAGCTCGGAAGCGTAGTTCGCCTTGTTCTGGGCAAGGCCGGTCAGGCCGAGGAACGCCGCCAGCGCAAAGCCGGTGGCGAGCGCCGCGCGCGCGGCCAGCGACAGGGGGCGGCGCTTGGTCGGGGCAGCGGTTTCCATGCTTCGTAACGATACCTTCGGGGCGGCGAGGCGTCGTGCCACGCCGCCACGATAGTCTTAGTCTTCGTCCGCTTCGTTGCGCGGGATCGCGAAACGGTAGCCACGGCCGCGCACGGTTTCGATCGGCTTGAGCGCGCTCTCTGGGTCGAGCTTACGGCGCAGCCGGCCGATGAACACTTCCAGCACGTTCGAATCGCGGTCGAAATCCTGCTGGTAGATGTGTTCGGTAAGGTCGGCCTTCGATACCAGCTCGCCGGCGTGGAGCATCAGGTACTCAAGCACCTTGTACTCGTAGCTGGTGAGGTCCACCTGGCGGCCTTCGACGGTAACCGTCTGAGCCGTGGTATCCAGCTTGATGGGACCACAGGCCAGCACCGGCTTGGACCAGCCGCTCGCGCGGCGGACCAGGGCATTGATGCGCGCCAACAGTTCCTCGACGTGGAACGGCTTCACCAGGTAGTCGTCGGCACCGTGCTTCAGGCCCTCAACCTTGTCCTGCCAGCTGCCGCGGGCGGTAAGGATAAGGATGGGGTAGCGCTGGCCGTGCTCACGCAGGGCCTTCACCAGGTCCATGCCGGAAAGCTTCGGCAGGCCCAGGTCGATAATGGCCAGGTCGAACGGGACCTCGCGGCCGAGATAGAGACCTTCTTCGCCATCCTGGGCGGCATCGACGGCGAAGCCATCACGCTTCAGGCGTGCGGCGAGGGTCTCGCGCAGCGGGGCCTCGTCCTCAACGAGCAGGATTCGCATTAATGTCTCTCCTTGGTATCCCCGGCGGTAGCGTCCAGGGGTTTGGCGGTTTCAGTTCGTAGGGGCACCACTTTCACGTGCCCGTCCAGGGTGAGGACCTTGACCCGGTATTCGGTGATGCGGCCGCGCTCAACAAGGCGGGTATCCGCTGAAAGCACCTTCCCCCCGGTATCCTTCTGCACCTTGGCCACCGCCTGTTCCAGCGTCATCGACTGCTGGGCCAGGGCGGCAAATGGCGCGCCGGCGCAGATGGCGGCGAAAATTAGCGGGCGGAACGTGATTTTCATGTCAGGCGCGGTGTCATGCGAGTCGGCCGATCATGCCGACCCCCTCCCCGCCCGAAGCTGAACGAAACTTAGGCCGCCCGGCGGAGGGGGGCCATGGCGGCTTCGATCAGGGCCCAATCGGCCCCCGGAAGGTGGGCACCCTCGCTCAGCTGGCGGCGGAAACCCCGCGCGCCGGCCTCGCCCTGGTACAGGCCGAGGATGTGCCGGGTGATGTGCTTCAGCGCCGTGCCTCGGGCCAGCTCGGCCTCGATATAGATACGCATCCGCTCCAGAACGTCGTTGCGATCGGCCAGAGGCGCGCCGTAAAGCGCGGTTTCCAGCTGAGCCAGGACGAACGGATCGTGGTAGGCGGCGCGGCCGAGCATCACCCCATCCACATGGGCCAGGTGCTCCTGGACCGCCTCGACCGTGGTGATACCGCCATTGATGACGATGGTGAGGTCGGGGAACTCCTGCTTCAGCCGGTAGACGCGGCTGTAGTCGAGCGGGGGGATCTCGCGGTTCTCCTTGGGGCTGAGGCCCTCGAGCCATGCCTTGCGGGCATGGACGATAAGGATCTTCACCCCGGCCTGCACCATCACCTGGGTGAAGTGCTGGAGGTCGGCGTATTCATCCTGGTTATCGACGCCGATGCGGCACTTCACCGTCACGGGCACGTCCACCACCTCGGCCATGGCGCGAACGCACTCCCCGACCAGCTCCGGCTCCCGCATCAGGCAGGCGCCGAATTTGCCTGACTGGACGCGATCCGAGGGGCAGCCCACGTTGAGGTTGATCTCGTCGTAACCCGCCTGGGCACCCAGGATGGCCGCCTTGGCCAATTCCGCCGGATCGCTACCGCCCAGCTGGAGGGCCACCGGATGCTCCTCGTGGCTGTGCTCCAGCAGCCGCACCTGCCCACCCCGCACCAGCGCGGCACTGGTCACCATCTCGGTATACAGGCGCGCATGCGGCGACAGCAGACGATGGAAGTACCGGCAATGCCGGTCCGTCCAATCCATCATGGGGGCTACGGTGAGGCGAAAGGCTGAGGGGTCAATGGGTTGCATCGGGGTATTTTAGCAACCCCGGTGAGGGCGCGCTTGTCCGTCGCTCCCCCCAATGGCAGCCGCATCATTTTGCGAGCACACTCATGAGACGGCCGCAACGGTAGCGGCCGGCCGTCCAATCGCAAGGGAGAGTCATGGTGCGCACATTGATCGTTGCAGGACTGCTTTGCCTGGGGCTTCCCACCCTCGTATCCGCTGGGGAACCCGTCACCCGTACCTCGCCGACCACCAGCTTCAGCACAACACGCAGCCCCGACGCGTTTGTCGCGTGCCTGCTGCCCGTGGTCCAGAAGACGTACCCACAGAGCAGCGCCGCCGCGAAAGGCGACGACCGCGAGATGCACGTAGTGGATTCGTCCACGCCCGGCAACCTGGCGGAGATTGATGTCCGAAACGATGGACGCCTGAGGTCCCTGGTGCTCATTCGGACAGAGTCGCCGCAAGCGGCGACCGGCCGTCGCCTCATTACCGCAGCCCGCCAGTGCAGCTAGCCGTCCGTTGAATTCGTTCAAGGCGCGGGGCGACTGCTAGTACTCGACCTGAATTCGTGCAGGTAGGCGCGCCTTCAGCTGGTTGAAGCAATCCCGGAAGCCCGGGATCTGGTTTGAGAACGCTACGCGACGCCCGCCTTCCTCATAAACCCTGACCACCGATGATCGCGTACCAAGGAAATACGTGACGCGCACAATGTCTTTGAACTCCACCGCTTTAAGCCTGTAGGCACCCACTTTGACGGAGACGTCGCTGATCACGACGCGATAGAGACTGGTGTAATTCAGCATGACGGCGAAAACGCATGCGAATACCGCAATCTCGATGTTCGACCCGAGCGGGTGTCGAATTTTTGGCGTTGCGGTGGCAAGGAGGATGCCTGGCACCGATGAAAAAACCAGGAGTGTGACGACGGTGCTTTTTGCGTAGCCAAAGACACTACGGCCGTCGATAGGAAGCCTTTGTATGTTGCGCTGGATGAACCGAAGAATCAGGTACATGCCTGCGGCCGCACCAAGGTAGACAAGCAGGCTGATCACACTGATCACCACAACATCTCCTCCCTCATCCTACGCATGGTCATGTTCAGTGCGCCAGCCAGGCAGCGGCAGCCACGACGCCCACTGCCAGTGTCCCCAGCGACGCAACGATCATTCGACTCAGAGCCGGACACTGGTTCACCGGCTATGCAGGTGCTTTAACTCCAAAGTCGCCAACTCAAACCACTGGTAGAAAACATCACCGTACGCCTCATCGTCGCACTCAGCCGACGCGAGGGCATTCAGTGCCTCTAGGTGATTATCTGCTGCGAACGCGGCAAGCTTTTCCAAAGCCTCCGGATACAACTCGGTCATCGGGAAAAGGGTTCCAGAGTTGCGCACGGAATAGTCAACCACCCACATGGCATAGATGGCCACTTCAATAGTTGACAGGCCATCGAGTCCAACGTTGGCCTTCTTTTGAATGACGTAGTCACCCACCTCTATTAGCCAGTCTTCCATATCATCAGTCATGCGGCATGTCCTGGCGAATCTTCGGCGACAGCAACAACTATCGTAACCTTCGGCATCCCATATTTCCGACTTGCCCCACTCCCGCCAAGCCAAACCTCCTTTTTCATTGTTCGAGTCCCCGGCCCATCATCCGCACCAGTGGCTTCGCCACGAAGATCACCAGAAGGCCGAAGACCATATAGCCAACATTGCCGATCACCGTGTGCAGGGGATAGTGCTGGACTTCGACACCCAGGGCAGTTTCGACCAGATAGACACTCCATACAAAGACGAAGAACAACGTCCAGAGTGCACCAATAAGCCGAAGAATCAGTGCGGCGATTCGCTGATGGTTTGTCATGGGCCTACTCGACGCTTTGACATGGCGGGGTCCGCAGCGACGGGCTTCACGACCTTGCCATCGGCATCTGAACGCTGATCTGATTGAGCGCCGAACATGAACTCCTCCCTGTTTGATTATCCGCCTGCGGGCGGTTCCCAAAGCTCCACCTTGTTCCCCTCGGCGTCGATCACCCAGGCGAACTTGCCGAACTCGGATTCGTCGATCTTCTCGAGGACGTTGCAACCCTCTTCGCGCAGGGCCTTCACCAGGGCGTGCACATCGGCCACCCGGTAATTGACCATGAAGTTGGCGGTGCCCGGGTCGTAGGGGCCTTCATCCAGCGAGCCGATGAACCAGGCCGTGGTCCCCCCGACGGGGTTGCCGTCGTCATCCTTCCAATCGAATGTCGCGCCACCCCAAGACTGCACATCGACACCCAGGTGGGTCTTGTACCAGGCCTGCAGTGCCTTGGGGTCTTTCGCCTTGAAGAAAATACCGCCAATACCGGTGACACGCTTCATGGGACAACCTCCGGCGGGAAGGATGGGAGGTGCAAGCGTAGCGCAAGGCGGCGGCGTTTCGGTGACCACCGATACCTAGGTGCAATCGATGCAGGTTGCCAGGACTGAGATCCTACCCGACGCCCCAGAAGAAACCCGGAGCCCGGTCATGAAACACCTCCCTTCGCTTGCATTGCTGGCCGGCCTCGCGGCCATGGCTGTGCATGGGCACGCCCGTGCGGGTGCGGCTCCCCCGTTCGACGGGGCAACGGGTTGGCTCAATGCCCAGCCCGTTGCCAGCGCAGACCTGCGCGGGAAAGTGGTCGTGGTGAATTTCTGGACGTACTCCTGCATTAACTCACTCCGCCAGGTGCCCTATGTACGCGCCTGGGCGGAGAAGTACCGGAAACAGGGACTGGTCGTCATCGGCGTGCACTCCCCGGAATTCGGCTTCGAGCGCGACCCAGCCAACATCCGTCGTGCGCTGGCTCGCTATACGGTGAATTATCCCGTCGCTATCGATAGCGACCACAAGGTATGGGACGCCTTTAACAACGAGTACTGGCCTGCCCTCTACTTCATCGACGCCGCCGGCAAGGTGCGCCACGTGGAGTTCGGCGAAGGAAATTACGATAAGTCAGAGCTTGTGATCCGCAAGCTGCTCGAGGAAGCGGGAAATGCGCCGAGCGATGGGCCACTTGTCGATCCCACAGGCGTCGGCGCCGAGGCCCCGGCGGACGTGGACGACGAACACTCGCCGGAAACCTACACGGGATACGCCCGCACCGAGCGCTTCGCGTCACCCGGCGGTGTGGTCCGGGACCAGGCCCATCGCTACGAAGCGCCAGCCCGTCTGGGGCTGAACGACTGGGCGCTCAGTGGCGGCTGGTCGATCGCGCGCGAGGCCGCCACCTCGACCGAGGCCAGCGGGAAGATCCGCTACACGTTCCACTCGCGCGACCTGCATCTGGTTCTCGGCCCGGCGAACCCGGGGAAGCCGATACGCTTTCGCGTCACGATCGACGGCAAGCCGCCCGGCGCTGCCCATGGAGTGGACACCGACGCGAACGGCATCGGCAGGCTCGACGAGCCGCGCATGTACCAGCTGATCCGCCAGACGCCGCCCATTGGCGATCACGTGTTCCAGATCGAATTCCTCGATCAGGGTGCGCAGGCGTACTCATTTACGTTTGGCTGAGCGCGGCGCCGATCAACATTTTGGCGCAGGTTGCTGACGATGCCGCAATCTCGTCGACCATTCTGTCGACAACTGGGTGATGCATATCGTCCTGCGCGACAGCTTGTGCGACCTGTGATGCGAGATCAGGCAATCCTTCAGCAACACCTTCCAATATTGCTCGGCACTCCTCCTCATCGACACCCATGAGGTCAGCCTGGTTGATCCAGTCGGCGAGGCGTATGTCGTGCCAACGGTAGGCAGAGCCAATTTTCATCGCGAGCTTCATCTTTCGGCGATTGATCGTCGGGTAAGGAAGCGAGCTTGAAATGTCATAGAGCGGTGCCAGTCGCGCGGTTTGTTGCGCACCCAGGAGCAACGAGTAATTCTTGGCGTGCGCATCGGATCCCCCAATGAGCCAGTTGAACACCAGGGCAGAGAAGAACGCGAGCCGGTCTTCGTCTTGCTCCACGGAATAATTCCGGAGAAGGTGGTCGATATCCTGAGGCGAGGGGCCTCCTTCGTTTTGATATTTTGCCTCGGGCCTTACGCCGAGCGCCTGGCACATATCTTCCTGATGCAGGCGCTGCCACCGGCCGCCGACGAAGTTGCGGTCATACCGTTCAACGCATATGGCTAACTCATCTTCAGCGCGCAGGATGCTGGAACGGCACGTACGAAAGCCCACGGCAGTAGCAAGCTGGAGACAGAAATGTTCGTTTTGGGCATAGCCCAGGTAGGCACCCGTGGGAGGCTTGAGAATATGCGTCGTTGGGATTCGTCCCGAGGGGATACCCCACTGCCCATCCTGACCGAGCAGCGCCATTTTCGGCTGGGCGCCTGGCAGGCTGAACTGGCCCTGGTCGGTGCTGCGACGCATGGCACCGGCATCATCACGCAAGAGGCGTAGACGCTCGGCCAGTTCAGATTCAGTCAACCAATGAATACCGTCCTGACGACCTTCCAGCACGGCGTCGAGACGCGCGGTCGGGATGAACTGGACCGCTCCGGCGCAGTCTTCGCCGACATGTGACAGCAACGCCACCGCATTGCGCGGGGAAACATGGAACTGCCTGCCCCACGATTGCAGCACGCGCTCGTTATCAGGCAAGAGGCCCCAGATAACAGCCTCGACGGTACGCCACGCGTGTTCTCGTGAGGCAAGTGGGAGGCTCAACGAAAGTGGGATCGCGTCATCACGCTGTCGCCATGCTTCGTCGTACGCGAAGTGAGCATGCCCTTCGCGGTCCGTCGAAAGATGGCCGACGGTGGAATCGCGCAGCAAAACGACGAGCGCCATTATTTGTCCTTACGGCGGGCGACCGCCAAGCGCTTTAGGATCGGCAAAGGCGAATCACCCTGGGTCTCCCCCGCGGCATCGAACCTACGTACGATCTCGTTTGCGGTAGCCAGAGGCTCGGCATCTTTGCGGCTAGCGAGGTTTGGCGCCCGCGTCCCCTCGACCATGACCGTAAGCCCGACGGCATGAAGCGCTCGCATGACGAGCTCCAACTCAGCGCGCGGCTTACCCTTCTCAATATCAATGACCCACTGGCGGGAAACGCCGATCCGCCGGGCGAGCGTCGCTTGATCCCATTTAAGGGCGCGACGGCCGCTGCGCAAAGCTAGACCAAGGTCCGAAGGGGTGCGGACGGCAGGCATGGGAATCCTATGTCAACGATCGGCGACATTACTAGAATGTCACTGTTCGCTGACATTGTCCATATGTCTCCGAACGCCAACATATTTAAAATGTCAACGAACATTGACATATTACGTCGAATGAGCGAGCAGGCGACCAGCTACCTCGACAAACGAGGCGCCAATCCGCTGCAGCGTGCTGGACCGGACCGCCGCACACTGCCAGTAAAGCGGGACATCCAGCGTCCGGTGCTTGTCCACAATGACGACCTCGCCCGCCTGCAGCGCAGGCTGGAACAACGAGTCGGTCGCCAGACACCAGCCGAGCCCACGCGCCGCCGCTTCGACGAAGCCCGTTGACGTGGGTAGATAGTGAATAGGCGGCGCAAGTTGCGCCCTGGTCACGCGACGCACGTAGCGCCACTGCAGCTCGTCCTTTCGGTTAAACACGATCATGGGAGCCGTCGCAAGCGATTCTGCGTCCATCCCCTCTCGAAAGTGCTTTCGCGCAAAGCTGGGCGAGGCAATCGCGTGGTAGCGCATACGCCCCAGCGGATAGACGTTACAGCCCTGCAACGGCTTGCGCTCGGACGTGATGGCACCGAGCACGCTGCCTTGCCGCAGGTGATCCAACGTATGGTCCTGGTCATCGACGCGCACGTCGAAGAAGTATCCGTACCGGTCGTGTAGGGCGGCCAGCGCCGTGAGCACCCACGTATGCAGCGAATCGTCGTTCACTGCGATTGCGATGGGCCGTGATACAGATTCGCGAGCCTCCTCCGGCAGGAAATCCACCATCGCTTCAGCTTCCAGCGCCTGCATGGGGCGCAGGCGAAGCAGCAGGCGCTCACCAGCCGCCGTGGGCTTGCACGGGGCCTGCCGCACGACCAGCACCTGGCCAAGGCGGTCTTCCAGCGCCTTGATTCTCTGAGAGACCGCCGAGGGGGTAACGGCCAGCCGGCGTGCTGCCGCCTCGAAGGTACCTTCTTCGATGATGGCGGCGAAGGCCGAAAGCTGGGGGTGCAGGAGATCCATGACCCGAGGTTAGCAAAGCTAACGTGGCGTAAGGATCTTTAGTTTGTCTAATGCCATGCCATCCCCCACCATTTGGCCATCCGTTTCCTGGAAGCACCTTCATGTACCTCACCACCGCTCTCGCCGGCTTCCTGGCCAGCGCCGGACTCATCATGGCCATCGGCGCCCAGAACGCCTTTGTCCTGCGCCAGGGCCTGCAACGCTCGCACGTCGGTGTCATCGTGGCGATCTGTGCCACCAGCGACCTGTTGCTCATCCTGCTTGGCGTCGCCGGTATCGGTGCACTCGTGGAGCGTGCGCCATGGCTACTCCAGGGCCTGCGCTTCGGCGGCGCAGCCTTTCTTGCCGTCTATGCACTCATGGCCGCCCAGCGCGCCTGGCGCGGTGGCGGTGGCATGGCCCCGGACGGGAGCAGCCAGCCGGCCTGGTACAAGGCCGCCCTCGCCTGCCTCGCCTTTACCTTTCTCAATCCACACGTCTACCTCGACACCATGATCCTGCTCGGCAGCCTGTCGACGGGCTATCCCGGCGCGCTGCGCTGGGTCTTCGCGGCCGGGGCCTGCGCGGCGAGCATCACCTGGTTCCTCGCCCTCGGTTACGGCGCACGGCTGCTGACGCCCGTGTTCCGCAACCCCACCGCGTGGCGAGTCATGGATGCGGCAGTCGCCCTTTTCATGCTGTTGCTCTGTGTCGTCCTGCTCGTTCGCCCACTGCACTGAGATTCGGCTACATTCCAGCATCCGCGGCCCCATGGCCGCCCGGGGGGAACGGGATGAAGAAAGCAGCGATGCTGGGGGCACTGTGCATTGCCCTTGCGAACGTGGCACCCATGGCACACGCCAATAGCGACGTGCCGCTTGCGGCCGCGTGCAAAGGCAAACCCGGCAAGGTCGACAGTGCGGAATTCATACGTATCGGCGGCATCGAGCAGTGGGTCACCGCCAAAGGCGACAGTTGCGCCAACCCCGTCGTCCTCTTCATCAGCGGGGGCCCCGGCAATCCGCTCAGCCCGCTTTCCGATGCGATGTACGGCGCGTGGTCGAAAGACTTCATCGTCGTCCAGTGGGACCAGCGCGGCGCGGGTATGACCTACGGCCGCAGCCCGCCGGCAGAGGGCGAAACGCTCACCATCGAGAAGATGGCGCAGGATGGTAACGAGCTGGCCGAATACCTTGCCCACCGATACGGCAAGCCCAAGGTCATCCTGTGGGGTAGCTCATGGGGCTCGATCCTCGGCGTCTACATGGCGAAGGCCCGTCCGGATCTCTTCTACGCGTATGTCGGCACATCGCAAGTAGTGAACTCACTGGAGAACCAGGCCGAGAGCTACAAGCAGCTCATGGCCCTGGCATTGGCGGCGCACGACCAGCCTTCGCTGGATGTGCTTAAGCAAGTGGGCACGCCGCCGTGGACGGACCCGCGTAGCTTCGGCAAGGTGCGCCGCGTCATCCGCGCGTACGAGGCCAAGGTCACCACGCCGCCCCCCGCACACTGGACGATCGCGCCGGAATACGCGACGCCGAAGGCGCAGGAGGATTACACGAACGGTGAGGACTATTCCTTCATCAACTTCGTGGGCCTGCATGGCGATGGCATGCTGGCCCACGCGAACCTGCCGGCACTCGGCACCGAATTCGCCATCCCGGTCTTCCTGATCGAGGGCAAGCACGATCTCCTTGCGACCACCGATGTGGCGCGACGCTATTACGATCAGATCAAAGCACCGGAAAAAGGCTGGGTGCTGGTCGAACACGCGGGCCACGACCCGAACCAGGATGTCGTGGATGCGGAATACAAGGTACTGCGTGAGCGCGTCCTGCCACTCACCCGGAAAAACTAGGTAGAACGACTGATGTACACGCCGCCGCTTTTCGTCGAGACCCAGGCCAGCGAACTGACAACCCTGCTGCGCGCGAATCCACTGGGCATTCTCGTCACCCATGCCGGTGGCGGGCTCGATGCCAACCACATCCCGTTCCTCATCGATGAGGAGCGGGGCCCTGCCGGGATGCTCGTCGCCCATGTGGCGCGAGCGAATCCGGTCTGGCAGAAGGTGGTCGAAGGCGACGACGTGCTCGTCATTTTCCGCGGCGCCAACGGCTATGTCTCGCCGAACTGGTACCCCAGCAAGCAAGTGACGCATCGGCACGTGCCCACGTGGAACTACGAGGTCGTCCACGCGCACGGCCGCATCCGGGTGATCGACGACGAAAAGTACGTGCGTGGCGTGGTTGCCCGGCTTACCCGCGAGCACGAAGCACGGTTGCCCGAGCCCTGGAAGATGACCGACGCGCCTGCGGATTACCTGGCGGAAGAGCTGGCCCATATCGTCGGCATCGAGGTGGAGATCACCCGGCTCGAAGGGAAGCGAAAGCTGAGCCAGAACCGCACGGCGGAAGATTTCGAGGGCGCGGTGCGCGGGGTAGAGGGGAGCGGAAACCCTGCCCTGGCCGAGGCGATGCGGCGGACGCGTTAAACCTTTAGCCACCGCCATGCGTCGAAGCCGGACTTCATTGCGTGTGGGGCGGCCATGCTTAAGCGATTCCTCTTCCGATGCCTCGGCGTGGGGCTGCTGTGCCTCACGGGCAGCGCGACGGCGGAGGAATGTACTGCCTGCGCCCATGCCGCCCAAACCTTCGCGTCAGCCGAACATTTCAACGGCGTGGTACTGGTCGGCCGGGGAGGCGCCCCTGATTACGCCGAAGCCTTCGGCGTCGCTGACGTAACGCGGCGAACGCCGCTGACAACAGCCACCCGTTTCGACACGGGGTCGATCAGCAAGTGGATCGCCGCCATCGTCGTGATGCGCCTCGTCCAGCAGGGCGAGCTCTCGCTCGATGAGCCTATTACCACCTACCTGCCGGACTACCGCCACGACACCGGCAGCAAGCTTACCCTGCGCCTACTCATAAGCCACTCGAGCGGCGTACCCAACCAGATCGATGAAGCCATCAAACGCGATCCGAGTACACGGAACGAGTCCCTCGACAACACGACGGCGGTGAAGCGGTATGCCAGTGGCGACCTGCGTTTCGAGCCGGGCAGCGAGTGGGATTACTCCCACTCCAACTGGCTGATCGTCAAAGCCATCACCGAGAAGGTCTCGCAGCGCACCTATGCGCAGCTCGTCGAGGATTTCATCGTGAAGCCGCTCGGTCTGCACGACACCGGAACATGGACCGGGCCGTCGTTGAGCGTGCCTGGCATGGCCATCGGCTATAGCCTGCTATCGCCACCCACGCCGATCGAAAAGGCATCGCCCGATTTCATGATCATGGCCGGCGGGTTCTACACGAGCGCCAACGACATGCTGCAGCTGCTAGATGGGTTGTTCGGTGGCAAGGTACTGACGCCACCCACGCTGGCCACCCTACTGAAGGTTGAGCGGCCAGCTCAGAACTATGCCCTGGGTGGCCGCACGCGCGTGATGGAAATCGCCGGGAAGAAACGGACGGTGGCATGGGAGTACGGTTCCAATGGCGCGTTCCGCGTACTGGCCTGGCGTGTTGTTAATGACGGGCACACCGTGATCATCATGAACAACACGAGTTTCGATCATATGAAGATCGGGGCGTTGGCTACGCAGTTGTTGGAGGCTTCGTATCCTTGATCGCGCGCAAGCGCGCTCCTACAGGGGCGCTTTTCGCGTGGATTTTGCCGTGACCTTCTTCGTGGCCGCCTTCTTCGCGGCCGTTTTCCTGGGGGCCACTTTCTTTGACGCAGCATTCTTCACGGTCGCCTTTGTCGACGCGGCCTTTTTAGCTGCCGGCCTCTTCGTCGCGTTGAGTGCTGCCGCGGCTTTGATGAGCGCTTTGAACTTCGTCGCGTCAACCTTCTCGCCTTCGAAGATATCCAGCGCACGGCGCGCGTTGCCATCGAGGCTGGAGTTGAAGAGCTTGCCCGGGTCCGGTAACGATGCGCCCTTGGCGAACGTGAGCTTCACCTTGTCCTTGTAGCTTTCGCCGGTACAGAGGATGCCGCCGTGCTCCCATACCGGCGTGCCCATCCACTTCCACGTCTCGATCACATCCGGCAGCGCCTCGTGGATGAGCTTGCGCATGCGCGCCAGCGTTTCGCCGCGCCAGTCATCGAGACTCTCGATGCGCGCGTCGATAAGGACCGAGGGATCGACCGCTACTGCTGTGCCGTTTGTCGCTTTCATACCTGGCTTCCGTGGCTTAGTGGGGTGAACCAATGTTCGTGCCGATGCGCCAGAGCACACCGGACGGATCCGCGATAACGAAGTCCCGGATCGCCCAGGGCCGATCGGCCGGTGGATCCGCACGGACGCCGTACTTCGCGACGAGACCCGACTCCACGACATGCTGCCACCACGCATCCACGTCGGCCACCAGCATGTGCATCATGAAGTTTTCGGCGTGCTCCTTCACGTAGAAGGCTTGCAGCAGGAAGGCGCATTCACCCGCCTTCAGGTAGGCCATGTCATCGGATGAGAAGCCCACCTCAAATCCAAGATCGATGTAGAACGCCTTGGACAATCCAAAGTCCCGGGCAGGGACAAATGCCTTGATCTCGACGGTTTCCATGTTCATCCGAACGGCTTCCTCGAAAAAGGGAGCGGGGCTGCTACCATCCGGCAACTCCGCACAGGGAAGCGTAGCGATGGCAGTGACCGCTGAACAGCCCATGGTTCGCAAACGGCGCCCATGGATCGTACATACGGTATGGGCCCTCGTGGCCCTCGGCTGCCTGGCCGGTGGTGTAGCCCTTGGATTTCGCTGGTGTGGCCAAGCGTTGGCCGGACTCACTTCGACGAACCGTCAAAGCGCGAGCTTCGCACGCATTCGGATCACACTTGCCGCCATTGAAAGCGACGACCCCGTGAAGCTTCGGCATGCGAACGCCGTCCTTCTCTATGAAGCTGTCGACACCCTCGGTTATCTGCCCCGATACACTGAGTGTCGACCGTCGGACCGCGGGCAATTGGCGCATGCCATCGCATGGCTCGATAGCCACCCGGTCGGTTATGGGGATACGTTCAAGGACCTGCGCAAGATGGCAGCGACGTTCTGCGACAAGCCGCCATCTGAGGTCAACCTTCCCTGACATATCAAGGTTTCCGGCCGTGGTCGCTGCACATGAGACCCGCAGGCACTAGAATGCGCGGCCGCCCGTCCGCTACTGCGTCCAGTCCATGCATATCGTTGTCAACGAAGACCTCAAGGCCTATATCGACCCCCTCACCCCGGATGAGCACGAGGCGCTGGAGCGCAGCCTGCTGACCGAGGGTTGCCGCGATGCGCTGGTGCTGTGGGGCGATACGCTGGTGGACGGGCACAACCGCTACGGCATCTGCAAGAAGCACGATATCCCGTTCAACACGGTGCAGAACGAGCGTTTCCAGTCCATGGACGACGTGCACCTGTGGATGATCGAGCAGCACCTGGGCCGGCGCAGCGTCTCGGATTTCCAGCGCGGCGTGCTCGCCCTGCGCAAGCGCGAGATCCTCTCGGCCCGCCGGGCCGGCGAGGAGCCGGCCAAGGACGAGAACGACCTGCCGTTCGACGCCGAAGGCTCGGCCCCGGCCAAGCCCAAGGCCCCGCGCCCGAACCCGAACGAAAGCCGCAAGGAAATCGCCCGCGAAGCCCGGATCAGCGCCAACCAGGTGGGCATGATCGAAAAGATCCGCAAGGAAGCCGCTCCCGAGGTGGTCGCCGCGGTGAAATCCGGCACCCTCTCCATCAGCGCGGGTGCGGCCGTGGCCTCCCTGCCCGAGGACGAGCAGCGCGCCGCTGCCACCGCAGGCGACCAGGAACTCAAGGACGCCGCCAAGCGGGTGCGTGAATCCAAGCGCAAGCCGCGCGAGAAGCCCTCGGGCGACGTCGTGGCCCTGCGCGAGCAGGTCGCCGAGCTGGAAGCCGAGAACCGCAACCTGCGCCGCGAGATCGACGCCCTGCGCGCCCGCCTGGGCGAGCCGCCGCTCAGCGAGCCCGAAGAGGGCTGAGCGCGGCCCGGGGGCGTCCCAGGGAACTCCACCCTGAACGTGCGATCCAAGCCCGGTACACCCGACGCTCCCCAAAAGCGTTAAATGGCACGTCCCCCGGAGCGCTCCATGAAGTCCTTCCTCGCCTTTACCGCCCTTTCCCTGCTTGCCGGCGCCGCCATGGCGCAGGATGCCGGCAAGCCGCTCAACCTCAACCTGCCCGCGAATTACGTGCCGGCCCCCGCCAGCACGGCCCCGGCGCCCGCCAAGGCCGCTGACGTGGCCGACAGTGGCTCGAAGAACGGCACCACCTCGATGAACCACGCAGGGCCAGCGCCAGCCCCCGCTGCCGCAAACGGCAAGGAAAGCGTCGCCGTCACCCCGTCCCGCGCCAAGGACCCGCCGGGTACCTACTACGGCGACACCAGCGGTCAGATCGCGGGCGCGGATGTCGAGGACGATGGCCCGCATTGCGACGACGCTACCTACAACCAACCGCAGGTGCACGGCAGCGTGACCACCGGCGTGGTCAGCGCCAGCCACGGTGGCAGTGGTAGCTACCAGGGCGGCGCCGTGAGCCTTTCGCAGGCGTTTGGCAGCTGTGAGCATCCGACCGGGGGCGTGAGCATTTCGGTGGGTGGTGCTACGGGGCGGTTCCACGGGCGGTGATCGCGCGCAAGCGCGCTCCTACACGGAGTTGAAGATCACGATGCGGTCCGCCGCTTCGGGCTCGGCACCGTCGGCCTGAAGCCATGGCTGGCGGGCGAAGGTGCGGGTGCACGGGCCGAGGGCCACGACGCGTATCGGCCTTTGCCTGGCTTCCGCCTCGATGCGGGCGACCACATCGCGCAGGACGGTACCGATGAAGGGTGTGAACAGGTAAAAGACGTTCGCCGTGGCGTAGTCGGCCTCGCGGGCATCACCGCAGGCGAAGGCCACGTCATGCAGCCCAAGCGATTCGGCGGCGGCCACTGCGCTGGATACATACGCCGGCTCCCGTTCCACTCCCGACACACGGGCATCGCTCAGTATCCGGACGAGGAGCGGCACGTGCCCAAGCCCCGAACCGAGATCCAGCACATGGTCATTCGCCGACAACGCCGTGCGGCGCACCGCATCAACGATGTGCCGCGCGGGCGTGGGCTGGTAGAAAACCATATCGGTCGGCGGCCGCGGATCGTCGGGCATGGGCTCTTCGATACCGAGCACGCCCGCCAGTAGCGCATCCAGCGCATCGTAGTGCGCACCCACCGGCTCGCCGATCTCCAGCCACGGCGCCAGCACGGTTCTCCCCTGTCCCGATCGAATCGCAGCCCGCATCGAAGCAAACAAGGCGTCGTCGGCCGCCGCCATGGCCTCGAACAGCGCGTCGGCCCGCTGCCGTTGCCGCGCATCGGCCATCGTCAACGCCAGCAAATCGAGCCGGTCGGCCGCATCAGCGCGCCAGCGAAACGCGCCGGGCTCACGCCAGGAAGCCTCGGTTTCCAGAAAATCGAGAAAGTCGGAAGTGACGTCGGTCATGGCCGCCATGGTAATGGGCGTTTGCGTTGACGCGGTTCTCACGCTGGCCGCGTCTTCCTTGAGCGGCCGCGCAAGGCTGTGGAATGCTCGGCGTCCCGGCCCATCCGCTCCAGGAGCCCCCATGCACACGCCGCACCGACTCGCCGCCGCCCTCATCACCGCGTTCGTCGCCGTGCCGGCCTTCGCCACGCCACCCCTGGCCACCGTCGTCTTCCGCGATGGTGGCCGCCCCGTCCTGAGTGTCACCGACCCGCAAGGGCAGACGCTGGTCGATGCGACGCTCGGCCTACGTACGGCGGGCAGCGACCTCACCCACGACCTGCACCTGATCGGCACCACCCAGCGCAACCTCAACGAAAACTACCGGATGACGACGGGCAAACGCCTTGTCCGCAACGCGAACCTCGCCGAGACGCGCTACGCCCTGCAGAACGATAAAGGCGAGAAGCTCGATGTCGTCGTACGTGTCGCCAACGATGGCATTGCGTTCCGCTACGAGCTGCCTGGCGCCACGCAGGCGACGGTCACCGGCGAGGCGACGAGCTACAGCCTGCCCGCGAATGCGCGAGCGTGGCTCCTCCCGTACGACCCCAGCAACGAGAAGGAACGTATCGAGACCACGGCGGCCACGGCGCCGGGTGGCGATTACGGCTACCCGTCGCTGTTCCTCGCCGGCCAGAGTTACGTGCTGATCACCGAGGCCAATGCCGACGGGCGTTACGACGGCAGCCGGCTCACGCACGCGGCCAACAGCCCGGCCTATCAACTCACCCTCGCTGACAGCCGTGTCGACAGCACAGGCGTGACACCGTGGCGCACCGTGATCACCGGCGATCTCGCCACCGTCACGCAATCGACCCTTGTGGATGATCTCGCGGACCCATCGAAGCTCACCGACACCTCGTGGATCCACCCAGGTCGCGTCGCCTGGTCGTGGATCAGCGACCACGACAGCCCGAAGAGCTTTGAACGGCAGAAGGCCTTCGTGGATTTCGCCGCTGCCAACCGCATGCCGTTCATCCTGCTGGACGAGGGCTGGAGCGAGACATGGGCACCGCAGCTCATCGCCTATGCGAACGCGAAGCACGTGGACGTGCTGATGTGGTTCCCCTGGACAAAACTCGACACAGCCGCCAAACGCCAGGCATGGCTTACGCGCGTCAAGGGCTGGGGCGCTAAGGGCGTCAAGATCGATTTCATGGGCTCCGATAGCCAGGCGCGCTTCCGCTGGTACGACGACACCCTCGCCGATACCGCGCGCCTCCAGCTGATGGTGAATTTCCACGGCGGCACGATCCCGCACGGCCTCGCACGCACGTGGCCTCACCTGATGACGATGGAAGGCGTGCGCGGTGCGGAGAACGACCCGCCACCGGTCGGCAATACCATCCAGCCATTCACGCGTAACGTCGTCGGTTCGATGGATTACACACCGGTGGCCTTCGACGTCGGCCGCCAGGAGGCAACGATCGCGCATGAAGTCGCGCTGCCCATCGTCTTCGAATCGGGCTGGACGCATCTCGCGGATAGCCCCGAGGCGTACCAGCGCCGGCCGAACGCGCTCACGTTCCTCGATCAGATCCCGACGGTGTGGGACGAAACGAAGCTGATCGCCGGCACGCCTGGGCAAGAAGCCATCTTCGCGCGGCGCAGCGGCGATCGCTGGTTTATCGGCGCGATTGCCGCTGGGCCCGCGCGCCGGCTGAGCGTGCCCCTGGCGTCGCTGGGTGTCGGCCCATGGCGCGCAGACATCATCCGCGACGGCAGCGGCCGCGGCGATGTGGCCCGCTCGACGCAGAACGTCACGGCGGATGGGACGCTTTCGTTCGACGTGCCCGCCAACGGCGGTTTCGCCGCCATTCTGTGCCCCCTCGCGAAGGGCCAGTTCACGTATGGGTGTTACCGCTAGCCCTCACGCATCCAGCGCCGCCACCAGGCGGGCAAGGGCATGACTCTGGCGAGCGGTACGTGCACGACCACCTGCGTGCCGCTCGCCGGGGACGACGTAATGGTCGTGGTCCCGCCCATGTTCTCGGCGCGCTCACGCATGCCGCGCAGGCCCCAGTGACCCGGGCGCCCACTGGCGAGTATGGCCGGCGCGATGCCCTGGCCATCGTCGTGGATGCCCAGGACCACGTCGGGGCCTTCCCGGTAGAGGGCGACGCGGATGCGGCTCGCTTCGGCGTGGGCCACCGCGTTGTGCACGGCTTCACGCGCGATGCCATACAGCTCGTCACGCGCCAGCGGATCCATCCCACGCCAGACAGGCGCCGCGTCGACGGTCACGGGCACGGTGTGTTCATCGGCGTAGGCGCGCGCGAGTTCAAGTAAACCCACGTCAAGCGCCACGGTATCGCCCAGGTGGTCGCGCAGGTCACGGACCCGGTCGCGCGCCTCCACGAGGGCAAGCTCGGCACGGTCCAGCGCACGCTCCATCGATGTGCGCAACGGATCGTCCTGGGATACGCGGTTGGCGACCGCCTGGAAGCGCATCATCAGGCCCTGGATGCTTTGCAGCAGCGTATCGTGCAGTTCGCGAGCGATCCGCTCGCGTTCCGCGTGGCGCTCGTGCAAGCGCTCGCGTAACTGATGTTCGATACGGTGGATACGCATGACCACCAGCATCCACACGATGCCCGCAACGAAGATCGCAAGCAGCACCGCGAACCAGGCCGTCTGGTAGAACGCCGGCGCCACGTCGATACGCAATGAGGCGCCCTGTTCGTTCCAGACGCCATCTTCATTCGCGGCGGAAACGCGGAACACGTAATGGCCGGGCGGCGGATCGGTATACACCGCTTCGCGGTCGGTCCCCGCATCGCGCCAGCGTGTATCGATGCCATCCATGCGGTAGCGAAAGCGCACCCGTTCCGGCATCGAAAGGCTGGTCGCCGTGTAGACCACACGCAGGCGCTCGGTCTTGGCCGGCAGCTGGACGGGCGCCATGGCATCGAACCAGCCCGAGTCGGTCGCCACACCGTGGATGTTCACGGGGGGCGGCAAGGTGTTGTGTGGCACGTCGGCGGGATCGATCGACACGACGCCGCTGGTGGTCGCGAACCATAGGCGGCCATCATCCGCGGCGACGGCCGTTGGCAAGGGCCTGAATTGCGCCGGCGTACCTGGCAAACCATCCAGCGAATCGAAGAGCGTGACCGGTACGCGGAACCCGGCATCGGTGCGCGCATGGGCAACATCGGCCGCGCGCAGTCGGACGATGCCCTGCGATGCATTCGCCCAGTAATCGCCGCTGCGATCACGCACGATGCCCGACACACCGCGCAGATCCATCTGCAGGGCGAGCGGGTAAACGCGCCCCCGCTGCACGAGGTTGATCCCGCGTTCGCCGCCCACCCACATGACCTCGCCATCGGCGAACAGCGCCGTCACGTTGCCGACATCAAGCCCTTCCCGGGCACCCAGCACCGTATCCCGGCCTCCCTCGTCGCGGACGATCAGGGTTTCCCGTGCAAAGCCCATCCAGAGCCGGTTGGCGCGGTCGCGTACGAGCACCAGCGGAGAAGGATCGTTAGCGACGGCGGGCAACAGTTCGCGATGCCAGCCGCCCTGGCTGAAGTGATACACGCCGGGGCGATTGATCGATACCCACGCACCGCCATGGCCATCGCCGGTAATTGCCTGCACGCCGGTGAAATCCTGCACGGGCAACGGCGCGAACAACCGGGGCGTGTCACCCTCGAGCGTCCAGACGCCGTTGGGGCCGCCAAACCACGTGGTCGTTCCGTCACGGGTAGCCGCTGTGATCGCCTGCGGAAATTGCACTGCCGACGCGCCAGCGACATCCACGCGCATCAGCGGGCGATTCTTGGTGCCGATCCAGATGCCCTTCCCCACAGCCGGCACGATCGCGAA
The DNA here is from genome assembly GCF_023078475.1 of Luteibacter aegosomaticola. Classification (NCBI taxonomy): domain Bacteria; kingdom Pseudomonadati; phylum Pseudomonadota; class Gammaproteobacteria; order Lysobacterales; family Rhodanobacteraceae; genus Luteibacter; species Luteibacter aegosomaticola. The sequence continues at coordinate 1,009,357 of NZ_CP095741.1, read as the reverse complement.
ATCGGTGGCACCGGAAGGCGTAGGTGCCGGAAGGAGGCGACTCGCGCGGAACCGATCCAGGCCCCGGCTTCCTCCCACCCAGATGTTCCCTTCGCGGTCCTGGAGGATCGCGGTGATGGCATCGGAGGTGAGCCCATCCCTCTCGACAAAGCTCTGTGCCGCGCTACCGTCCGCGTCGATGATCTGCCGCGGGAGTTCGTCCACGCGCGGCACCCGTCGTAGCCCGTCACCCAGCGTGGGGACCCAAAGCGCGCCGTCGCGGTCGAATAGCAAACCCGACGATGAAACGCGCACATTTGGCCCGGCCGCCGCCGGGTCACCGGTTGCCCGCCAGGCGGGCAACACACCGCGGTCGACATCGGCTACCCACACGGTACCGTCGGGCGCTTCGGCGATCCGGTTGATCTTGCCGACATCGCGCGTCGCCACGTGGAAGCGATCACCGCCCGGCGGCAACCACGAAAGCGCAACGTCCGAAGCGACCCACAGCCGGCCCTCGCGGTCCACGGCAAGGTTCCGAGCACGGGCGCCCGGCAGGCCCATGTCGGCGCCCACGAGATGCCACCGGCCGCCACGAAGCTCCACGAGGCCATTGAAGGTCGCGCCCCACAACCGTCCATCCGGTGTACCGGCGATCGCGTAGACCGTCGCAGTCGGCAACCCCGACGCAGCGCCATAGTGCGTCGCGTGATCACCCTCGATAAAGCTGGCGAAGCCATAGCGGAAGCCCACCCACAAGCCCCCCTCGGGTGGCGCATAAAGCGAAGCCACGCTGGACGCCGGGAAGTCGCCGCCGCTACGGGGACGGAAGCGCTCGAAGCGCACGCCATCAAATCGATAAAGGCCCGTCTGCGTACCCAGCCAGAGGTAACCATCGGCGGTCTGGGCAAGCGCGGTCACCTGCCCGGGCGCGCCTTCGCGCACGGTCCAGGCCGTGTGATAGAACTGGCCGATGCTGCGGTCGCGGGTATCCGTGCCCCATGCAGCGCCTGCAAGCGCCACCCAGCCAACCAAGGCCCACATTACCGCGCGCATCACGGCGATCGCCCGTTCGAACCGCATCCCCACCCCGTCGTATCCAGGCTGCAAAGATAACGGTTACGCGCGGCCGCGTCGCTGCGACCTATGGCCGATGACGCTAGCGAGCGAGGCCGTGCCCGGCAAGGAACGCCTGCGCATCGGCCAGCACCCGTTGCGCAGCTGGCGAACGGTACGGGTTCGCAAGAACGTGTGCGGCATGGTCGTAGGCGATGAAGCGGCGCTGGTCGGGCAACGTGCCCAGCCAGCCGAAAGCCTCACGCATCGCCGCCACCGACGTCAGCGTATCGCTATCACCGGGGCCGCCATCCCAGGCACCGACCAGGACCGGGCAGCGCACCCGGCTCAGATTCGCCGGCTGCATGCGCTCGATAAACAGACGGGCGATGGCCCGGTAAGCATCCGAGTGCACCACCGACGACCAGTACTGGCGCTGGTAAGCCGTGCGCTCGCCCGGGGGAACGACCGGCCCTTCGAGCAGCGTCGCCGCGCGGAGCTGTTCCTCGTCGAAAACACGGATGCCCGGTGACCAGACGACGACGGCCGCCACGGTGTCGGGATGCGCCGCAGCGAGATCCAACGCGAGCGATGCGCCCATGGAGGTACCGACGAGAACGATGCGCTCACCCAGCGCGAGCCCCGTCTGGAATGCGGCCGCCACATCCTCGCGCCACGCCTGTGGCGAAGCACCTGCCATGGCCATCGGCTCATCGGTGCCGTGGTCGTGGAGGCGGTTGACGTAGAGGTGCGCGGAGCAGGCCGTCGCAAGGGCGCGGTGAGCCGGATCACCCTCCGCCTGGCTCGCCGTAAACCCATGCAGGTAAACCATGGCCAGCGGGCGGCGCTCGCGCGCAACTCCGTCAAGGAAGATGACGCGCGCTTCGTTATCGGGTTTCAGGCCTGGTGTAGCGCGCTCGCGCTGTTCGATATCGCGCGCCAGCGCCTCGAGCGATGTCACGCAGCGCTATCCGCCGGCACGCCCGCCTGGCGCCGTTGCAGCCGGACATAGTGGCCGACCGACCGGCACAAGGCATCCAGCTCCGCCACGGCGGGGCGCATGTCACCACCGGCATCGATAAGCACACCGAGGTCATCGCATACACGGCTCGCCCCCGGCACCCCAAGGTTGCCGAGCACATTGCGCAACGCGTGCAAGGATTCTGATGCACCCGCGATATCACTGGTCAGCATCGCGTCGCGAAGGGCGTCCACGTGCCCGTCGGAAGCCACCGAACACAGGTCAAGGAAAGTCGCGAACTCCGCGGGGCTCGCCAGTACGCGCATTTCATCCAGCGGCGTCGTTTGTGTGCCGCGCGGCTCCATGCCCGGCAGCTCCGGCTGCCACGCTTTCGCGGCCGTCGCCAGCGAGCGCTCCGCGGCGATGGTCTCGATGATATCGAGCAAGCGTTGCGCGGCGATGGGCTTGGTCAGGTACGCACGCGCACCCGCCTTGAACGCGATACGCACCGCATCCTGGCTCGAATCCGCGCTGAGCATCACGATGGGCGGCACCGCCTGGGTACGGCGCAGGCCTTCAATCCGGCCCAGCACATCCCATCCGGAACTACCCGGCATGTGCAGGTCCATGAAGATCAGGTCGAACGTGCCACGATCCATCCGCGCAAGGGCTTCGTCGCCACTCGCACTGAACACGCAGTGGTGCCCTGCACGTTCCAGGATCCGCCCGACGATTTCGCGGTTAGCGGCGTTGTCGTCGACCACGAGGCACGCCTGCGGTGCGACGCGGAGGCGATGCGCATCGAGCATTTCCACCAGCGGCACATCCGCCATGCTGCGCGCGCCCTGGGCAGCGCGCGGCATGGGGAAGCGCCAGGTAAAGACCGACCCACCCAAGGGGTTGTCGGTCACCTCGAGGTGGCCATCCATCTGGCCTGAAACGTTGCGCACGATGTAGAGCCCAAGGCCCACGCCTTCCTGGCGGCGGCTCTCACCCACGCTCACCTGCTGGAACGGATCGAAGATGCGTTGCTTATCGGCATCGGCGATACCGATGCCGGTATCCGTCACCGTGCAGGTGATGATGGGATCGCGGCCACCGACGGCCTCGGTCAGTTCCACGCGCACGTCCACGCTGCCGCCGGGCGGTGTGAATTTCAGGGCGTTCGAGGCGAGATTCGACAGCACCTGCTCGATGCGCCCCGGATCCCCGGTGAATACGCCTTCCACCGACGCATCGCGCGAAACGCTGAAGCCGATGCGCTTCTCGGCCGCCGAGGGGCGGCAAACCGCGCCGACGGTGGCAAGGACTTCATCGAAAGCGAAGGTGTGCTGGCGGAGCATGAAGCTGCCACCGGCGAACGAGGCCACGTCGAGCACGGCGTTCACGCGGTGAAGGAGCGCGTTGGCGCTGGTCGAAAGCAGCGCCACCAGCCGGCGCTGGTCATCGTTCATGACCGAGGTATCGATCAGTGACGCGGCGTGGATCACTGTGCTCAGCGGCGTCCGCATCTCATGGCTCATCATGGAGATGAAGCGGTGCTGCGCCTCGCGGGACGCGATGGCTTCCGCGGAGACCTCGCGCAAGGCATCGATCATGCGATAGAGCGTCATCGGCAGGACGACCGTCAACGCCAGGGCATACAGCGCGTACGCCGGGCGGCTGACCCAGTAACCATCCGGCGCGGCGACCGCCAGGATCACCACCGAGGCCACGACGCTCGCGGCGAAGGCGCGCCGGCTATAGCGCATGCCCACGGCCACCGAGAGGAAGGGCAAGACGGTCGTCACGGTGATGACGAGCATGAAGCCCGCCTTCAGCAGCAGGGCCGCCATCACGAAGTTCGCTACCTGGCCCACCGTGTCCAGCCTGGGGGTGACCTTCATCCACCCGGCACGCAGGAACAGCATCCAGAACGTACTGGCGACAAACAGGATGAGGGCGAGCGGGAAGACGGCGCGCGACTCACGCGCCATGGCCAGCGGACCGTGGAGCCAAGCCGCGGTCCACACGACGATGAAGCCGAGCAGGACCGTGCGCACGAGCGATACGTGATGCTCGCGGAAGCTCGCCACGATGCGGTCGATGCGCGGATTGCGCAACCGCTCGGCGACCTCGCTGAGCATCACCGGCCCGGCACGCTTGCCGCTACCGCGATCGATCTTCATGCCAGGCTGACTTCCACTACTCCCCCAATACCGGCCTAGTCTATGTTCTGCGGCGAGACTGGCAAGTGCGCCGCTGCGTAAGCTTTCGAATGGCCGAAACCGACTTGCGCCTGCTTACGCAGGCCTTCATCAAGTGGTTTTCGTACCCAGGATCTCTTTCGATTCACCAAGACACCCCTGCCGGGGCACGAAAACGCACCTAGTTTTCGCAGCATCTCACGCCGCACGGTCAATTCTACCCGGACAGTATGACATCTGTCGCATGTTACGTGAGATTTGACACGATCCAAATGTGGATGAAATGGGTGTCTGGAGACGGGTCCAGATGGCGCCATCGAAATTATCTTTCGGTGTTTTCCATGCATGGACGTAATCGTTTTCACGCGGCAGTTTTCGCAGCATGAAAATACACAAATACCCATAGTTACACGCGTTTCTGCTGCGACGCACCAATGCATTCAGACGGCTATACGGCCAGGCATGCATCGATGAAAGGCGCTGGACATCACCCAGCCCCTGCGGTAAACCTTTCGATCAACCCATTTGGATCGAGGCAAATGGGTTTTTTGCGATGGAGCGCGGGGAGGGCCTTCTGCATGGCTCCAGCAAACGAAAGTCGTGGGCATTGCACCCGCGGCTGCGGCCCCGTGTTGCCGTCATTTTTGATTTTGATCATTTCGGGGAAGCCATGAAGCACCAGTTTCTGATTCGCAGGACCGCCCTGGCGTTAGCCTTGGGCACATGCCTGGGTGGCGTCGGTAGCGCATACGCGCAGTCGACCACCGGTAACCTCAACGGCTCCGTGCCGGCGGGTGGCAACCAGACCATCGTCGTCGACAGCACCAATGGCCTCCATCGCGAAACCGCCGTGGACGACCGCGGCCACTACTCCCTCACCCAGCTCCCGCTCGGTACGTACACCGTCACGCTCATGCGCGATGGCGCCGTCGTGGATTCGCGGAAGAACGTGCAGCTGCGCGTCGGCGCCAGCACGGATATTTCGTTCGCCGCGCCGGCCGCCGCCACCGCTGCCGATGCCACGTCGCTTAGCGGCGTGACCGTGACCGGCACGGCGATCCCGCCGATCGACGTCACCTCGGTCGATTCGCGTACCGTCATCACCTCCGAACAGCTTGCCAAGCTGCCCCTCGGCCGCAGCGCCGAAGCGGTAGCCCGCCTGGCTCCCGGCGTCGTGAACAACGGCGGCGGTTTCACCAGCGATACCGGCCGCTCGCTCGCCAGCTTCGGCGGCGCCGCTTCCAACGAGAACGCGTATTACGTCAACGGCTTCAACACCACCGACCCGCTCAACGCGGCCGGCGGCATCCAGTTGCCCTACGGCGCGATCGACCAGCAGGAAATCTATACGGGCGGCTACAGCGCCAAGTACGGCCGCTCCGATGGCGGCGTGATCAACCAGGTCGGTAAGCGCGGCACGAACGAATGGCATTTCGGCGCGCAGATCCTGTGGGAGCCGAACTGGGCCCGCGCCTCCGGCCCGAACCTGCACTACAACAACACGCCGTCGTCGGCACCGGCCGGCGATCTCTACCAGCCGAAGAGCCAGAACGATAAGTGGGCGACCACCGTCAGTGCGTATGCCGGCGGCCCGCTGATCAAGGACAAGCTGTTCTTCTTCGCGGCGGCCGAGTTCGAGAAGGACGGCCTGCGCAACGTCAACGCCGTCGACAACAGCACGCCTGCCTCGACCAACACCTACGAGAACCCGCGCTGGTACACCAAGCTCGACTGGAACATCACCGATAACCACATCCTCGAGTTCACCGATGTCGGTGACAAGCGCTCGGGCAGCGGCACGCGCTACGGCTATGACTACGTCAACATGTCGCGCACCAACACCATCGGCCCGGTGAACAACACCAAGGTCGGCGGCGATTTCTGGAACGCCAAGTACACCGGTTACATCACCGATAACCTGACCATCAGCGCCCAGTACGGCAAGATGTCGGTGAAGAACTATGACCAGGCCGGCAACTACGATACGGATCTCGCCCGCGTCGATGGCTCGGGCAACCAGAACCCGGCACTGAACGGCGGCAGCGCGATCAAGAATTCGCAGGTCGCTGACATCAGCTCGCCCGGTCGCGGCAACAAGACGAACAACCTCCGCTTCGACGTGCAGTACATCGCGGGCGACCACACGCTGTCGGCCGGTATCGATAACGTCAAGTCGCAGGTGCTCGATTTCGGTACCTTCAGCCCGGGTCCGGGCTACAGCTGGAACTACGGTTTCCAGAAGGATCCGAACGAAGAGATCAACAGCACCCCGGGCCGTAACTACGTGCCGGCGCCTGCACAGTTCGCCAATGGCCAGAGTGGCTACTGGGTGAGCCGCAACATCAACTACAACCTGGTCAACGTGCGTTCCGACCAGAAGGCGCAGTACATCGAAGACAAGTGGCAGGTCAGCGACCGCTGGCTGGTCACGATCGGCCTGCGCAACGACCAGTTCACCGACTACAACCAGTTCGGCAAGCCGTTCATCGAGCAGACCCGTCCGCAGTGGGCGCCGCGCCTGGGTGCAGCGTGGGATGTGAATGGCGATGGCAGCTTCAAGATCTACGCCAACGCGGGCCGCTACTACCTCGGCCTGCCGCTTAACCCGGCCACGGGTGCGGCTGCCGGCTATATCGCGACCCAGCAGTACTACACCTACTCGGGCATCAATCCCGATGGCTCGCCGCAGGGCCTCACCCAGATGAGCGGTGTGGTCTCGGGCAACAACTCGTACGGCATCCCGCCTGACCCGCGCACCGTCGCTGGCAAGAACCTGAAGGCGGAAAACCAGGACGAATACATCCTCGGCTTCGACAAGCTGCTGGGTGAGAACTGGTCGTACGGTGCCAAGCTGACCTACCGCAAGCTCAATACCGTCATCGACGACTTCTGCGATATCGACCTTGTGACGTCGAAGGCCGAGGCTGAAGGCCACACGGTTGGTTCGACCAACAGCTGCTACCTGGTCAATGGCGGGCACGCCAACACGTTCACCCTGCTCGACCCGTCGGGCAACCCGTTCACCGTCGATCTCTCGCGCAAGGAAATGGGCATGCCCGCGACCAAGCGTAAGTACTACAGCGCCGAGCTCTACATGGAGCACCAGTTCGACGGCACGTGGTACGGCAAGTTCGACTACGTGTTCTCGCACTCCTACGGCAACACCGAAGGCCAGTCGCGTACCGACTCGCGCCAGAACGGCGCCGCCGGCAGCATGGACTGGGATAACAGCTATGTGATGGATTACGCGAACGGCCCGCTGGGCAATGACCACCCGCACGTGTTCAAGGCGTTCGGTTACTGGCAGTTCGCGCCGGAATGGCAGCTCTCGAGCAACTTCCAGATCGCCTCGGGCGCGCCGGAAGTCTGCCTTGGCTACTACGGCCCGGGCCAGACCGATCCGGCCGGTTACGGCAGCGCGTACCACTGGTGCGATGGCCAGCCGTCGCCCCCGGGTGACAAGGGCCGCCTGCCGTGGACCTACCAGTGGGATCTGGGCCTGACCTGGCGTCCGAGCTGGGGCAACGACCGCCTCGCGTTCGCCGCTAACGTGTTCAACGTGACCAACCAGCAGCGCGCGGTGTTCCGTTACCCGACCGAGTGGCAGTCGCGCGGCACGCCGAACGCGATTTATCGCGTGCCGCTGATCACCCAGGACCCGCGTTACGCCCGCCTCTCGGTGTCGTACGACTTCTAAAACCGTTTTACCGATCCCTGTGTGACGCTTGCGCCCGCCTCCCGAAACCGGCACCTCCCCTGCCGGCTTCGGGGGGACAGGGCGCTCTTTTTTTGCCTGGCGTTATTTTTCGCCTGACGCGGCCACGACCTTTTCGATGTAGCCGAGGATCTCGGCCACGGGGATGTCGAAGACACCGGCGTCGCCGCGATCGTAGGCGTGGCGCCATACCTCGTAGCCATCCATCCAGGCCTCGTCTTCGTTGCCTTCACCCACGCAGTCGAGCAGGCTCTGGTCGAGCGTCGCCCGGGCCACGGCCGCGTGGTGCATGGCGTGCTGGATGCCACCGTCGACCCGGTGGTTACGCAGCCGGGCATCGAGGATAGAGATATGGAAGACCTCGCCATCCTCGGGCTCGATGTCTTTCTTGCGGATAACGACGCGCGAGGCTTCCTCACCGGGTCGCGTGCGATAGGTCCAGGCCTGGCCCGGGGTGTACTCGGGTCGAGTCATCGGTGGAAGATCCGTCGGTGAATGAGCCCCGATCTTAGACCACGGCGAGACTCCTTGTAGGAGCGCGCTTGCGCGCGATAGGTGCTCGCGGTAACCCCGATCGCGCAGGCGCGCTCCTGCAGGGGCTCCGGCGCGAAATCGCGGGATGCCGTATCCTTATATGCCTGAGCCCGCACCCACCCCATGGGGAGCGGCGCCACGCGCCAGGCAGCGCGGCCCGCGGGTCGCTTCCCCAGCTGATTCCAAGGCTTGCCGCGCGGGGCGCGGTGGCTTCGTCCCTATTTGTTCAGAGGCAACGCACACCATGGTGGCACTGGCGACCGAGCACGTCATCGACGTACATCACTGGAACGACTCGCTTTTCAGTTTCCGTACCACGCGCGATCCCGGCTTCCGCTTCGAAAGCGGGCATTTCGTGATGATCGGCCTGGAAGTCGATGGCCGCCCGCTCATGCGCGCGTATTCGATCGCGAGCGCGCATTACGAAGAGCATCTGGAATTCTTCAGCATCAAGGTCCAGGACGGCCCGCTGACCTCGCGCCTGCAGCACCTGAAGCCCGGTGACCCGATCATCGTCAGCCGCAAGCCCACCGGCACCCTGGTCCTTAACGACCTGAAGCCGGGCAAGCGCCTGTACCTGCTGGGCACCGGCACCGGCCTGGCCCCGTTCCTGTCGATCATCCGCGACCCGGAAACCTACGAGCGCTTCGACAAGATCATCCTGGCCCACGGCGTGCGCCATGTGAACGACCTCGCCTACTCGGATTACATCGAGAAGGAACTGCCGAACCACGAGTACCTGGGCGAGCTGGTGCGCGAGAAGCTCGTCTACTACCCGACGGTCACCCGCGAGGAATTCCGTAACCGGGGCCGCATCACCGATGCGATCGCCGACGGCGAGATGGCCCGCGCCACCGGCCTGCCCCAGCTGAACCCGGCTGAAGACCGCGTCATGCTGTGTGGCAGCCCCTCAATGCTGGACGACATCTGCGTCCTGCTCGATGGCGAAGGCTTCCAGGCCTCCCCGCGCACCCGCGAGCCGGGCGATTACGTCATCGAACGCGCCTTCGTCGAAAAATAACCCCCGCGCCGCTGTAGGAGCCCACCCTGTGGGCGACGCCGTTCGCGATAACACCACAGGACCTGTAGCGGTGAGGCGAAAGATGTCGCCCACAGGGTGGGCTCCTACCTATGGTGAGGCAAAGGATGTCGCCCACAGGATGGGCTCCTACCTGCGGATGCGGCCCTGGCCTTCGTTGTCCCAGTAGCCGAAGATCCTGCGGGCGATCAGTTTGTACAGGCGTTTGCCGGTAGCCCGCCACAGCCGTGAATGCGGCGCGGGCTGGGCGAGGATGTTGCGCTGCCTCACGCTGAGCCGATCGGCTGCGTAAGTCCGCTTGTGCTTCAGCAGGTGGCGCAGGTCCTCCCGCGCCAGCAGGCGGAATAGCGCGCCACGACGGCCTCGCGTCCAGGCGATCTGGAAATCCACCAGGCCCGGGCTGCCATCTTCGCGCACGAGCCAGTTGGGCTCTTTGGCCAGATCGTTGTGGACGATGCCGCGGCGGTGCAACACCGCCAGCAGGCGCAGCGCATCGCGGTAGTACGCCGGGTCCAGAGGGCGGCCTACCTGCATCGGTTCGCCAGCCATATAGCTGCGTTCCAGCACGTTCCCATCCCACGCCAGCAGGCGCGGCACGCCGTCGATGCCATCCAGCCGCGCCAGCGCACGTGCTTCACGGGCCGCGGCACGGCGCGCAAACGCGCGCGCCCACCAGCGCGCCGCTGCGATATCACGGCGGATGAGCGCGGTGCCGCCCCGCTCCACGCGTTCGATGCGGCCGAGCTCATCGGCCTTGAGCAGGGTGACGGTTTCCGTCATCGCCTTGTGCACGCTATTCCTTCGTTACGTTGACGTCCTCTGCGCCATGCGATGTCTACGCTAAGATGCGAGCCTTGCAGGGAGAGAATGCCGAAATGCTGGTGCGACACATCCTGTCGCTGGTTATCGCTACCGCCGGGCTTGCCGCCTGCCGCGACGGCGCCGACCGGACGAACGGCGGACAGACGCCACCGCCCACGCGGGCGAGTGCCGACAAGGATAACCGTTCCGGCCAGGATGGCCTCTATACCATGGAGCTCTCACTCCCCCAGCTGCCCGCCAGGGCCGACCCGCTGCGCCACGCGATCGACCGCTACGTCGACGGGCAGAAACGCGCCTTCCTGGATAGCCTGGACGCACCGGGTGCACGTGCCCGCGCTCGAGAAATCCCATGGGATCTGAACCTCCATATCGCCATCTCCGCCCGTACCGATCGTTTCATCAACGTGCAGGTCGATGGCCAGGCCTTCACCGGCGGCGCCCACCCCGCGCCCATCGTGGACAGTTTCACCTTCGACAAGGACGCAGACCGCGTGGTGGGCATCCGTGAGCTATTCAGCGACCCCGAAGCGGCCGAACGCGCCTTCGCCTCGGAGGCACGCCGCCAGCTCATTACCCAGCTGGATGACCAGGATGAGCCGCTGGCCTCGGATACGCGGCTTATCGAGGAAGGCACCGCGCCAGGCAAGGACCATTACCGGGTTTTCAGCCTGCTGACCGGCCCCGATGACAAGGTGCACGGCCTGACCTTTATCTTCCCGCCTTACCAGGTGGCGGCGTACGTCGCAGGCCCGCAGGCCGTCGACGTGCCCAGCGAGGCGTTCTCCGCCTACCTCAAGCCGGAATACCGCGAGGCGTTCCGCTGATGGAGTTCGCCCTCTACCTGCTCGCCGCCGCGCTCATCGTGGGCGGCGTCGCGGGGGCGATCCTGCCTTTCCTGCCGGGCATCCCCATGATCTTCGGCGGCATCTGGCTTGCCGCGGCCGTCGACGAGTACCACCACCTTGGCTGGGGCTGGCTCGTCGCGATCGGCATCGTGGGCTCGTTCGGCGTGGCGCTGGATTTCATCTCGGCCTCGCTCGGGGCGAAGAAGATCGGCGCGACACCACGCGCCCTCTGGGGTGCCGGGGTCGGCACGACCGTCGGCATGTTTTTCGGCATCCCCGGGCTTGTCATCGGCCCCTTCGCCGGTGCGGTGGTGGGTGAGCTTTGCTCCGGCAAGAGCATCCTGCGCTCCGCGCATGTCGGTGTAAGCACGTGGGTCGGCATGCTGGCCGGCATGCTGGCCAAGGTGGTCATCTCGTTCCTCATGCTCGGCATGGCGGGCGTGGCGCTGCTGTTCGCCTGACCCATCCGGTGGCACATGGCGCCTTCGAGGCGTCCGGGCTAGTCTCCGGGCACTGACCTGGGGAGATGCACATGTTCCGACGACTGACCCTCGCCGCCGCGATCACGTTCGCGGTGGGCAGCCTGCATGCCGAAGCGGCCCAACCGGCACAACCCGCCTGGATCGCACGCAGCAATGCCGACGCCCAGCTGCTGCTGGATGTCACCGCCCGCTTCAGCCCGGAATCGGCCACCGATATCGGCGTGAAGGGCTACGACGAAAAGACCGCGGACCTCGGTCCCGATGTGGACAAACGCCAGCGCGATGCGCTCGTGGAGGTGCGCGGCAAGTTGCAGAAGCGCCTCGCCGAAGAAAAGGACCCCAACGTCCACCAGGACCTGCAGATCCTCCTCAAGCAGATCGATGGCAACATCAAAGGCATCGACCTCAACGACAAGTACCTGCTGCCGTGGTTCGATGCGGGCCAGATGATCTTCAGCGGTGAATTCTCGCTGCTCAATGCAGAAAGCACGCCGGAGCAGAACCAGGCCGCACTGAGCCGCCTCAAGTGCTACACCGGCCTCACCAAGGGCTGCGCTGCGCTGGTCGACCAGGCGAAGGCGCGCACCACCGAACGGCTGGGCGATAAGCAACTGCTCGGCCCGGTCAAGGCGGATGTGGAGCAGAAGCTTGGCAACACGCAGCGCTACGTCGACGGTATCCGCAAGCTCTTCGCGGAAAAGAAGATCAGCGGCAGCGACGAGGCCATGGCCACGCTCGATAAGCAGCTCAAGGATTACAACGCCTGGGTAAAGAAGACCGTGCTGCCGCGCGCACGCACCGATTTCCGCCTGCCCGAGCCGCTATACGCCTATAACCTCGAGCAGGTCGGCCTCGATATCGCGCCGCGCGATCTCATCGGCCGTGCCGAACTCGAGTTCATGGAAACCTCGTACGCGCTTCAGCAGCTCGCACCCGTGGTCGCGAAAGCCGAAGGCCTGCCCGATGGCGATTACCGCGATGTGCTGAAGGCGCTGAAGAAGAAGCAGCTGCCGAAGGACAAGGTCGTCCCGACCTACCACGAGGTCATCGGCAAGATCGAAGACACCATCCGCAAGCAGCGCATCGCCGAACTGCCCAAGCGCGAACTGGCCATGCGTCTTGCGTCGGAAGCCGAGAACGCGCGCACGCCGGCGCCGCACATGGATCCCCCGCCCTTCATCAACAATACCGGGCAGCGCGGCACGTTCGTGCTCACCACGGGTAACCCGCCGACCAACGGCGATGCGTCGCAGGTGTATGACGATTTCACGTTCGAAGCCGCCGCATGGACGCTGACCGCGCATGAAGGCCGCCCGGGCCACGAACTGCAGTTCGCCGCGATGGTGGAACAGGGCGTGTCGCTTACGCGCAGCCTGTTCGCGTTCAACAGCGTGAACGTCGAAGGCTGGGCGCTCTACGCTGAAGCGGAGATGGTGCCGTACGAGCCGCCGGCGGGTCAGTTCATCGCACTGCAGTTCCGCCTGCTGCGTGCCGCCCGCGCGTTCCTCGATCCCATGCTCAACCTCGGCATGGTCACGCGTGAGCGCGCGCACGAAATCCTCGTCCATGACGTAGGCCTTTCCGAGCCGATGGCACGCCAGGAGCTGGATCGCTACACGCTCAATTCACCGGGCCAGGCCACGGCGTATTTCTATGGCTATTCGCGGATCTTGCAGCTGCGTGCGGAAACGCAGGTACAGCTCGGCGACAAGTTCGATCGCAAGGCCTTCAACGATTTCCTGATCGCCCAGGGCCTGCTGCCACCTGACCTGCTCGCCGAAGCCGTGCGCACCCGCTTCATCCCGGAACAACAGAAAAAGAAGTAACCCGTAGGAGCCCACCCTGTGGGCGACATCTTTCGCGATAACGCTACAGGGCCTGTAGCGGTGAGGCGAAAGATGTCGCCCACAGGGTGGGCTCCTACCGGCGGGATGCGGATCAGTGCGGGGCGTCGGGGATGACGTAGAGCAGGATCGCGAGGTAGTGCAGCACGCTGCCTGCCAGCACGAAGAGATGCCATATGGCGTGCCCGTACGGCATCTTCCGCGAGATGTAGAAAGGCACGCCGCCGGTATACGCAAGGCCACCGGCGAACAGCAGCACGAGCCCACCGGTCTCGACGTTTTCACGGAGTGGCTCGATCGCCACGATCGCGACCCAGCCCATCAGCACGTACATGACGACGGCGGCTTTGCGGTAGCGCTTCAGCAAGCCGAGTTCAGCCGCGCTGCCCAGGATCGCCAGGCCCCAGATGGTGCCGAACAGGCCCCAGCCCCACGCACCCGGGAGCGCCAGCAGGGTGAACGGCGTATAGGTACCGGCGATCAGCAGGAAGATCGCGATGTGGTCGAGCGTGCGGAACACACGCTTGGCGACCCCGCCCGGCGGCACCGAGTGGTACAGCGTGGAGGCGGTGTAGAGCAGGATGAGCGTGGCGCCAAACACGGAACTGGCCACGACCGTACGCGTACCGCCGTACATCGCCGAAAACGCCACCAGCACGGCCAGCCCGACGATGCTGAGCACGATTCCCAGGCCATGGATCACGCTGCTCGCCACTTCTTCGGCGAAACCGTAGCGCGGCTGGGCGCCTTCGAGGGTCATGATGCTTCCGCAGTGCACAAAGTAGCCTCCGAGGGTACCCCATGCCACGCCCCGATGCGACGCATTCGCAACTGGGGCTTGCCTCAGGGCACCGGGCGGTGTTCCATGCGGGGTATGACCCTCGAACTCCTCCTCCATGTCCCGCGCCTGCCGTTGCAGGGCGCCGGCCTGCGTGCCGCGCTCGCCATGGCCGAACGGATCGGTGCACGTCTCGATGCCATGCACGTCGTCGACATGCCCGCTGCCGCGTTCACGGTCCCGGAAGCCGTACCCATGCAGCTCGACGCGGTGCGCCAGCGGGTCACCGACGCACGCGCGGTGGGCAACGACTGGGGCGATCTGCTCGGCACCAAGGGCCTCAAGGGCAAATGGCGCGTAGGCAACGGGGATACCGTCACTTTGCTTACCCACGCCTCCGCGGGTTACGACCTGGTGGTGATGGAACGGTCGTCAGCCATGCGCGGCGATGCACCCATCGGCTTCGGCGTGGTCTCGCGCACGGTATTCGGCGCCAGCCGCGGTGTGCTGGTCGTACCCGATACGGCACCGGTCGAGACGCTGGGCGAGAACGTGCTGGTCGCATGGAGCGGCAGCCGTGAATCGGCGCTGGCCCTGCGCTCTGCCCTGCCCTTGCTACGCAAGGCCGGCAAGGTCACGGTCATCGACGGCAGCCGGGATGAAGATATTGGCACCTGCGCGCTGCCTGACACGGATATCTGCGGCTGGCTGGACACGCATGGCGTGAAGGCTGACGTGCGCAAGCTCGACGAGGGTGCGCTGTCATCACCGGGACCGGAGCTGTTAAAGATCGCCCATGAAGCGGGGGCTGATCTGATCGTGATGGGCGCATGGGGGCGTTCGCGGTTATCCGAACTGGTCTTGGGCGGGACGACCCGGTACCTGTTCATGCAGTCCGACGTGCCGATGCTTGTCGCGCATTGAGGCGCTGATCGGTCAGCGCTGACCAAAATAGAAGGCCAAATGAAACTATTGCAAGTTTCTTCGAACCCTGCCTAATCTGAACCCGGACCTGAACACGATCCCCGCCAGTCCCCACTGGCCGTGCTCCCGGCCCACACAACACGCAACCACTACGCAGCACCTTCACCCACATCGAAGGAGGTCGCTCATGTCGTTCGCTCGCCCGCAGGCCCTGTCCGGGATCCATCCGGATGCTGTTCGCATTGCCGCCATGAGTGCGGCCATCGCCCTCAACACCGCCGCGCTCATCGCCGTCATGCGGCCCATGGTGGCCGAGATGGCCACGTTCGTACCCACGGCCCAACCGATCACGATCATCGATCACCCCACGCCACCGAAACCGGTGCCCGTGCCGGATATCGAACTGAAGCCATTACCGAAAGCCGTGCCCAGAACCCCGGTCACGGTGCACGACGTGGCACCACATCCTCCAGTGGAAACGGCACCGCCAACGGACGAGGGAACCATCCAGGCACCGCCTGTCGTGCAGGCACCGGCCACGCCCGCGCCAGCGGCGGATGCCGCTCCCGTTGAAACCACCCTGGCCTATGTCGCCGCGCCCGCGCCCAAATACCCGACGCAAGCCATCCGCGGCCGCATGCAGGGTACGGTCACGCTACGCGTACTCGTTGATGAAGCAGGCAAGCCGCTCGATGTGGTTATCGAATCAAGCAGCGGCCACAAGGTGCTCGATGACGCGGCCAGGAGCCAGGTGCTGGCGAGCTGGCGTTTTCAACCGGCGGTGCAGAACGGCCAGCACGTAAAAGCGTGGGCAAGGATCCCGGTCACGTTCGACCTTCATTCCCTTTAACCAGAGGCGGTTCGATCGAACTGTAGGAGCGAGCTTGCTCGCGATGGGTGCTTGTCGTATCCCCCATCGCGCGCAAGCGCGCTCCTACAAAGACATGGCGGCACTGGCTTAACGCGGAGCCGGCATCACCACGACGTCGGGCTTGCGGGTCGCGCGGGCGATGAGCCACACCAGGCCGACCACGAAGGCCACCGGGATGAGCACTGGCAGCAACGCAAGTGCCACGACCGGTGCGACGGCCAGCATCAGCACACCGCCGACGAGGGCGCCGACCAGGCTGGCGACGATATGGAAGACGCCGCCGATAATGCCGAACACCAGCTTGAGCAGAGCGCCCACGAGGGCGAACGCCAGCCAGAAACCAGCGAAGAGGACGACGAGCGAGGTCAGGACGATCATGGTGTGTCTCCGTGCATCGGCCGCCAGGTGGGCGGTGCACAGGTTCGATGCGGGGATTCTCAAAAGGGTTTAACGCCTATCTGAAAGACCGGGGTTACGCCTGTTTAACAGGTGCCATGGTCCACTGGCGCCAGTCGATTTACCGGGCGGCCCGCTCCATGGGTAAGCGTTCAACCATCATCAAAACCTTGCGAGACATCGCGTTCGATCATTCGGATGCCGGTGTCCCCGATCTCGCCTCCATGGGGCGGGAGCTCGGTAGTGCGCTGCACGCCCGGCACGATGAAGTCACCGAAGCGCTCGGCGCCCTGCGCGAGCGCCGCCGTGGCTTCGAGCGCTGGATGCTGGCCGAGCGCGCCAAGCCAGCCGTCAGCGTACTGGTCCTGGCCTGGCCCCCCGGCTACGCCACTCCGGTTCACGACCACGGCGGCTTGTGGGGTCTCGAAGCCACCATTGCGGGCGCCATCGAAGTTGAGTCGTTCCTCAAGGATGGCACCGACGAAACCCTGCGCAGCATCGGCCGCACCTGGCTGGGCCCAGGGGATGCCACGTGGTTCGAGGGCGCCGGTGACCACGCCCACCGCTGCCGCAATTTGTCGCGGCATGACACGGCCCTCACGCTTCACGTGTACGGTGGTGATCTGGCACAGTACCTCGCGTATGAGCAGCCCGGTCCTTCGGGACACTGGATCGCACGACCGAGGCAATCGATCATCGCGGGACGCCTGACGGCCTGACGGTCTCACGGCCCTCACCCCAACCTACGGGCGAAGGACCACTACACATGTTTCAGAAAGTCGCCATCATCGGCGGTGGCGCGGCAGCGGCGACGCTGGTGAGCGAGCTCCTCGAACGCAGGACGCCGAAGCCACTGCATCTCACCTGGTTCGCGGGCAGCGCAGAGCCCGGCCGTGGCGTCGCCTATGGCACGCCCTCCGATCGCCACCTGCTCAACGTCCGCGCGGCATCCATGGGCATGTTCGTCAGCAAGCCCGGTGGGTTCCTCGAGTTTGCCCAGGCCGCCAACCCCGCGGTGAAGGGCTCCGATTTCCTGCCGCGCCGGCTGTATGGCGATTTCCTGCGCACGCGCGTGGATGCCGCCATCGCTGGCGCACGCCAGCTGGGCCACGACATCAACCTCGTGCCCTTCTGTGCCCAATCCGTGGTGCCTTCCAGTGAAGGCGTCACCATCGGTTATGGCGAGGGCGAAGAAGCCCACGCCGAGGCCGCCGTGCTCGCCATCGGTTCGCTGCCGCCCCGTCCGCTCTCGGGTGTACAGGATGCCGCGTTGGCGAGCGGCCGCTATGTCACCGATCCCTGGCCCTACCTTGCCGCTGCCGAGGGCGATGATCGCCCCTTGCGCGTGCTGGTGATCGGCCTTGGCCTTACCGCGGTCGATGTGGTGCTTGAGCTTTCGGCGCGCTGGCCCAACGCTCATTTCACCGCGCTCTCGCGGCATGGCCACCTGCCCGAACCGCATCTCGCGGCCGCCTCCGCGCCCAGCGACGACGGCAACGACCTTGCCGAACAGATGCGCGACGACCCGAACATCCGCACCTGGCTGCACCGCCTGCGTGAAGCCACCGAGGGCGCCGACGATTGGCGCACCGTGGTCGACAGCATGCGCCCGCATACCCAGGGGCTCTGGCAGGAGCTGCCCGACGCCGAGCGTTCGCGTTTCCTTCGCCATGCCCGTTGGGCCTGGGAGCGTGCTCGCCACCGCATGCCGCCACAGGTGGCAGGCAGCGTCGGGAAGCTGGAGAAGGCCGGCAAGCTGCATCGCCTGCGCGGCCGCATGCAATCCGTGTCGCTGCGCATGGATGGCGATCTCGATGTCGTGCGCCGCGAAACCGGTACCCACGATACGGTGACGGAGACCTACGACATCGTCATCCAGACGGTGGGCCTCAACACCGATACGCTGCGCACCGACCACACCTTGATGCGCCAGTTGGTCATCGACGATCTGGTGACGCCCGACCGCATGGGCCTGGGCCTCGCCGCCCAGCCCGATGGCCACCTGCTCGATGGCGAGGGCAAACCGCGCGGCAACCTGTTCGCCATCGGTAGCCTGTTGCGCGGTGCGCTGTGGGAATCCACCGCCATTCCGGAAATCCGCAAACAGGCGCAGTCGCTGGCGAATCTGCTGGTCAAATAGAAACCTGTAGGAGCGCGCTTGCGCGCGATGGGGGTTGCGGCACTGCCCATCGCGCGCAAGCGCGCTCCTACAACGGCATTAGAAGCCTTCTAGTACCAGCTTGCCGATGGCGGTGCCGCTTTCCAGGATCTCGTGGGCGCGGCGCACGTTCGCTGCATGGATCGCGCCCAGGTTCTCGCGCAACGTCGTGCGGATCACACCCGCATCCACGAGGTTCGCGACTTCATCCAGCAGATGGCCCTGCTCACCCATGTCGTCGGTATGGAAGGCCGAACGCGTGAACATCGATTCCCAATGCAGTGAAATGCTCTTCACCTTGAGCAGGCGTACGTCGATGGGTTCCGCCGGATCGTCGATGAGGCCGATCTTGCCCTGCGGCTTCATCAGCTTGGGGAAGGCGGCGAAATGTTGTTCGGTCTTGGTCAGGCTCAGCACGTAGTCCACGCCCTCCGGCGCCACCGCCAGCACTTCGCCATCCAGCGGCCTCGCGTGGTCCACCACGTGGTGCGCCCCCATGGCCTGCACCCATTCGCGCGTCTCGGGGCGTGAGGCCGTAGCGATGACGGTCAGGCCGGTAAGCCGCCGCGCGAGCTGTACCGCCATCGAACCCACACCACCTGCCGCACCAACGACCAGCAACGTCGCGGGCCGGCCCGAGGTGCCGCGCGGTATGTCCAGCCGGTCGAACAGCAGTTCCCATGCGGTAATCGTGGTCAGCGGCATCGCCGCTGCCTCGGCCATGCCCAACGTGGAGGGTTTGCGCCCCACGAGACGTTCGTCGACGACGTGGTATTCACTGTTGGCACCGGGACGGTTGCGGTCACCGGCATACCACACTGCGTCGCCGACCTTGAACCTGCGCACTTCCGGGCCTACGGCGACGACCGTACCGGTGGCATCCCAGCCCAACACGTGATCCGCACCTTGGGGGTCCACCCGCTGGCGCACCTTGGTATCCACGGGGTTGACCGAAATCGCCGCCACCTTCACCAGCAAGTCACGGCCCACTGCCTCAGGGCGTGGAAGGTCCACATCGAGCAGGCTGTGCACATCATCGATCGGCAGGGGTTTGCGGTACGCGACAGCTTTCATGGGCACAACTCCACAGGAGACGGGACGATGACGAACCCATAGGATAGGCTGCCAAGAGGACCACCGGAGCGCTTTGGGCATGATCACCACCTTCATCGCGATCGCGGCGTTGGCCTTGCACGCCGCGGGCGTCATGGCGGCCATGCATGCGGTGATGAATACCCGCACAGCCCAGGGGGCTTTCGCGTGGGTGCTGGGGCTCGTGCTCGTACCCTACGTCACCCTCGTGCCCTACCTGTTCCTGGGCGCCAGCCGCTTTGGCGGCTACGTGGATCTCCACCGCCAGCGCCAGGCCCGGTTCTTCACGCTGCATGCCGAGGCTGAACACGCCGCGCGTCCGGGCGTGACGCCCCACCCCCAGCCTGTCCATGATCCGCGTTACGCCCCCATCGGCCACATGCTGAAAACGGCCATGCACGCTGGCAACAACCTCTCGCTGCATATCGACGGGGAAGCGGCGTTCGAAGCGATGTTCGCGGCGATGTCGCGCGCCGAACACTACGTGCTGGTGCAGTTCTTCATCATCCACGACGATGGCCTGGGCCGCCGCCTTCGCGATGCCCTGCTCGAATGTGCCCAACGTGGCGTGCACGTTTGCCTGCTGTACGACAGCATCGGCAGCCACGCGCTGCCGGATGCGTACGTCGACACCCTGCGCAACGGCGGCGTCTGGGTTCGCCGCTTCGCGACACGGCGCTTCCGCAATCGCCTGCAGCTCAATTTTCGCAACCATCGCAAGGTAGTCGTGGTCGATGGCGTGCGTGGTTTCGTCGGTGGCCTTAATGCGGGTGATGAATATCTCGGCCTGAAGCCACCGCTCGCGCCGTGGCGCGATACGCACATGCAGATCGAGGGACCGGCCGTCGCGGATCTGCAACGCGTGTTCGGCGAAGACTGGTACTGGGTAACCGGCGAACGCCCGCCCTCGCTGCCGCCGCCGGAACGTTGCGGCCGCGCCAGCACCATGATCGTTGCAACCGGCCCGGCCGATCGCCAGGAAAGCTGCTCGTTGTTCTTCACCCAGGCCATCCACGCCGCGCAGAAAAGGGTTTGGATCACCAGTCCCTACTTCGTGCCCGACCAGGCCGTGTTCGGCGCGTTGCGCCTGGCGGTCTTCCGCGGCGTGGACGTGCGCATCCTGATTCCTTCGCGCCCCGACCACCGCACGGTGTACATGGCCTCCACGCTGTATGCGCACGACGCCACCATCGCTGGCATCCGCATGTTCCGCTACCTGCCGGGCTTCATTCACCAGAAGGTGATGCTGATCGACCACGACACGGCCGTGGTGGGCAGCATGAACCTCGACAACCGCAGCTTCCGCCTGAATTTCGAAATCTCCGCACTCAACATCGACCCGCTGTTCGCCGCCGAGGTGGAAACGATGCTGAAGGACGACTTCGCCCAGGCCGATGAAGTGAACCCCAACGACTACCGCCGCCTGCCCTACCTGAAACGCGTCGCGCTCCATGTCGCCCGCCTCTTCGACCCCGTGCTCTGAAGCCACTTGCCGTAACACGGTTACTCCGCTCCACTCCAGCGTTACCAAGACCCTGTAGGAGCGCGCTCGCGCGCGACATCTTTCGCCTCGACGCACAGGCCCCCTGGCCTCTTGCGCACGGCGGATCGCGCCCAACGCGCTCCTACACTTACACAGGAGATGTATCGCGATGCTCCGTACCCTCGCTTTCGTTACCGCCGCCATGCTGGCGGGCACGGCCAGTGCCGCGCCGGCGCAGTTCGCCGAACGCACCGTCGACCTGCACGGCAAGACCTACCGCTACCAGGTGTTCATCCCGGCGGATATCAAGCCGCACCCCGCCGTCGTGCTGTTCCTGCATGGCAGCGGCGAGCGCGGTAGCGATAACCAGAAGCAGCTAAGCCAGGGCCTGCCGCCGTGGCTGAAGGAGCACATGGATTTCCCGGCCGTCGTCGTGATCCCGCAGGCACCGGATGACACCGAGTGGACGGACCCGGATGACGCGAACATGGCCCTGGCCGCGCTGGAAAAGAGCGTGAAAGAGTTCCATGGCGACCGCAAGCGCCTGTACCTCACCGGCCTGTCCATGGGCGGTTATGGTTCGTGGCAGCTGGCCGTCGACTTCCCCGACAAGTTCGCCGCGGCCGCGATCATCTGTGGCGGCATTACCCAGTTACCGGATCCGGAAGGCCGCCGGCTGTTCCTGCAGGGTGTCCCCGCCGGCAAGGATCCGTTCGCGTGGGCGGCAGAGAAGATCGGCAAGACGCCGGTGTGGATCTTCCACGGCGGTGACGACAACGTGGTGCCCACCGAGCAATCGCGGAAAATGAACGCGGCGCTGGTGAAGCGCGGCGCCGAGGTGAAGTACACCGAATTCCCGGGCGTGAACCACGGATCGTGGATGAAGGCCTACGCCACGCCCGACCTGTGGGAGTGGATGTTCCAACACCACCGCTGACCCGTAGGAGCCCACCCTGTGGGCGACATCTTTCGCCTCACCGCTACAGGCCCTGTGGCGTTATCGCGAACGGCGTCGCCCACAGGGTGGGCTCCTACAAGTGCTGTGGCGTTATCGCGAACGGCGTCGCCCACAGGGTGGGCTCCTACGGGTTGCGGATATGGCCGATGAGGTCTTTCAGGCCGCCTGAGAACGTCGCCCAACCGGCGAATGCGCCCACCAGCGCACCGAGCATCTCGAACAGCACGCGCAGGCCCATCGAATCCGGATCGTGCACCGCGGCCAGCTTCACCCGCAGCAGCTGCGGCGACTGGATCGGCACGAAGTTGAAGTAGAACGAATTCCAGATGTCCTCGCCGCCGGCGAGAAAGAAGGCAACGAGCACGGCAACGGTCAGCTCAATGCCATGGCTCCAGCCGTTAGCCTTGCCAATCAGGCGCACCACAAGGTAAGCAACGATGCCGGCCAGCAGCGCGATGCCGCCGACCTGCAAGGCACCTTCGATGCCATAACCCATCCAGCTGCGATCAAAAGGCATGGTGCCGACTCATGGGGATCAAGCCCGCATTATGCCCGTGCGTCGGCTCGTTCGGTGCGGGGAATGCGGCCATGGCGCGCATACAGCACGAAGGAAAGTACGGCGGCCGCCATGGATGCGCCGCTAGCCGCAAGGAAGATAGCCGGGTAGTCGTAATGTCCCGCGATCCAGCCACCGACCGGGCCGGTGAGGCCAAGCGCGACATCGAGGAAGACCGAGTACGCGCCCAGCGCCGCACCGCGGTTATGGTTGCTGACGCGGCTGACCGCTTCGACGCCCAGCGCGGGAAACACCAGGGCGAAGCCCGAGCCCGTCAATGCCGCGCCCGCCAGCGAGGCTTCCGGCGTGGTGCCAAACCAGAGCAACAGCAGGCCCATGGCCTCGACCACCAGCGACACGATGGCCACGCGGTAGCCACCGAACTTGTCGATGGCATTGCCGAAGACCAGGCGGATACCGATGAAGCAGCCGCCGAACAGCGATAGCGAAAGCGCGGCGTCCTGCCAGCCGCGGCTTGCGTAGTAGAGGGCGACGAAGGTGGAAAGGGAACCGAAGCCGATTGAGCCCAGCGCCAGCCCGATGCCGTACGACGACACCCGCGACAGCACGCTCTTGAAAGGCAGGCGTTCGCCATGGCTCGGTGCCACGCGGGCCTTCA
Source organism: Luteibacter aegosomaticola (assembly GCF_023078475.1). NCBI lineage: Bacteria > Pseudomonadati > Pseudomonadota > Gammaproteobacteria > Lysobacterales > Rhodanobacteraceae > Luteibacter > Luteibacter aegosomaticola. Next base: position 986,059 of record NZ_CP095741.1, on the reverse strand, counting down.
TCATGGCCAGCGGCAGCGCCACGGCGCCCAGGACAAAGCCGACCACGCCCAGTGAAATCAGGCCAAAGTGCTGCGACAGGGCAACGCCGAGCGGCGCCCCGAGCGCGATGCCGCCGTAGGTCGCGATACCGTTCCAGGAAATGACCCGCGCGGTGTGCTCCCCGCCGATCCCGCCGATACCCCAGGTGATCGAACCCGTGCTGACCCAGCTCTCGGCAAAGCCGAGGCCAAGGCGGCTCATCAGGATCAGCGCCAGCGAGAGCGCCGGCATATGTGGCACCAGTGCGCCGAGCGCCAGGAACAGGCCCGATAGCGCCAGCACGATCAAGCCGGCGATCACGGTGCGCTTCGGGCCCATGGCATCGGCCATGCGCCCCGCATGCGGCCGGCTCAGCAGCGTCGCAAGATACTGCGCGCTGACCGCAAGGCCCGCGAGGACGGTGGTGTAGCCCAGGTCGTTGTGCACGAAGCCCGGCAACACCGCGAGCGGTATGCCGATGCTGAGGTAGCAAACGAACGAAAAGACGACCGCGGAAAGGATCCGGGCGGTGACGGCGAAGCGCCGCCCACGATGGGGGACAAGGGATGGCAAGGACATGGCACGCTCATTATAGACGCTGATGCTGCACTGCGGCATCGCGCCGCATGAAGCCTTTTTCATCCAGGCACCCCGTAGGAGCCCACCCTGTGGGCGACGCCGTTCGCGATAACGCCACAGGGCCTGTTGCGGTGAGGCGAAAGATGTCGCCCACAGGGTGGGCTCCTACCGGGCGGTGGTTAGCCCAGGAACACGGGCTGGCCGGATTGCTGGGATTCGCGGAGGGCTACCGCGATGCGCGTGGCTTCCACCGCATCGTCCATGGTCAGGTCGAACGGCGTGTCGTCGAGCACGGCATCCACGAAGTGCTTTGCCTGGGTCACGAAGGCCGGAGCGAAGCGCTCGTAGAACGACGGCACCACGGCATTGCGCACGCCCGCGGCGTCCGAGATCTCCACGCGATCGGCGCGCGGATTGCGGCCGACGCTCACCTTGCCGCCCGTGCCGGTCACATCGGTATGCGTATCGTGCCCATGAGCCTGCGTGCGCGAGGCGTAGAACATCGCCATCTGGCCACCTTCGAATTCAACGATGGCGATGCCGTTATCCACGTCCTTGATCGCTTCCAACGGCGGATACATGGCGACCGTGCCGGTGGCATACACCTTCTTCGCCTTCGGCCGGCCCAGTAACCAACGGGCGAGATCCACATCGTGCACGCTGCAGTCGAGGAAGATGCCGCCGCTGGTGGGGGCGAACTTCAGGAACGCACCCGTCGGGTCCGCCAGATCCGTCGTCTGCGAATACACCAGGAACGGCCGTCCGATACCGCCGGCCTCGATGTGCATGAATGCATGCCGGTAGCTTTCGTCAAAGCGGCGAACGAAGCCAACCATCGCGCGTTTGGACGACTTTGCCGCATGCGCAGCGGCGCGGCGGCAGTCCTCCAGCTCCAGCGACAGCGGCTTCTCGCAGAACACGTGCTTGCCGGCATCCAGCGCCTGCTCGATCTGCGCGGCATGCAGGGACGTTGGCGTCACCAGCACCACCGCATCGATATCCGGCGCCGCCAGCATCTGCTCATAGGTGTCGTAAACCGTGGTGATGCCCAGGGATTCACGCGCCCAGGCACGCTCGCTTTCCACGGGGCTGCACACTGCCACCAGCTCCGCACGGGGTACCGCACGGGCGAGGTTTTCCGCGTAGCGCTGGCCCAGCCGGCCGAGGCCGGCCAGCCCGATACGTAGCTTGCTCATGGCTCAGTGCTCCGTCAGATGTTCACGGCCACGGCCTGGCCTTCGCGCCACGACCGCGCGGCAGCCTCGGCCAGTTCCAGCGCCTTGATGCCGTCGGCAATGGTCGTGCGCACCGGCGTACCAGCGGCAAGTGCATCGAAGAAGTGCGCGATCTCCGCAGCGTACGCCTCGCGGTAACGCTCGAGGAAGAAATGCTCCGGCAGGTCGTGCGCGATATTGGCCGCGGTATGCGAAACCACCTGCGTCGGCGTGACATTGCCCGCCTGCAACATGCCCTTGCTACCGAGCACTTCGAAGCGCTGGTCGTAACCATAGGCCGCGCGGCGCGAGGTATTGATCTGGCAGAGCTTGCCGCTCTTCGTCCGGATCGTGACGGCCGTGGTATCGATATCGCCCGCGCCTTCGATGGCTGGGTCGGTGAGACAGCTACCGGCAGCATGCACGCTCACCGCCTCCTCGCCGAGGATCCAGCGGAAGATATCGAAATCGTGGATCAGCATGTCCTTGAACACGCCGCCCGAGCTCTTGATGTAGTTCACCGGCGGCGCGCCCGGATCGCGGCTGGTCACGATCAGCACTTCGGGTGTACCAACTTCGCCCGCATCAAGGCGCTTCTTCAGCGACGAGAACGTCGGATCAAAGCGGCGCTGGAACGCGATCATGCAGACCACGCCCGCCTTCTCGACCGCGGCATGGCAGGAGCGCGCACGCTCCACGTCCAGATCCACCGGCTTCTCGCAGAAGATCGCCTTGCCCGCCGCCGCAGCGCGGTGGATCAGATCGGCGTGGGTATCGGTGCTCGAACCGATCACGACGGCACCCACCGCCGGATCGTTCAACGCCTCCTCGACACTGGCCACCTTCGCGCCGTGCTTCGCTGCCAGTTCCTTTGCCGAGGGTTCATGCACATCCACCACGTAGCGCAAGCGCGCTTCCGGGTGGCGCGCCACATTGCCTGCGTGGATCTTGCCGATGCGACCGGCACCAAAGACCGCGACTTCAATCATCGTATTCTCCTCGGGGAAGCGTTTCTTCGACGGTTAGTTCGAGCTTGTAGGCGAGCGCGACGAATAGCGCCTGGCATAGGCACATCGTGCTGGTGAGGCCACGGAAGGCGAACGCGCTGCCCTCCTTCACCTTCAACAGCACATCGGAATGCCGGGCCAGGGGGCCCAGGTCGCTTTCGGTAATGGCCAGCACCTTCGCGTGGTGTTGCTGCGCGACGCGCATGGCGTAGAGGGTTTCCTTGCCGAACGGCGGGAAGCTGATGGCGATGAGTGCATCGCCCTTGCCGATGCTGCGCAGCTGCTCGCGGAACATGCCGCCGAGCCCACTCACAAGATGCACGCGCTTCTGCGTGTGCTGCAGCGCATAGGCGATATACGTGGCGATGGCGAATGAGCGGCGCACGCCGATCACGTAGATGTTTTCCGCCGCGGCGAGCGTGTCCACCGCGGTCTGGAAGCGTGCCTCATCGATCTCCGCGGCGAGTTCGTCGAGACCCATGCGACTGGCGTCGATAAAGCGCGAGGCGATCTCCGCGGCAGGCACGCCACCGGAGCGGTTTTCGATGACGGTACGGATGCGCTGCTGGTAGCTGCGCGACGGGGCCGCCTGCGCGGTGAACGCATCGCGGAACACGGCCTGCATTTCGCTGAAGCCGGAATAGCCAAAGCGCTGGGCGAACCGGACCACCGCCGACGCATGCACGCCCGCGCCTTCGGCAATCTCACCGACGCGCTGGACCATGATCGAACTGCGATGTTCCTCAAGGTACCGGGCCACCCCCTGCAACTGGCGTGGGAGGGCCTCGAATTCCTCGGCGATGCGGGTCATCAGGGCATCGGCTTCGCTGCGTTTAGCCATCGGTGGCTCCAGGAGGGGTCCGGCGGCATTGAAGCACCCATGGAACATATTTTCCATTTATTTCGATGTTGCAATGCAAGTTGCAACCGTGGAACGGCAGGTCCATGCTCGGCCCGCTTTTCGGCAAAACAGCGGCCGCCAGGCCGTTATCGCTCAGACCGTCACCCATCCCGACCGGCCAGGCCGGTCACACGTGGAGGCAATATGCGATTCAAACCGTTCCAAGCCGCGCTGGCCGCCGCACTCGCCCTTGGCCTTGGGCTTGCCGCCCCCGCCTCCCAGGCGGCCCCCGGCGACCGATATGTCCTCGTCACCCACGCCGCCGATTCGGACTCGTGGTGGAACACCATCAAGAACTCGATCAAGCAGGCCGGTGAAGACTTTGGCGTTGCCGTCGATTACCGGGGCTCCGGCAATGGCGACCTGGCCGAGATGGCCCGCCAGCTCGAATCCGCCGCGGCCCGCAACTACAAGGGCGTGGCCTTCGATATCGCCAACTTCGACCAGTTGAAGGGGCCGGCTGCCAAGGTCTCGGCCAAGGGCATCCCCATCGTCACGATCAACTCCGGTACGCCGGATGAGAGCAAGAAAATCGGCGCGATCATGCATGTCGGCCAGGGTGAGTACGACGCGGGCAAAGCCGCCGGCGATCGTGCCAAGGCCGCCGGGATCAAGAGCTTCGTGTGCGTGAACCACTACGCCACCAACAACGCCTCGTTCGAGCGCTGCCAGGGCTTTGCCGATGCCATCGGCGTGAAGGACTGGCGCCAGACCTCGATGATCGATACCGGCATGGACCCGACCGTGGTCTCGTCCAAGCTCACCGCTTACCTGCGCGCTCACCCGAAGACCCAGGCCATCCTGGCACTCGGTCCGAACGCTGCCGAACCGGCCATCAAGGTGGTGGAAGACCTGCACCTGAAGGGCGCCATCAACTTCGGCACCTTCGATCTTTCGCCCGCGATCATCGAAGGCATCAAGTCCGGGACCATCCAGTACGCGATCGATCAGCAGCCGTACCTGCAGGGCTACATGGGTATCGCCGCGCTGGTGATCGCGCATGACCAGAACACCAAGGACCCGGCCAAGATCATTGCCGCGCTCAAGGCCAACCCGAAGTTCCAGGCGCGCCTGAAGGAATACGACCTCAAGCCCATCTACACCGCCAACGGCGTGAGCTCGGGCCCGGCCTTCGTCACGAAGGACAACGTCGCCACCGTCGAGAAGTACGCCGGCCAGTATCGCTGACCGCCGGGAGTAAACCATGAGCGCCATCAACGAGAGCGTTACCAACATGATCCAGCGTCAGCGCGCGAATGCGCAGGAAGCCGCCAAACCCACGGATGAACGCGTCCGGAAGATTTCCCCGTGGCGCGTATTGCTCGATCGGCCCGAACTGGGCTCCATCGCCGGCACCATCCTGGTGTTTGTCTTCTTCGCCTTCACTGCGGGCGATTCGGGCATGTTCGCCCTCGATGGCGTCATCAACTGGGCGAAGGTGGCGGCGTACCTCGGCATCCTTGCCGTGGGCGCCTGCCTCCTGATGATCGCCGGCGAATTCGATCTCTCCATCGGTTCCATGATCGGTTTCGCCGGCGTCGTCGTCGCCATCCCACCCATGTACCTGGGCTGGCCGTTGTGGGCCTCGGTCATCGCGGCCTTCGTGGTCTGCATGGCACTAGGCGCCCTTAACGGCTATCTGGTCATCCGCACCAAGCTGCCGTCGTTCATCGTCACCCTCGCCTTCATGTTCATCCTGCGCGGGCTTACCCTCGTGCTCTCCACCACCTTCGCCAACAGCACGATCGTCAGTGGCGTGGGCAGCAAGTTCGAAGCCTCGCCGCTGGTTTCCGGGTTGTTCTCCGGCACCACGCTGCATGGCCTCTTCGCCTTCCTCGCCTCGCACGGCATCATCGAATCGTTCCCCAACGGTGAACCCGTGGTCGGCGGGATTCCCAAGGTGTTGCTGTGGTGGGTCGCCCTCGCCGTCGTCGCCGGATTCGTCCTGGCTCGCACCCGCTTCGGCAACTGGATCTACACCGTGGGCGGCGATGCCAACGCGGCGAAGAACGTGGGCGTACCCGTACGCCGGGTGAAGATCTCGCTGTTCGTGCTCACCGCCTTCTGCGCCTGCCTGTTCGGCGTGCTCCAGGTCGCCGAGTTTGGCTCCGCCGCCTCCGATCGCGGCCTGCAGAAAGAGTTCGAAGCCATCATCGCCGTGGTGATCGGCGGCACGCTGCTCACCGGCGGCTTCGGCTCCGTGATCGGCGCGTGCTTCGGCGCCATCATCTTCGGCGTGGTGCAGATCGGCATCTCTTACACCAACATCGATTCGGATTGGTATCGCGTCTTCCTCGGCGGCATGCTGCTGATCGCGGTGCTGTTCAACCACTACATCCGCAGCCGCGCTGCGAATACGAAGTGAGGAGCGCCCCCATGGCCGACGATTACATCCTCGAACTCGATAACGTCAGCAAGTTCTTCGGCACGGTGATCGCCCTGCAAGGCGTGACCCTGCGCCTGAAGCGCGGCGAAGTGCATTGCCTGCTGGGCGATAACGGCGCGGGCAAGTCCACGCTCATCAAGACGCTTGCCGGCGTACACCAGCCGAGCAGCGGCGACTATCGCGTGGACGGCGAATCGGTGAAGTTCGCTTCGCCGCGCCAGGCGCTGGACCGCGGCATCGCCACCGTGTACCAGGACCTCGCCCTGGTGCCGCTGATGAGCGTGGCACGCAACTTCTTCGCAGGCCGCGAGCCGCGCCGCCGCTTCCTCGGTGTGCTCAATGTCATCGACATGAAGTACGCGAACGAGACGGCACGCGACAAGCTGGCCGAGATGGGTATCAACGTGCGTGACGCTAGCCAGCCGGTCGGCACCATGTCCGGCGGTGAACGGCAGTGCCTCGCCATCGCCCGCGCCATCCATTTCGGCGCCAAGGTGCTCATCCTCGACGAACCTACGGCGGCGCTTGGCGTCAAGCAGAGCTGCAACGTGCTCAAGCTGATCCACAAGGCACGCGAGCGCGGCATCTCGGTGATCTTCATCACCCATAACGTCCACCACGCCTACCCCATCGCGGATAGCTTCACCCTCCTCAACCGCGGCCAGTCCATGGGCACCTTCGCCAAGAGCGATATCACGAAGGAAGAAGTGCTCGACATGATGGCCGGCGGCACCGAGATCCAGAGCCTCGTCGATGAACTGGAAGGCCGCGCGGCCTGAAGAACACACATACCTATGCGCACTCCCCAGCCCCGCTCCACTTCCCGCCCCATCGACGTCGCCTGCCTCGGCCGGCTCGCGGTGGATCTCTATGCCCAGCAGATCGGCGCGCGCCTGGAAGATGTCACCAGCTTCGCCAAGTACCTCGGCGGCTCGTCGGCCAACGTGGCCTTCGGCACCGCGCGGCTCGGCCTGCACTCGGCGATGCTCTCGCGCGTGGGTGATGACCAGATGGGTACCTTCCTTCTGGAAACGCTAAGCAACGAAGGCTGCGATGTCAGCCAGGTGAAGGTCGACCACGAGCGGCTTACCGCCCTGGCCATCCTCGGGATCAAGGACAGCACCAGTTTCCCGCTGCTGTTCTATCGCGAGAACTGCGCAGACATGGCCTTGCAGGCCGACGATATCCACGAGGCGTTCGTCGCCCGCTGCCGCGCGCTCGCCATCACCGGCACGCACCTCTCGCAGCCCGGCGTTCTGGCGGCAAGCCAGCGCGCCCTCGAGCTTGCCCGCAAGCACGATGTGCGCACCGTGCTCGATATCGATTACCGCCCTGTGCTGTGGGGCCTGACCGGTCGTGGCAACGGCGAGCAGCGCTTCGTCGCCGCCGAGCATGTGACGCAGCACCTCCAGGCCATCCTTCCTTCGTTCGACCTGATCGTGGGCACCGAGGAAGAGTTCGCCATTGCTGGCGGCAGCGAGGATCTGCTCACGGCGCTACGCGCGGTACGCGCGGTCACCTCGGCGGCACTCGTCGTCAAACGCGGTCCGCTCGGATGCTCCTTCATCGAAGGCGCGATCCCGGCCAACATCGACGATGCACCCACTTACCAGGGCGCACGCGTCGAGGTGCTCAACGTGCTTGGTGCGGGCGACGCGTTCCTCTCGGGTTTCCTGGCGGGCTGGCTCAGCGGCGAATCCATTGAGCGCGCCTTCGCATGGGCGAATGCGAGCGGCGCCATCGTCGTGTCGCGGCATGCCTGCGCACCCTCCATGCCCGGGCGCGCGGAACTCGATGCCTTCCTCGGCCGCGAGGGCAGCATCACGCGGCCGGATCTCGATGCCGAGCTCGCGCACCTGCACCGCACCGCGGTGCCGCGCAAGGCGTGGAACGAACTTTATGTGTTCGCCTTCGACCACCGCACGCCGTTCTTCGAGCTGGCCCGTGAGGCCGGTGCCGACGAATCGCGCATCCCGCGCCTGAAGACCCTGCTCGTCGAGGCCGTCGCCGCTACCGAGCGCGCCAACCAGCTCGAAGGCCATATCGGCCTGCTGCTCGATGACCGCTACGGCCAGGACGCCCTCAATGCCGCCACCGGCCGTGGCTGGTGGATCGGCCGTCCCGTGGAGGTGCCCGGCTCCAACCCGCTGGAATTCGAGCGCGGCCGTTCCATCGGCAGCCAGCTCGTCAGCTGGCCGCGTGAGCATGTCATCAAGTGCCTCGTGCAGTTCGATCCGGATGCCGAACCGCTGCACCGCGTGGAGCAGGAGACCCAGCTGCTCGCCCTGTACGACGCCGCGAAACTCAGCGGCCACGAGTTGTTGCTGGAAGTCATTCCCCCGGGCTGCACCAGTCAAGGCCAGCGCGATGACCTCGTGCTGCGATCCATGAAACGCATCTACAACCTCGGGATCAAGCCCGACTGGTGGAAGCTGTGCCCGCCGCGCAACGAGGCATGGGCCGCCATCGATGCGCTCATCGCCGAGCGCGATCCGTTTTGCCGCGGCGTGCTGCTGCTTGGCCTCAACGCACCGGCGGACTCCCTCGCCGCCGGCTTTGCGGAAGCGGCCAACAGCAGCACGTGCCGTGGCTTCGCTGTCGGCCGCACGCTGTTCAGCGAACCGGCAAAGGCATGGCTGGCCGGGAGCATCGACGATGCGACCCTCATCGACCAGGCACGCAGCGCGTTCGAGGCCATGATCCGCGCATGGCAAAAAGGTGCGCGCCACACACAGGGCAACCCGGTAAAGGAAGGCGCCGCCGCATGAGCGAGACGATCCGCCTAACCACCGCCCAGGCCCTGGTGCGCTACCTGCAGGCGCTGTACGCCCGCGACGCGGATTCGGATGAAGCCGAGCCGCTCTTCGGCGGCATCTTCGCGATCTTCGGTCACGGCAACGTGGCCGGCCTCGGCGAAGCGCTGTACGAAGTGCGCGAGACCTTCCCGACGTTCCGTGCACACAACGAGCAGGCGATGGCGCATGCCGCCATCGCGTACGCCAAGGCGAGCATGCGCCGCCGGATGATGGCGGTGACCACCTCGATCGGCCCCGGCGCCACCAACCTGGTGACCGCCGCGGCGCTCGCGCATGTGAACCGCCTGCCCGTGCTGCTCCTGCCCGGCGATATCTTCGTTTCGCGCGCACCGGACCCCGTGCTCCAGCAACTCGAGGATTTCAGCGACGGCACGGTATCGGTGAACGACTGCTTCCGGCCTGTATCGCGCTACTTCGACCGTATCGTACGGCCGGAGCAGTTGCTTACCGCGCTGCCGCGTGCAGTGCGCGCACTTACCGATCCCGCGCTGTGCGGTCCGGTAACGCTCGCCCTGCCGCAGGATGTCCAGGCCGAAGCGTATGACTGGCCGCTGGCGTTCTTCGAGCCACGTGAAATCGTCTTCCGTGCGCCGCAACCCACCGACGACGAACTGATGGCGGCCCTCGACGCCATCGAGGCCTCGGAGCGCCCGGTGATCATCGCTGGCGGCGGCGCGTTGTATGCGAAGGCCACCCCCGAGTTGCTGGCATTCGCCGACAAGCACGGCGTTCCCGTCTGCGAGACCCAGGCCGGCAAGGGCGCCATGCCCTGGAACCATCCGCTCCAACTGGGCCCCGCGGGCGTTTGCGGTTCGACCGCGGCCAACGCCCTCCTCCGCGAGGCCGACCTGATCATTGCCGTCGGCACACGGCTGCAGGATTTTACGACCGGCTCGAACGCGCTGTTCCGGCACGTGCCGATCCTGTCGGTGAACGTCAACAGCTTCGACGCGCTCAAAGGCGATGGCCTCGAAGTGATCGGCGACGCGGCCCAGGTGCTCGACGACCTGAGCTTCGCGCTCGAAGAATGGGCCGCGCCGGAAAGCTGGACCCAACGTGCCAGCGAAGCGGCGCTTGGCTGGGTGGACATCGTCTCGCAGATCACGTCGCAGCGTGCACCACCCCCGGGCCGCTTGCCCTACGACGGCGAAATCATCGGTGCCGTGCAACGCTCGTCCGCCACCTCCGCCATGAGCGACATCGTGGTCTGCGCGGCAGGCACGCTCCCGGCGGAACTGGAAAAGCTGTGGCGCACGGAGACGCCGGGCGGCTACCACATGGAATACGGCTATTCGTGCATGGGCTATGAGATCGCCGGCGGTCTCGGCGTAAAGATGGCCGAGCCCGACCGCGAGGTCATCGTGATGGTGGGCGATGGCAGCTACCTGATGATGAACTCGGAGATCGCCACTTCGGTGATGCTCGATGCGAAGCTGATCATCGTGCTGCTCGACAACCGCGGCTATGGCTGCATCAACCGCCTGCAGCAGGCCACGGGCAGTGCGCCGTTCAACAACATGTTCGACAACTGCCTGCAGGGCCCGCACGGCGCGCCACCGATCGACTTTGCCGCGCACGCCCGCGCACTCGGTGCCATCGCCGAACACGTCGCCGACATCCATGGGCTGGAAGCCGCCCTGGAACGCGCCCGTGCCGCCGACCGCACCTATCTCATCAGCATCGATACCGACCACACACGCACCACCGAGCAAGGCGGCGTATGGTGGGATGTGGCGGTGCCGGAAGTCTCCACGCGGGATGCCGTACGCGATGCTCGCGCCGGCTATGAAACCGCCATCGTGGGCCGCAAGGCCGGGAACACGCTAGCATGAAGAACGATCCCATCCGCATCGGCATCAACCCGATCTCGTGGAGCAACGACGACCTGCCCTCCCTGGGCGGCGAGACCCCGTTGTCCACGGCGCTCAGCGAAGGCAAGGCCATCGGCTACGAAGGCTTCGAGCTGGGCAACAAGTTCCCGAAGGAACCGGCCGCCCTGCGTGAGCTCATGGCTGGCTACGGGCTCGACGTGGTCAGCGGCTGGTATTCCGGCCGTGCCGCGGCCCGGCCTGCGAAGGAAGAAATCGTTGCCGTCGGCAAGCATCTGCGCCTGCTCGCGGAGAATGGTTGCAAGGTGATGGTGTACGGCGAAGTGGCCAATGCCATCCAGGGCGAACCGCAGCCGCTGCACAAGCGCCCGCGCTTCCGCACGCCGGACGAGTGGAAGCGTTACGGCGAGAACCTCACCGAGTTCGCGAAGTTCACGCTCTCGCATGGCGTGCGCCTGGCCTACCATCACCATATGGGCGCGTACGTCGAATCGCCCGATGATGTCGATCAGTTGATGGCGCATACCGGCGATGAAGTCGGCCTGCTCTTCGATAGCGGCCACACGTATTTCGGCGGCGGCGATCCCGTGGCCGTGCTTGAGAAGCACATCGGCCGCATCTGCCACGTGCATTGCAAGGATGTGCGGCCAGGCGTCGTTCGCCTCGCGCGCAACCGGCACTGGACGTTCCTTGAATCGGTACTCAACGGCGCGTTCACCGTACCGGGCGATGGCGTGATCGACTTCGCCGGCATCATCGACCGGCTCAAGGCGCATGGTTACCAGGGCTGGCTGGTCGTCGAGGCCGAGCAGGATCCGGCCGTGGCACCCAGCTACGCGTTCGCCGAAAAGGGCTACCAGACGCTGCGGTCGCTGCTCGATCGCCAGCCGGTGAAGGAGGTCGCATGAGCCTGCTCGTGAAGGCCGCGGCGCAGGGCCCGGCTATCGTCACCGTCACGCCGGAATCCGCGCACTGGAAGCACGTCGGCTTCGAAGCACGCCGGGTCAAGGCTGGCGAAACGGCCACGCTCACGCTGCCGGCCGATCGCGAAGGCTGCCTCGTCGTGCTTACCGGCACCGTGGATATCCGCGTTGGCGAACACGCATGGAACGGCCTCGGCGGCCGCACCAGCGTCTTCGATGACCGCTCGCCGCACGCGGTGTACGCGCCACCCGGCTCGGTCTATACCGTCACCGCGCATGACGACGCCGAGCTCGCCCTGGCGTCCGCGCCAGCGTCGGGCCGCTTCGCCGTACGCCTGATCGAACCACAGAGCATGAAGCGCTCGGTGCGTGGCACCGGCGCGAACACGCGCTACGTCTGCGACATTCTCCCGGAGACGGAAGAAGCCGAATCGCTGCTGGTCGTCGAAGTACTCACGCCTGCCGGGCATTCTTCCAGCTACCCGCCGCACAAGCACGACACCGACAACCTGCCGGAAGAGAGCGTGCTTGAAGAAACCTACTACCACCGCGTCGATCCACCGCAGGGCTTCGCCTTCCAGCGCGTGTATACCGACGAGCGCGACATCGATGAATCGATGGCCGTGGGCAATCACGATGTCGTGATGGTGCCGCGCGGTTACCACCCGGTGGTGATGCCGCATGGCTATCGCGGCTACTACCTCAATGTCATGGCCGGCCCGCGCCGCGAATGGCACTTCCGTAACGATCCCGCCCACGAATGGATGATCGCGCGCTAAGCGCGCGTCCGGAGAAAGACGAACCATGTCCGCCCAGCCCGAAAACAGCACCGTTTACCGCATTGGCCACTTCATCGCCGGCGCCACCTACGCGGGTTCGCCGAGCGGCACCGCACCGGTGTACAACCCCGCGACCGGCCGTGTCGCCGCCGAAGTGGATCTCGCCTCCGTCGCAGACGTCGATACGGCCGTTCAGGCCGCCCATGCCGCATTTCGTGCGTGGTCGGAGACGCCGCCGCTCAAGCGCGCCCGCGTCATGTTCCGCTTCAAGGAACTGATCGAACGCGATATGGACAAGCTGGCACGCGTCATTGTCGCCGAGCACGGCAAGGTGCTCTCCGATGCGAAGGGCGAAATCGTACGCGGCCTCGAAGTGGTCGAGTACGCGTGCGGTATCCCCGAGCTGCTCAAGGGCGAGTACACCGAGCAGATCGCCAACGGCATCGATGCCTGGACGATGCGCCAGGCCATCGGCGTATGCGCGGGCATCACGCCGTTCAATTTTCCGGCGATGGTGCCCATGTGGATGTTCCCCATGGCGATCGCCTGCGGCAACACCTTCGTGCTCAAGCCTTCCGAGCGCGATCCGTCGCTAGCGATCGAGCTGGCCGTACTTCTCAAAGAGGCTGGTTTGCCGAACGGTGTGTTCAACGTGGTGAACGGTGACAAGACGGCGGTGGATGCCTTGCTCGACCATCCGCTGGTCCGCGCCGTCAGTTTTGTTGGTTCCACGCCCATCGCGGAGTACATCTATGCCCGCGGCACCGCCAAGGGCAAGCGCGTCCAAGCCTTGGGTGGGGCGAAGAATCATATGATCGTCATGCCCGATGCCGATCTCGACAAAACCGCCGATGCCCTCATGGGCGCAGGTTATGGCGCCGCTGGCGAGCGTTGCATGGCCATTTCGGTGGCCGTGGCCGTCGGCGAAGCGACCGCGGATGCGCTGGTTGCGCGCCTGAAGCCGCGCGTGAAAGCGCTGCGTATCGGCCAGGGCCTCGATGAGACCGTGGAGATGGGCCCCGTGGTAACGGGCGCGCATCGCGATCGCATCACCGGTTATATCGATGCAGGTGAAGCTGCGGGCGCGGAGCTGGTTGTAGATGGCCGCGGCTATCAGGTTGCAGGTTGCGAACAGGGATTTTTCGTAGGCGGAACCTTGTTCGATCGTGTTACACCCGCCATGACGATCTACAAGGAAGAGATCTTCGGACCCGTGCTTTGTGTGGTCCGCGTCGCAGATTTTGCAAGCGCCCTGAAGCTTGTGGATGAGCACGAATATGGCAACGGAACCGCGATCTTCACGCGGGATGGACAGGTCGCGCGCGAATTTGCGCATCGGGTTCAGGTAGGCATGATCGGTATCAATGTGCCCATTCCTGTACCGATGGCGTTCCACAGCTTTGGTGGCTGGAAGAAGAGCCTCATGGGTGATCACCACGCGCACGGACCTGAATCCGTACGTTTCTACACCCGACAGAAAGCCGTTACACAGCGTTGGCTGAACCACGATGAAAGCGCTGGCGCCGAATTCGCGATGCCCACGCATTAGTATGACAAAACGTATATATTGCGTCGGTTGTGTGCACGGAAAATGTTGTGCATCGCAACTGAGATAAACAAAAACCAAGTACGAAAAAGCGTAATTTTTTTTCAGGGAGAAGGGTTCATGCTTACGAATCTGATCAAGCGTCCACTCGCCGCAGTCATGCTGGCGGGCATCGCGTTCGCCGGCACTGCCCACGCCGACGACGCATCCAGCAGCAAATATCTCTTCGGCGACTGGAACGGGGAGCGTACCCGGCTCGCAGAGAAGGGCATCACGTTTGACTTCGGCTACGGCTTCGAAGCCGCACACAACTACTCGGGTGGCGATCGCAATCTCACCCGTTACACCGATCAGTGGAAGTTCGGCGCAACATTTGATCTCGACAAGCTCTGGGGTTGGAACGGCGCGAAGTTCAACATCATGATCACCGATCGCAACGGCCGCAATCTCGGTGCTGACGCGAACATCGGCAACAACCAGCTCATCCAGGAAGTGTACGGTCGCGGCCAGACCTGGCACCTCACGGTCCTCTCGCTCGAACAGAAGTTCTTCGACGGCCGCCTCACCTGGAAACTCGGCCGCCTGCCGGTCGGCGAGGACATCAACAACTTCTCGTGCGACTTCATGAACCTGTCGTTCTGCGGTGCGCAGCCGGGTAACGTGGTTGGCGACTACTGGATCAACTGGCCGACCAGCCAGTGGGCGACGGTGCTGAAGTACAACACGTCCGACGACACCTTCGTGCAGTTGGCCGGTTACCAGGTGAACCCGAAGTACGCCGACGACGGCTACGCCGAACGCAACGGCTGGAAGCCGGGCTTCCCGGGCGGCACCACCGGTGCGCTTATCCCGCTGGAATTCGGCTGGAAGCCCAGCCTTGGCGGCCTGCCGGGTTCGTACCGCGTCGGCGTCTGGTACAACACCTCGCACGGCGATGACCTGTACCTCAACACCGATCACCAGCCGCTGGTCGAGTTCGGCGGCACGCCGCTGCAGCACGATTCCCGCCAGGGTGCGTGGATCACGTTCCAGCAGCAGGTCACCGGTGTGGCCGGCGGCGAAGGCATGACGGTGTTCCTGAATGCCACCGCGGCGGATCATTCCACCTCGGCGACGCAGAACCAGGTCTCGGTCGGCATGGAGTACAAGGGGATCTTCAATCGCCCGAACGACATGGTCGGCGCTGCATTCGCTTCCACGCACGCCAACGGCCTCACCGCCCGCGCGCAGCGCCTGCAGAACGAGCTCAACCCTGCCGACCCCGTGTTCGTGAACTCGGGTTCGGAAAAGGTAGCTGAAGTGTTCTACAGCTGGTCGCCGATCCCCTCGATCGCGATCCGCCCGAACCTGCAGTACATCAAGGATCCGGGTGGCAGCAAGCAGCGTGATGACGCGTTTGTCCTGGGCCTGAAGACCAGCTTCGCGTTCTAAGCAAGCTCTTGTAGGAGCGCGCTTGCGCGCGATCGGATCTCGCGCAAGCACCCATCGCGTGCAAGCACGCTCCTACAGTTCGATCGGTCAGCCGTCGTTTTCGGCGAAGGCGGTGAGGTCGAAGGTGTCATCCCCCTCGTCCACCACCAGTCGCATCACGATGGGGCGGCAGCACACCTGGCAGTCTTCCGTGTAAGTCTGGCTACCGGCCGAGGTGTCCACGGCCACCTCGATGGTTTCCCCGCAATAGGGGCAAGCGATATCAGTGAATTCGTACATGGCGTTATCCTAGCGCGGTACGAGACACGAGATTCCTCCATGATCGACCTTATCGGCTTCGACGGCGACGATACCCTCTGGCACAGCCAGGAGTTCTACGACCGGGCGCAGGACGCCTTCGAGGCTATCCTGGGCAAGTACATCGACCTGGAAAGCGGCGGCCTGCGCGATAGCCTGCTGGCCACGGAACGCGGCAACATCGCCCTGTTCGGCTACGGCGCCAAGGGCATGGCTCTCTCCATGATCGAATCCGCCATCGAACTCACCGACGGCCGGATCGAGGCCCGCGATATCCACAAGATCGTACGATTGGGCAAGGACGTGCTGTCCCACCCCGTCGAACTGCTCCCGGGCATCCGCGAGGCCGTGGAACGCGTGGCGGAGAGCCACCGCGTGGTGCTGATCACCAAGGGCGACCTTTTCCACCAGGAATACAAGGTGGCGCGCTGCGGGCTGGCCGACGTCTTCCACCGCATCGAAATCGTCTCCGAGAAGGACCCTGCCGCCTACGAGCGCCTGTTCCGCGAGTTCGAGATCCCGCCGGGCCGCTTTGCCATGGTCGGTAATTCGCTGAAATCCGACATCGCACCCGTGATCGAGCTGGGTGGCTGGGGGGTCTACATGCCGTACCACAGCACCTGGGCCCACGAGGTCGTCACGGGCTTCAACATGACCGACCGGGTCATCGAGGTCCGCGGTGCCGAGGGCATCCCGGCCGCCATCGAGCGGATGGATCTCGCAGCCTGAGGGCGCCAGTCCACGTTTTTTTCGCACGGCACCGCCCACCCTGTCCCTGATTGAACGAAAGGAGCCCCGGTGGACCGCAGGATCAACCTCGGCTGGCAAGTGGTGCGGACCACGGCCAAAGGCTTCAGCGACGACGAGCTGATGACCCGCGCGGCCGCCCTCGCCTTCTATTCCGCCCTGTCCTTCGCGCCCTTGCTGGTACTCCTGCTTTGGGTAGTGGCCTCGCTGCGCCCCGAATGGCAGGCCCAGCTCGTGGACGGCCTGAACGGACTGGTCGGCTCCCGCGCCTCCGACGCCGTGAAGCTGGTGATCGAGAACGCCAAGCAACGGCCCAGCGTGGGCAGCGTGGCCGGGCTGATCGGCCTTGGGATCACCCTGGTGGGTGCTTCGGCCGTGTTCGCCCAGCTGCAGGGCGCCCTCAACCGGGTGTGGAGCCTGCAACCGCGGCCGGGCAACACCAGCCGCGCGATCCTGGGCTGGCTAAGGGCACGCCTGCATGCGCTGGGCCTGCTGCTGTCACTGGCCTTCCTGCTGGTCATCTCGTTCTCGGCCAGCGCCCTGATCGCCGTGTTCGTCCGCGGTGGCACGATGGGCTGGCACATCCTGGAGATGGTGATCTCGTTCGGCGTGTTCATCCTGATCTTCGGCGCCATCTATAAGGTGTTGCCGGACGCCATCATCGAGTGGCGCGATGCGTTCATAGGGGCCTCGCTCACGGCCCTGCTCTTCGTCATCGGCAAATACGCCATTGGCATCTACCTGGAACGCAGCAACGTCGGCGGCCCATATGGCCCGGCCGGTGGCGTCGTGGTGCTACTGGTCTGGGTGTACTACTCCGCACTGATCCTGCTGCTCGGCGCTGAACTGACCGAGGCGGTCGCCGAGGCTCGTGGCACGCCGATTAAACCGCGCCCATACGCCATGTCGACCCGCACGCCACTGACGCCCCCTGTTGACCCCTCCATCACGACACCGGCGGTATCCCTGAAAGCCGTCGATACGCCGTCTGAGAAGGAGGAGCGATCATGAAGAAGCCTCTCATTGCGCTGGCCACCCTGGCCGTGACCCTGGGGGTTGCCGCGCCGGCCTTCGCCCGCCACGAGGTGTGCGAGGACGTCCAGGTCAAGCAGATCAATTCGAAGGATGACAACCGCCTGATCGGCACCGGCGTGGGCGCCGTGGCCGGCGGCCTGCTGGGCCACCAGGTGGGTGGCGGCAAGGGCAAGACCCTGGCCACCGTGGGCGGCGCCGTCGCGGGTGGTGTCGTGGGCAACCAGGTGCAGAAGAGCCACCAGGACAAGAATGCGACGTATCACACCGAACGGCGTTGCCATTGGGTGGATGACTGAGGGGATCGCGCGCAAGCAGAACGGGTGTAAGGCACGGGCGCCTGGCCCGGTCTTTTGGGAAGGGTGCCTTGGGCGCCCTTTCCTGCTTCCGGAGGTTCCATGCGTAGCAATGATCCTGATCGCCGGCGGTTCCTGGCCGTGTTCGCCGCCACGGCGGCCGCGTCGATCTCCCTGCCGTTCATCTTCAAGGCCACCCAGCCGGTCATGGCGGCCGATGCGCCCAAGCCCATCCAGCCAGGGAATGTCACCCTCGACTGCTACGCGCCGGACAAGAAGCCGCTTGGCACCTGCGTGGAGCCGAAAGTGGTGCTCACTGACGAGCAATGGAAGGCGAAACTGGACTCGCGCTCGTATTACGTGACGCGCCACGAAGGCACCGAGCCGCCGTATACCGGCCCTGGCTGGAACCGCCACGACAACGGGCTATACCGCTGCATCGGCTGCGACACCGCGCTGTTCGATTCGGCGACGAAGTTTGATTCCGGCACGGGCTGGCCGAGCTTCTACCAGCCGCTGTCCAAGCGGAACATCGTGCAGACCGACGACACGAGCCTGATCGAAGACCGTACGGCGGTGAGTTGCGCCCGTTGCGGTGCGCACCTGGGGCACGTGTTCGACGACGGCCCGGATCCGACGGGGTTGCGTTACTGCATGAACGCGGTGGCGATGCACTTCGTGCCGGTCCCCGGCGTGCACATCACGCTTTCCTGAACCCAAAAACGTCGTAGGAGCCCACCCTGTGGGCGACGCCGTTCGCGAAAGAGCCACAGGGCCTGAGGCGTTCTGGCGAAAGATGTCGCCCACAGGGTGGGCTCCTACGACAGCGGCGCGCGTTAGTGCGTCGCGTCCAGCGGGGTCAGCTTGAACTCTTTCGGCGGGGTGCCGCCGGCGAGGTAACGCACGAAGTAATCCCAGCGGCGGCGCGTCATGTACTGCGTGGCGGCACCGTAGCCGTGGTGGGCGTTGGGGATCAGGACCAGGTCGAAATCCTTGTTGGCCTTGATCAGCGCATCCACCACCAGCAGGGTTTCGTACGGCGGCACGTTATCGTCGAAGGTACCGTGCGCCATCATCAGGTGGCCCTTCAGGCCATCCACCCACTTCTGGTTCGCCTGGTCGTCGTAGTTGGACTTGCCGTCCTTGTCCTTGACCAGCAGGCCCTGCCACTTCTCCGCCCAATCGTCTTCGTAGTTGCGGTTGTCGTGGTTGCCCGATTCCGAGATACCGACCTTGAAGGTATCGCCATAGCGGAACATGGCCGTGGCCGTGGCATTACCGCCACCGGAATGGCCCCAGATACCGACGCGGTCGCCATCGATCCACGCATTCTGCTTCACCAGCTGCTTCACCGCGGCGACCTGGTCGGGCAGCGTGTTGTCGCCGATGTTCTGGAAATACGCATCGTGGAACGCCTTCGAACGCAGCGGCGTGCCCATGCCGTCGACAGCCACCACGATAAAGCCGAGTTCGGCCAACGCCTGGTTATCGCCATGCGAAGGCGTGAAGCTGCGCGTGCGCACCGAACCCACCTGCGGACCCGGGTAGATGTAGACGACCAGCGGGTACTTCTTCGAGGCATCGAACTTCGACGGCTTGAACATCTGGCCGTAGAGGTCCGTCTTGCCGTCACGCGCCTTCACGGTGAACGACGTCGGAGCGACCCAACCCGCGGCCTTCAGGCGCGAGATATCGGCCTTGGCGACTTCCTTCACCACGGCGCCGGTGTCGCTACGGCGAACCACGGACACGGGCGGCGTATCGATCGTGCTGTAGGTATCGAAGAAGTAGGTGCCGTCCTTCGACATGCTCACGTTGTGGTCGAGCTTCTCCGGGGTCAGCAGGGTGAGGTTCGAACCATCGAAGTTCACCTTGTAGAACGACGAGTAGTACGGATCGACGCCCTTCTCACGGCCGACGCCACGGAACCAGATGGCCTTGGCTTTCGGATCCACATGCAGCACCTGGGTGACGTTCCAGTCGCCCTTGGTGATCTGGTGCTCCAGCTTGCCGGTCTTCAGGCTGTACATGTACAGGTGGCCCCAGTTGCTCCGTTCGGAGAACCAGATCACCTCGTCGGTTTCGGGCACGTACTGCCAGTTAGCCTTCTCGAAACCACCTTCGAAATAGGTCTTGGCCTTTTCGTCGAACACGGTGCGCACGTCACCGGTCTCCGGGTTGGCGATGCGCACCCATTCCTGCGTGTGGTCACGCGCGGTGGAGACGAAAGCGATGCTCTTGTTATCGGCCGACCAGCGGACGTCATCCCACACGCCGGGGCTGCACGACACGTCATCGCACACCGTCGAACGGTGCTGGTCCGGCTGCATCTTGAAGCGAACCATTTTCTTAGTCGGCACGTCGATCACGACGCGCTCGATCATGGTCACGTCCTTATCGCCCGGCAGCGGGTACTTCCACGTGTCCACCTTCGGGTGGCCCACGTTGGTGCTGACCAGGGTCATTTCGCCGGTCTTTCGCTGGTCCTGCTGGAACGTGGCGATCTTCTTCGAGTCCGGCGACCACACCGCGATCGCGTCGTCGGTGTGCTTCCAGCCGGCGTTATCGGTGGCGTAGCCGTAATCCTTGATGCCGTCGGTAGTCAGCTGCGTTTCGGCACCCGTGGCGACGTCGCGCACCCACAGGTTCCAATCGCGCACGAAGGCCTCGGACTTGCCATCCGGCGAGGCCAGGCCCGGCTCGTCGCCGTACGCCTTGCCGTTCGCGTCCTTCTTCGCGGCAACGGCTTCGCACTTCGCAGCGGCGCTGTCGCAGAGGTAATGCTTGCCACCCGACGTGATATCCAGACCGCCGTTCGCCGTGGTGGTGAAGTCGGTCACCGGCAGCTTGGCCGGGTCGACCTTCTTGCCCGTCGCATCGGTGAGCGCCTTGGCCACCTTATCGCGATCGAACGCGCGCGTGGCCTGGCCGGTGCTGGCATCCATCACCAGGAACTGATCGCCATCCTTGTCATGGTCGCGATACCAGAAGTGGGTATCGTCGATCCACTTCACCCGCTGGACCGAGTGGTCCACCAGCGGCATGGTGTTGTTCGCCAGCATGGAATCAGCGCGGCGGTAGTCCTCGGTGCTGACCGACTGGGCCGAAGCGGCCCCGGCCAGGCCGAGGAAGATGGCACCGGCCAGGGCCGGGTAGTGCTTATACATGGGAAACCCCTTGGCGGAACGCGTCGGCGCGGAGGGCGCCGCGAACCGGACGAGGCTAGCCCCCGGCATCGCCCCCGGCGTATGCCAGAGGTCATGGTCAGCCCTGGCCGGCCGGCCCCGCCCCGCCGTGCACCCGGAACCGGCGGCCCTGGCGCTCGGTCAGGGCCAGGCCCACCCGATCGGGCAGGAGCTTGAAGAGCGACTTGATGAACCCGTTCACCCGGCCGTTCACATAGACCGGCGTGCCCGCCTCCACCGCGTCCAGGCCCTGGCGGGCCACCGTCGCGGCATCCATCCACATGAAGCCCGGCATCTTCGAGACCAGCGGCCGCGCGCCATTCACATCGTGGAATTCGGAATAGGTGAAGCCCGGGCAAAGCGCCGTGACATTCACACCCGTGCCCTTCGTTTCCAGCGCCAGCGATTGCGAAAACTTGATGAGGTAGGCCTTGGACGCTGCGTACAGCGTGTGCCCGGCCGAACCCGGCACGTGTCCGGCAAGCGAGGCCACGTTGATGACCCGCCCGTACCCACGAGCCTTCATACCGGGGAGCAGGCGCCAGGCCAGCTCGGTGGGCGCGGTCATGAGCACCTGGATAAAGGCGGCGTGCGCAGGCCAGGGCTGCTCATCGAAGTAGCCGGTGAGGCCGTAACCGGCATTATTCACCAGCAGATCGATGTGCAGGCCTTGCTCGTCCAATGCGCCGACGAGCGCTTCGGCGGCGTCCGGCCGGGCGAGGTCGAGCGGTGCCACGACCGCCTCGATCGCATGGCGCTCGCGCAGTTCCGTCGCGAGCGCTTCGAGACGGTCGGCGCGCCGGGCCGTAAGGACCAGGTCGAAACCACGGCGCGCGAGCTCCCGCGCGAAGGCTTCGCCGATGCCGGCAGAGGCGCCGGTGACCAGGGCACGACGATTCGAAGCCATGGGACTACTCCTGTAAGAAAACGTGACGGTTGAGTATGCCTGCCGCGAGCATGAACGCGCGCTTCGTGTGGTGATGCACCCGACACGATGTTCACGGAATGCACCCGCCCACGAACGCGATGCTGGCCCCTCACCCACCCAGGAGCCACGCCCATGACTGCCACGACCGAACACGACATCAAGGTGCTCAACAACCTGATCGAAACCACGATCGATAGCGCCGAGGGCTATGGTGAAGCCGCGAAGGATGCGCACAACACGCGCTACGCCGCATCGTTCCAGCAGCGCGCTTCCGAACGCCGTCTCGTCGCCCAGCGCCTGCAGCAACAGGTCCGCTCGCTCGGTGGCAACCCGGAAGATGACGGCACCGTCCTCGCCAAGGCCCACCGCATGTTCGTCGAACTGCGCGCAAAGATGGGTTCGAAGGATGACGTGGCGATCGTCGACGAAGTCGAACGCGGCGAAGACCACATCAAGGCGAAGTACGAGCACGCCCTGAAGGATAACGACGTCACCGCCGGCACCCGGTCACTCATCAACGAGTCGTATGTATCGGTGAAGACCGGCCATGACCAGATGCGCGACCTGAAGCACGCGCTTCACGGTACGAACTGATCGTGTGTTGAGGCGATAAAAAAGGCCCCGGTCTCGCGACCGGGGCCTTTTTTATCGAACCACTGTAGGAGCCCACCCTGTGGGCGACATCTTTCGCGGAAGAGCCACAGACCCTGTGGCGGCTGTACGAAAGACGTCGCCCACAGGGTGGGCTCCTACGATGTTATTTAGCGGCGCCGTCGTCTTCGCTCATCAGCTGGTTGATCTTGGCCTTGTGCGTCTCGTAGAAGGCCACGTTCTTCTGGTTCACCTTCGACTGGTCGACGTACTGCGCCATCTGCGGGTTGTTCTTCGCTTCGGAGGCGATGGCGGCGTTGGTCAACGCAAGGTTCGCCAGCATGAAATCACGCGGGGTGAAGCCATTCTTCTGGATCAGCGGCGCGATGCGCGGATCGGAATCGGTCACCGTCTTCGCAAGATCATCCAGCGAATGGATCTTGGAGAAATCGGCCTGCGCATCCTTCGGCTTGATGCCCTGCTTCTTCGCTTCCTGCGAGACCGCAACCAGGCGGTTGAACACATCGTCACTCAGGTTGTAGTTCTGGATCGCGGCGCGATCGGCCGCAGGGATCTGCGAGGCCGGGTTCGCGGCCGGCGCGGGCTGCTGTGCAGCGGCCGCCTGGGCGAAAGCGCCCGGAGCGATCGAAGCGGTGGCCAGCAGCGCGGCGAGGATATAACGAGACTTCACGGGCATCTCCTTGGGTCGGTCCGTGGCTGGACGGTGAGCCAGCATAAAGGGCCAAATGTTAGCTATGTGTCTGCGTAGTCACGTTTTCTTCAGGAACTTTGGGCACGTTCCAGCCCATCGCGTTGTATAGGTGGTAACGCCACACGCCCACGTATTCGTGCAGCGCGAAGTCGGCGAAGAAGAGGTTTTCGGTGCCCGGCAGCCAGTCGTAGCGGGCGCGGACATAATCGCCACGCACCGCCTCGCCGCGGATGCCGAAGTGGGCGAAATACAGTACCGCGCGCTTCAGGTGGATCGCGGACGACACGATCACCACCTTATCGGCATGGTACGCATCGAGCAGCGGCCGGCTGTTCTGCGCGTTCTGGAACGTGTTCATGCTGCGCGATTCGAGGATCATGTCGGGGCGTGGCACGCCAAGCCGATCAAGCGTCAGCGCGTAGGTATCGGCTTCCGCATGGCCGTTATGCATCGGATCCCCACCGCTCACCTCAAGCTTGCAATCCGCACCGGTGGCCTTGCATGCGCGGTACAGCGATACCGAGGTCAGGATCCGGCCGTTGGCGTAGAGACTCGGCTCCACGCTGCCATTGCCGCCGCGCACCGTGCCGGCACCCAGCAGGATGATGACGTTGCGCTGGCCCCAGCCGGTGACATCCGGCGCGAACCCGGACTGCAGGTTGCCGAGTAACAGGCTGGTCAGGGGGCCACAGCCCGCGAAGAAAAGCCACGCGATGGCGAGGACTGTGAAGGTGCCGGCGGCGGCACGACGACGGCGCCAGCCGAACAGCAGCGCCACGACGAGAAGGATCAGGAAGAGGGTCAGGATCATGGGGCCGGAGCGTATCAGACCCCGATGAAAAGCATGCTACCGGGCGGCCAGTGCACGCTCCAGGCAACTGGCGAGCGCATCGCCGGCGAACGGTTTGCCGAGATAGCAGAAGGCTCCTGCCGCCATCACGCTGTTGCGCACGGCATCGTCCAGGAAGCCAGAGACAAACACGATGGGATACGTGCGCCCACGCTCGAGCAACTTCCGCTGCAGGTCGGTGCCATCGATGCCCGGCATATGCACATCCGTCACCAGGCAATCGACGCCCTCGTCGCCACCGGGGCGGAGGAAATCTTCCGCGGAGGCGAAGCCCCGTGCGTCGTGTCCCAGCGACCTGACCAGGCTTACGGTGGCCTGGCGCACCGCGTCGTCATCGTCAACGATCGCCACAATCCTGTTCGCGGCCAAACCTGTGATCCTCGTCACGCGCCTTAGCGGTGTGGTCTTACAGTGCGCCCGCGCCCACGGGATGGGAATCATACGGAGGTGTGCGGTCCCGGGCGCCGTTCAGGCGGGGTCGCCGAGCGCCTCGGCCTGGCGCACAAGATCTGCCAGCGAGCGAACACCCATCTTGCGCATGACGTTCCCGCGGTGGATCTTGACGGTGATTTCCGACAGGCCAAGCAGCGCGCCCACCTGCTTGTTCATCAGCCCGGCGGTCACGTGGCGCATCACCTCGCGTTCGCGTGGCGTCAACGAGGCATAGGCGGTGCGTACCGTTGAGAGCGCATCGGCATCGCGGCGTCCCGCGGCGTCCCGTTCGATCGCCGCGGAGACCGCGTCGAGCATGTCCTGGTCGCGAAAGGGTTTGGCAAGGAAATCAAGCGCCCCGGCCTTCATGGCGCGAACGGACATCGGGATATCGCCGTGCCCGGTCATGAACACGATAGGCAGCCGGTTCTCCATGCCGGAAAGCTGGGCCTGGAAATCCAGCCCGCTTACCCCGGGAAGCCGCACATCGAGCACCAGGCAACCGGGCGCATCGGCGTTATCACGGGCAAGGAAATCCGCCGTGCTCCCGAACGTAGCGACCGTCAGGCCCACGGACCGAAAGAGCGAACCCAACGCCTCGCGCACGGCCTGGTCATCGTCGACGACACAGACGATCGGCGCCTGGACGACGGCGTGCAACGGTCGATTCATGCGCGGGCCTCCTCGGCCACCGTCACGGGCAGCGTGAAATGGAAGGTCGCTCCCCCCTCAGGGCGATTGGTCGCCCAGAGGCGCCCGCCATGAGATTCCACGGTCGAACGGCAGATGGCAAGCCCCATGCCCATGCCACCACCGCGGCTGGTCACGAACGCATCGAAAAGGCTGGCAGCGATATCGTCGGGGATACCCGTTCCGGTGTCTTCCACTTCAATCAGCAAGGTCTCCTGGGAGGCTTCGCGTGCCCGCAACGTCAGTTCGCGGCGGCCCGGTACGCTGCCCATCGCGCGGATCGCATTGCCCATCAGGTTCATGACCACCTGCTGCAGCTGGACGCGATCACCCCGTGGAAACGGCGCATCGCGATCGATATCGATGGTAAGGCCGACGCGATGGCGCGCCATCTCGCCATCGAGCAGCAGCGCGCACTCGTCCGCCAGGGCACGCAGATCGAAGCGAACGTGCTGGCGGGGTTCCTTGCTGGCCAGGCTGCGCACCCGGTTCACCACATCGCTGGCTCGGCGCGCATCGCGCACTAGCCGCTCGATGCCGTCGCAGGCCTCGCCCAGGTCCGGTTCGCCACGGCGCAGCCAGCGCAGGGCCGCCTCGCCGTGGGTCACGATGGCGGCGAGCGGCTGGTTCACCTCGTGCGCGATCGTGGCGCTCATCTCGCCCAGCGCCGTGACACGTGCGGCCTGCGCCAACTCGGCCTGCATCGCCATCAGCGCGTGTTCGGCGCGCTTGCGGTCGGTGATATCCACGACGCTGACGAGCACGCGGTCGTAGCGCGAGGCGCCGAGCGGCATGCTCAGGGCGAACAACACGTTGAGGCGTTCGCCCTTCAGGTTGACGAGACTCGTTTCCCCTTCCGCCGCACCCGTTCCTTCGAACACGGTGAGCAGCACGTTGGCGAAGGTACGGTCACTGCCTGGCAGGAAGCGGTCCAGGGGGCCCAGCAGGTCTTCGCGACGTTGCGCGCCCAGCATGCGCACGGTCGCCGCGTTCACGTCGGTCACCAGGGTCAGCGAACAGGCATCGCGCACGAACGATGGATGCTTCTTCAGGTAGGCCGCGAGGTCCACGACGCCCTGCTGGCGAAGCGCCACGATGCGCTCCATCACCAGGGTGTAATCCTCCTCCCAGAACGAAAACCGGGCGCTTTCGAAGATCGCCCGGTAACGGCGCTCGCTTTCAGCCAGCGCGGCGTCGGCCGCACGGCGGGCGGTGATATCGGTGCCGGCTTCAAGGATCTGCTGCGCGCGACCCGAGGCATCACGCAGGAGCGCACAGCGTGCTTCGACCAGCACGATGCGCCCATCCCGGTGTTGCTGGATGAGTTCGCCTTCCCAGCGGCCCTCGGAAAACAGCTGGGCATCCATGTCGGCGCGATGGCCGGTGAACGCGGTGGCGAGCAACTCGCTGGCCCGGCGACCGAGCGCCTCACGCGCCGTCCAGCCATACAAGGCCTCCGCGCCACCGTTCCACTCCACGATCACATCGTCGGTATCGCGAACGTAGATCGAATCGTGGGTGAGGTTGATCAGGCTCGCCTGGCGGATGATCGTGGCCATGCGCTCACGCGCGCGCAGCGAGAGCACGCCGGTAACGACGATAGCGGCCAGGCTGACCACGCAACGCAGGAGCGCCGCATCCGGCTCGGGCCAGCCGTGCCCGCGCACGTACGAGGCGACGGTGAGCAGGCTGCAGCCTGCGACGGCCCCCATGATCCCGGTGCGGCTCCCGGAAGCGGCAACCAGCAGGACCACGACCAGGTAGACAACGGCCACCGCACCCTGGAGTGGGGTGAAGGTATCCACGACGAATACCGCCACGGACAGTAACGCACCCGCGAGCGCTAACCAGCCGGACGCGCGGCGCGACCCGATAAGGGGTGCGGCACTCGCGTGGCTGAAAGGTGTCGTCGGTGGCATCGATGGCTCGCGCGTCAGCAGACTGGTGCAGATTCGGCCAGAATCGTGTCTAAACACGTCATGGCAGTCTTGCACGCCGGTGATGGTTTTTGACCGTTACGGCATGACCGTTACAAGAAAGGTGTCAAACCTCCAAATCATCCTTAGGTATGGGCTCCCAGAGCCCTACGTAGAATTCAGTCCACCCCCGCATCGCGCATAGGCTGCGATGGTGGGCGCGCTGCCCATGTCCCTGCCCCCCTGCGGAGCCAGACCATGCGCTACGAATCGAATGCCTACGCCACGCCCGTCCCGACCGCCGAGGCGGTGCATGCCCTCAACACGTTTACCGTGACCTCCCCCGCGGACGAGCCGACGGTAGCCCGTCTGCTCGAGCAGGCCCTCACGGCCGTGGAAACCGACCTCGCTACCACGCGCGCCTGCGTGGCTCGAGTGGCTGCCTTGCTTGAGCAGGCCGAAACACCCGCCTTGCCGGTGCCCAGTGTGGTCGCTCGCCGGCGCGTAGGTGCCGGGCTGGCACCGTGGCAGGCACGCCGTGTCGCCGCACACGTCGACGAGAACCTCGGCTTCCCGATCACGATCGACCACCTGTCGACACTGGCCGGCCTTTCCAGCAGTTACTTCTGCCGCGCCTTCAAGGACACCTTCGGCGAGCCGCCGCATGCGTTCATCATGCGTAAGCGCGTCGAGCGTGCCCAGCAGTTGATGCTGCAGACACGTGAGCCGCTCAGCCAGATCGCGCTGGCCTGCGGGCTCTCGGACCAGGCGCACCTGTGCAACCTGTTCCGCCGGCTTGTGGGCCAGAGCCCCAGCCACTGGCGCCGTTCGCAGTGGCAAGAAGCCTGAGCATGGCTTGATCAGCGCGCCTGAAAGGGTCGGGACAGGGAAAGCAGGCAGTTTGCCCTCGAGGTCATCCGTGGACCGAGGTTATCCGTATGTCATTCGCCCCGATTATCGCTTTCCCTCCGGCGACGCTGGCGCCAGCCACCAAGGCGCATGCATGGCAGGTGCTGCGCGAGGCATCGCGCATCGAACCGGATGAGGCCGCGCGCATCGCGTGGTATCGCGACGAGCCGATCGTGGCGCTCGATCGTCACACCGCTGAAACGCTGGTGACGATGGGGCGCTATGTCGAGGTACTGGCCTTCCTGCGCGGTGTGCGCATGGACCTGGGGCTCGAACCCTCCCATGGCTTCGGCGCATTCTAGGTAGGAGCCCACCCTGTGGGCGGCGCCGTTCGCGAAGGCGTCAGAGAGCTTGCTGCCACGAGGCGAAAGATGTCGCCCACAGGGTGGGCTCCTACGGAAATACCTGCTGCGATATCCTGCGGGCATGTCGATCGACGAAGCCCTGCTGCCCGACAGCGATGAACGCCTGAGCGCAGAACGCGCCTACGAGCTGTATTGGGCCGAACTCCTTGGCGAGGAGCCACGCTTCACCTGCGTGGGCACCGGCTGCCATGCGCCGCTCACCTGCGCATGCCTGAAGAAGCCCGAGCAGACCCTGCTTATCCGCCCGTATTACCGCTCGCACCGGCTGGAGGACCACGCCGATACCTGCGAAGTCGTCCATGGCCGCGGCGAGGCCCGGCCCGCGAAGGGTGCGGATATCTTCGAAGCGGAACGTCCCGCCAACCATTTCCGGCGCGAGCCTGGTACCCGCGTGCCCGGCGCGCCACCCGCGCCACCCGCGCCACCCGTGGAGCGTAGTGCGCCGACGTTGGGGGGCGGGACGCCGCCCTCGGCTCAGAGTGCACCGGCACCGAGAGGCGGTACGTCACCTGCCGCGCCGCGGCCCAGCCACTTCTATCGCCTGTCGTCGCTCGTGCAGAAGTTCCTCGAGCACCGCCGCGACAAGGATCTCGCCGACGCACCGGTCACCATCGGCGGCGATACCACCACCTACGAGGCGCTGTTCCGCAACGTCTACCGGCAGAAGGTCGCCGACCATTTGCAAACGCGTGCGGTCTGGTGGGGTACGGCCTCGTTGCGGGCGACGAAGGAAGGCGGCTACTACCTGCGTTTTACGCGCCCGTTCCGCCACGGCGATGAGCTGCTGAAGCCGACGATCACGCTCTCCGCGAAGGATATTGACGCCTACCCCGTGCGCAAACTGCTGCGCGCCCGCCTCGACAAGCTCATCGCGGAGCACGAGGGATACTGCGTGGTGTTCGCCTGGGCCCGACCCTGGATGCCAAAGGATGCGGAGAAGCCTTTTGTCCGCTTCTACATCGATAACCTCGACCACATCGACGTGCGCGGCCCGGACATCCTCGAAGAACTGAAGAACACGTCGCGCGTCACGTCCTCTGATCACTAACCGCCGCCATGCCTCGTAAACGCCGCCTGCGCCTCCCCTTTATTCGCCACCCCCACGATGCCTCGCACGAGTTCGACGATGCGAGTTACGACGGCGGGGTCTCCGGCGGTCCCTATGCGCGGCATCTGGTGGTGGGCGCGCTCGTGGTCATCGTGATCCTGGCACTTTGGCGCTGGGTGCTATAAGCGGCATCCCTGTGTGATACCGAATCTGGTTAATTCGGTTACCTAGGAAATTGTCCCGCGACAAAATGCAATCGATTGCACATTTCACATGACGTATACCCCTTTAGGGGGTAGGCGCAGATCCTTGCGTGCGCAATGCTTCAATCTTCATCCGATACCGAGAGGGTCGGCCATGTACCGCGCCGAGACTGCCTGCTCCGTCAGAATCCCGCGCACGCCCACGCTTGTGATCGACCTCGCGCAGCGTTCGGCCGCGCTCGACAGGCCGTCCGAGGTCACCCAGGTACAGGCATGGCGGGATCGCCTGGCATTAACCGAAATCGTGATCGGCCCCGACGACGGTGCCGATGACGACCTGTTGCTCGTCTACCGCACGGTGGGCGCGGCAGATCCCGGGGCGGGCGCCATTCTGTTTCGTCGCGCGCCGGACAGCAGCGATATCGTGCACCCACCCGCCGTGCGCAGCCTGGCGCAGGTGCTGTTCGATACGCTGCGTGCCGAACAGCCCAACGCTCCCCTCATGGCGCATGTGGCGCTGGCCTTGCGCGCCATCCTGCCCGCCCCCCAGCGCGAGGATGCCGGTGCCATCCGCGGTGGCCTGGCGAACTGGCAGGAACGTCGCGCGCTCGCCTTCATGGAGCAGCGGCTGGACCAGAGCTTTCCCGTCTCGGATGTCGCCGATGCATGCGGCCTGTCGGTGAACCACTTCTCGCGCGCCTTCCGCCGCAGCCTCGGCAAGCCGCCGCACCGCTGGCTGCTCGAGCGGCGGATCGGCCGGGCCCGTGAACTGCTGCAGACCACGGAGCTTTCGCTCGCCGATATCGCGCTGGCCTGTGGCTTCGCCGAGCAGAGCCATTTCACCCGGGTATTCACCCGGCTGGTAGGGATGCCGCCCGGCGCCTGGCGGCGCGCGGCGGAGTAAAAAGTTCAAACACCGCCGGTTATTTGCAAAGACAACCGGTTTCAGTCAATTCCCTCTGCCCCCGGGCTGCGTATGATGGCCGCCATACCATCGGCAGGAACCACCCCATGAGCGGCGAATCCGCCACCCCCGCCGCGACGCTGCATCTCGGCCGCGACCTGATGCTTGCCGGTTCGCGCCTGCGCGATGCGGTGGGCCGTCGCGCCCAGCGGGAGTTCGGTATCACCGCCCTGCAGGGCGACATGCTCCTGTTGCTCGCTGTCCACGGCAGCATGATCTCGACGGAGCTGGCGGGTACCTGCGGCGTGAATGCGAGCACGGTGACCCACGCGGTGGATGCGGGGATCGAGCGCGGGCTGATGAAGCGCACGCGCAACAATGCCGACCGCCGGCTGGTGGATATCGGCCTGACCCCGGCAGGCAAGCGCATGGCCGAGCGGGTCCGTGCGCTCATCGCCGACGTGGCCCGCAACGCCCTCGAAGGCGTCGGTGCCCCGCATCTCCTGGTCCTGGCCGAGAGCCTGGCCCAGGTCAGCCGGAACCTCGACCGCGATTAGACCGCGCGGCGACCCAGGATCAGATGGAGGCCGAACAGGGTGAAGATCGCTCCCGCCCCGCCATCGATCCAGCGGCTTGCGCGGACGTAGCCGCGGCGCATGGCCGGCATGGCGAAGATCGCCGCGACCACGCCGAACCACAGCACCGTCTCGGCCGTCACCATGGCCCACAGGCCCCAGCGCGCGCCGGCGTCCACGCCATCGCCAATGAAGGCCGAGAAGATCGAAGCGAAATAAATGGCGGCCTTGGGGTTGGCCAGGTTGGTCAACAGGCCACGGAGCAACGCCCTTCCCGGGCTGGAATCGCGCACGTCGACGACAGGGACCGCCGCATCGGGTTTTGCCTTCCAGGAGGCCCGGAGCATCTGGAAACCCATCCAGCAGAGATAGGCGCCGCCGGCCACGGCGATGCCCCGCTCCAGCCAGGCCAGGCGGTGCAGCAGGAGCTGCAGGCCCAGCAGGGCCAGCGCGGCCCAAACAGCCACGCCCAGAGCGATACCCACCACGCCCGCGGCGGCCTCGCGCCGGGAGCGGCTCGCCGCCAGTTGGCTGACGAAGAAGAAATCGGGGCCGGGGGTGACCAGGGCCACCAGCTGGACCACGGCCAGGGTCAGGAAGATATGTGCCATGCCCCTAGCTTAGGCAGGACGGCGCCCGCGCGCGAGCCCCTCCCGGCCCGGATTTCACGTCTTTTTCGCAGCGCGCCTTGCCCCCACGCCCCCCGTCCCGTAACCTCCCGTTTTTTAAGCGGTCACGGGGCGACCCCCGGGCTTTAAAGGGGTACGTCACGATGCTCGATCTGCTGGGCCACATTCTGTTTGGCCTGTTCGGTTTGGCGGTGCTCGTGGGCATCGCGTTCTGCTTCTCCAACAACAAGCGCTCGGTTGACTGGAAGCTGGTCGCCACCGGCATCACCCTGCAGATCGCTTTTGCCGCCATCGTGCTGAAGGTGCCGCTGGGCCGCGACGTGTTCGACGCGATAGCGACCGGCTTCGTGCGCCTGCTCGATTACGTGGAAGTGGGTTCGCGCTTCATCTTCGGCAGCCTGCTCGATACCGACAAGTTCGGCGTGATCTTCGCCGTGAAGGTCCTCCCCACCATCATCTTCTTCGCCTCGCTCACCGGCGTGCTGTACCACCTGGGCGTGATGCAGCAGATCGTAAAGGGCATGGCGTGGGTCATCACCAAGGTGATGCGCGTCTCCGGCGCGGAGACCACCAGCGTCTGCGCCAGCGTGTTCATCGGCCAGACCGAGGCGCCACTCACGATCAAGCCGTACCTCGAGCGCATGACCCAGGCCGAGCTCATGACCGTCATGATCGGCGGCATGGCGCACATCGCCGGCTCGGTCATGGCCGCCTACGTGGCCATGCTCGGCGGCGACGATCCGGCTTCGCGCATGTTCTACGCGAAGCACCTGCTCACCGCTTCGGTGATGGCGGCTCCGGCCACCATGGTGCTGGCCAAGATCCTCGTCCCGGAAACCCAGGAACCGCTCACCCGCGGTACCGTCAAGATCGAAGTCGAGAAGACCACGGCCAACGTGATCGACGCCGCCGCCACCGGCGCGGGCGATGGCCTGAAGCTGGCGCTCAACGTCGGCGCCATGCTGCTGGCCTTCATCGCGCTGATCGCGCTCATCAACGGCCCGGTGCAGTGGATCGGCACGATCGGCGGCGAGCACAGCATCAACGCTTACCTCTCGGCCAATGCCGGCCATGCGGTCACCTTCAGCCTCGAAACGATCTTCGGCTGGGTGCTGGCCCCGATCGCCTGGCTGATCGGCGTGCCCTGGCACGATGCGACCGTGGTCGGTAGCTTCATCGGCGAGAAGGTCGTCATCAACGAGTTCGTCGCCTACGCCGACCTCGCGAAGCACCTGCCGGACCTGATGCCGGAAAGCCGCCTGATCGCGACCTATGCGCTCTGCGGTTTCGCCAACTTCTCGTCCATCGCCATCCAGATTGGCGGTATCGGCGGCCTCGCCCCGAACCGTCGTGCCGACCTCGCACGCCTCGGCCTGCGCGCCGTGCTCGGCGGCTCCATCGCCACCTTCATGACGGCGACCATCGCCGGCGTGCTGGAGCGCTTCTGATCCATGACGGGTATCCGCCTGCTGGTCGTTGGCGGGTATAGCGAGGAAGAACGCTGGCGCGTGCCGCGCCTTCCTCGCGCCGGCGAGCCTGTACACGCCGAGTCGTTTGAACGGCGGCCCGGCGGCAAGGCCTTCCACCAGGCCGTCGCCGCCGCCCACACCGGCACGGGCACCGGCCTGATCGCCGCCATCGGCGACGACATCATCGACCCTTCGGGGCTGCCGCCGCTGGTGGACGCGCGCTGGCAGGTGGTGTCCGGCACGCGTACCGGGCGCACCGGTCTGTTCGAAGAACCGCGCGGGCAGTCGCTCGCCGTCCTCTCCTCCGGCGCCAACGAACACCTCGACGCGGCCTTCGTCGCCGCACAGGGCGACCTGTTCGATGAGGCTTCGGTGCTGTTGGCCTCCGCGGAGGCCAACATCGATACCATCGCCGCTGCGCTGGAATTTGCGGGCGCCAAGCGCCTGCTGCGCATCCTCGATCCCGGCCCGTTGCCGCCGCGCCTTTCCGTTCGCGAGTTCGCGAGCACCGATGTGCTCCTGCTCGGACTGCACGAGTTCGCCCACGCCTGCGGGCGTTTCCTCAATATCGATGTCACCGCCCAGGCGGTGACAGGCATGGGCGACGCCACGATCAACGCCCTGGCCCGCCGGCTATGTGCCGGCACGGTCGTGATCTCCCTGGAAAAGAGCTGCCTCGTCTCGCATGGCGCTGACCGCCACGACGATCCCACCGACCTCTACCGCCTGCCCGCCTGCGGCCACGGCGATGCCTTCAAGGGCACGCTGGCCGCACGCCTGACCACACCCGGCAGCTTCAAGGAAGCACTAACCGCCGCCTGCGAGCGCACCCCGCCCTTGTAGGAGCCCACCCTGTGGGCGACATCTTTCGCGATGTTGTAGGAGCCCACCCTGTGGGCGACGCCGTTCGCGAGAACGTCACAGGGCCTGCAGCGGTGAGGCGAAAGAT
This sequence comes from Luteibacter aegosomaticola, assembly GCF_023078475.1. Taxonomy (NCBI): domain Bacteria; kingdom Pseudomonadati; phylum Pseudomonadota; class Gammaproteobacteria; order Lysobacterales; family Rhodanobacteraceae; genus Luteibacter; species Luteibacter aegosomaticola. The sequence goes on along the minus strand of NZ_CP095741.1, from coordinate 951,902 downwards.
GTCGCCCACAGGGTGGGCTCCTACAGCTTTCAGGGTTTGATCTTGATTTCGTAGAGGTTCGACCAGCGCTTGCCGGTGATGAACAGGCGGTCGTGTTTGGCATCGTAGGCGATGCCGTTGAGCACGGCATCGGGATCGTTACCGACGTGCTGCTCCTTGACCAACGGGGCCAGTTCAATCCAGTCGATGACCTTGCCGGTCTTCGGGTCGATGCGGGCGATACGGCTGGTCTGCCACACGTTGGCGTAGATCGCGCCCTTCACCCACTCCAGCTCATTCACCATCTGGACCGGCACGCCGTCGTCGGTGACGGTGATGCTGCCGGTCTGCTTGAACGTATCGGGGTCCAGCACGCGGATCACCGGCGTGCCATCGCTCATGTAGAGATGCGTGGCGTCGCGGGTGAGCGCCCAGCCTTCGCCGCTGTAGCGCAGCGTGCCCTTCAGCTCGAAAGAGCTGCGGTCGTAGAGGAAGCCGACGCCCTGTCGCCAGGTGAGCTGGAGCAGGTAGGGGCCGGCGAACACGATGCCTTCGCCAAAGTATCCCTGCGGCACATCGCGCTGCTGCACCACCTTGCCGGTGTCGAGTTCCACCTTGCGCACGCCGGCGCCGTCGTACTCGCCCGTGCTTTCGTAGAGGAACCCGTCTTCGTAGAAGAGGCCTTCGGTGAAGGCCTTCGGATCATGCGGGTAGCGGTGCACGACGGTGTAACCGCGTACGGGCGTGGCTTCCCTGGCACAGGCGGGCAGTACAGCGGCGGCCGCGAGAAGGAAGACCAGGTGTCGTAAGTTTCGCATCGTAAGAATTCATGCAGGAGCGCGCTTGCGCGCGATGGGGCTTGTCGCAACCCCTATCGCGCGCAAGCGCGCTCCTACAGGGGCCCGAAGGCCCCTTACCTTACCGCATCAGCCGTTCTTCTTGAGCCATGCGTCCACGGCCGGGAGGCGCTGGTCGCGGACCATCATGCGGTACGTGATGCTGCTGACCGTGGTCTCCGCATCGCGACGCGAGCCTTCGGCGATGTACTTGGCCGAGAACGCGTTGATCTTGTCGATCGTCGCCTTCTGCATCGACATGCCAGCGATCGCCGGGTAGTAGCGCGCCGTGGAGGTCGAGTCGACGAACTTGTCGACCTGGTCCTTGTGGGCGACGGCGAAGTCGAAGGCCAGTTCCGGGTGCAGGCGCGACACGCCGCGGATAAGGCCAGCGCTGTTGGTCGCACCCGGCTCGTCGGTCAGGGCGAGGTCAAGCGCGCGCTGGGCGAGCGCATTGTCGCGGGCGGCCGCGAGCATGCCGTACAGGCGATCCTTCACCAGCGGGGTCTTCTCCGCCTTGGCCTGCTCGTGCAGCTTGTCCCACGTCGCAGCATCGGCGTTGGTCGCCACGACGCCCAGGATGGTCTTGCGCAGTTCCGGCGGCATGCTGTTCTTTTCGAAGCGGCTACGCGCTTCCGCCACCACCTTGGCGTCGCCAAGGAAGCCGAGCGTGCCGATCAGCGAAGAACGCAGGATCGCGACCGGCACTTCCTCGCCCTGCTTCGCTTCCCAGCCCACCTGGTCGAGCTTGGGCGAGAGACGGCTGATGGCGAACTTGCGGAATACCGCCTGGCGCGCCGCGTCACCCTGGTAATAGGTATCGAGCATGGCCAGGTTGCCGGCCACTTCCTGCCACAACTGCGGCGAAGCATCGAGCGGCGTGGCCTTGATCAGGTCGAGCCCATCGGAGGTCGGCTGCAGGCCCACCATGCCCTGCGCCCAGGTATCGCTCATCACGCCGAGCTGGTCGATCGGATCGAGCTTGGTGAACGCGCCCAGCAGCTGCTTGACCAGTGCCGGGGTGTACTGCGTGCGGTAGTAGCCGGTCTGGCCGGCGTTGACGATGACCGGGCCGCAACCCGCGACGGTGAGCGTTCCCTTGCCGTCGAGCAGGGTGGAAGCAGGTGCGCCACCCAGCGTCTTCGCGATCACCGGCACGTTCCAGTGCAGCGGCTTCTTGTCCGGGCGATCGCGGGTGAACTCACCCTGCGACAGGGTCAGCGTGGTCGAACCATTCGCACACGACACCGACTCCACCTTCACCAGCGGGATACCCGGCTGCAGTGTGAAATCATGCGCGATCTGCGTGACCGGCTTGCCAGCGGCCGCATCGATTTCCTTCCACAGGTCGTCGGACACCGTGTTGCCGTATGCGTGGGCCTTGATATACGCCTGCACGCCCTTGCGCCATGCATCCGGACCCACGTAGGCCTCGAGCATGCGGATGACGGACTCACCCTTGGCGTAAGTAATCGAGTCAAACGCCTGGCTGGCCTGCTCCACCGTGGCCACGCGCTGCACCACCGGGTGGGTGGTGACGACGCTGTCGCGGGCCATCGCGCTTTCGCGCGTGCCGACGTTTTCAAGATTGGTGTGCCATTCCGGATGCAGGCGCTCGGTGGTGCGCGCGGCGAGCCAAGAGGCGAAGCCTTCGTTGAGCCACAGGTCGTCCCACCACTGCATGGTCACCAGGTCGCCGAACCACTGGTGCGCCATTTCATGCGCCGCCGTGTTGAACACTTCCTGCTTGTCGGCCTGGGTGGAAATGGTCGGGTCGAGCAGCAGCGCGTATTCGAAGGTGTAGATCGCGCCCCAGTTTTCCATGGCGGCGAAGAACTGGCTCTGGCCCGGGCTGGCGATGTTATCGAGCTTCGGCAGCGGGTACGGCACGCCGAAGTAGTTGTTGTATTCCTTCAGCACGGCGCTGCCGGAGTCCAGCGTGAACTGCGCCTGCGAGGTCAGGCCCTTCTGGGTGATGACGCCGATCTCGACGCCTTCGCTCTTGGTGGTGATGCGGTCGAACTCGCCCGCACCAAAAAACACCAGGTAGGTCGACATCTTCGGCGACTGGCCGAAGCTCCACTTCACCATGCCATGGCCCACATCCTTCTTCGATGCGGCGGGCATGTTGCTCACGGCCATATCGGCGGACGGCACGGTGGCGTCGAGGGTGAAGGTAGCCTTGTAGTTCGGCTCATCCCATGACGGAATGAAACGGCGGGCATCGGAATTTTCGAACTGCGTGTACAGCGCGCGCTTCTTGCCCGAGGCCTTGGTGTCGTAATCGATCGCGAACAGGCCGTTGGCCTGGGTGCCGATCTTGCCGGTGTAATCCATCGACAGGCGGTACGCGCCAGCGGCCAGCGGCTTGGCGAACGTGAACGTCGCGGTCTGGTTTTCCGCATCGATCGAGACCTTCGGCGCACCGAAGCCGGCCTTGCCCTTCGCGGCGGCCAGCGTCACGTTGGCGAAGCTCATGTCGATCGCGTTCAGCGTGATCGTTGCCGTGGGTTCCAGGACCTCGATATCAATGCCGACCTTGCCATCGAAGGTGAGCTTGTCGGCGTGCGGTACCACCGAGACGTCGTAATGCGACGGGCGCACGGTGCGCGGCAGCTGGGTGGTCGCCTGCTGGGCGGCGGCGACGGTGGACAGGCCGGCGAGCGCCACGGCGATCGCGCTGACGAGAGTTTTACGCATGGGAAACCCCTGGTGGTGGACCCGCCGATGGTCCGCCCGCAGGGGTGGGGTTAGCTAGCGCCGGAAGTCACGCTTGCGCGGACCCTGGCGGCGGGTTACCAGAACCGCCACCACTGGCGCTTCTCGAGCCTTTTCAGGGCCTTGAGGTGCCCGCGGGAGGCTGCCTTGCGATACCAGGCACGGGCAATGGCGGTGTTGGGTTGCACGCCATCCCCCTCCTCGTGCAGGCGACCCAGTTCGTACTGGGCCTCGGGCAAACCTTGCCCGGCAGCCAGGCGGAGCAGGCGCAGCACTTCCTCGATATTGCGCTGGACGCCGCGGCCGCCATCGATCATCCGGGCGAGCGCGTGCTGGGCCTGGGGATGACCCTTTTCCGCGGCCAGCGCCAGCCAGCGCACCGCGTCCGGGTCGTTGCGGGCCACGCCATCGCCGGTAGCCAGGCGCATGCCCAGCTGGTACTGACCCGCCGCGTCCTGCGGGCCGCTGGCCGCCTGGCGGGCGGAGACTTGCTCGGGTTCATAGCCTTCCGCATCCAGTTCCGCAAGGCGCTGCTTCGCTTCGTTATCGCCCTGCTCGGCCGCCCGGCCAAACCAGTAGCGTGCCTGCTCGCGATCAGCGGCGAGGCCGCTGGCTTCGAGGTACATCTTGCCCAGGGTGAACTGGGCGATGCTGTTGCCCAGTTCCGCGGCGCGACGGTAATGGTGGGCGCCCATGGCGGCATCGGCGTGCACGCCAATCCCGTCGACGTACATGTGCGCGACGCTGCACAGGGCGTCGGCATAGCCACGGCTGGTGGGGTCGCCGCGCTCGATCGCCTTGTTGTAGAAGGCGAACGCCAGCTCGGCGTCACGCGGCACGCCACGGCCGAAATAATGCGACACCCCCAGGTTGACGCAGGCCTGGGCATGGCCCTGGTCGGCGGCCATGCCCCACCAGTGCAGCGCCTGCTGGCGGTCCGCGGCCACACCGTGGCCACGCGCATACAAGGTGCCCAGCGCGCATTGCGCCTCGGCGTGGCCGACTTCCGCGGCCCGGCGCAGCCACTCGGCCGCTTCGGCAGGGTCCCGAAGCACGCCATGGCCTTCGGCGTACTGCATGGCCAGGCGGAACTGCCCGTCAAGATGGCCCTGTTCGGCGGCGCGGCGCAGCCAGTGGGCCGACCGCGTGCGGTCCTGCGCGACGTGTTCGCCGTCGAAATACATGACGCCGACGCGAAACTGCGCCTGCGCGTCGCCTAGCTGCGCATCTTTCTCCAGCCGGCCGAATTTCTGTAATGCGTCCATCTCGGCGACAAACCGATGGTCGCCGAGGACGCCGCCCCGTGTTCCTTCCGACATCCCGTTCCCCTGAAAACGCCTGTCGTCGTTGTAGGCCGCATCATAAGTGGTTGCGGGGCCGGGGGATATCGGCAATTTCGGATAGCTTGCTAGCCCAGCGCGCCACGCACGCGGTCCAGCAGCGTCCCCACTTCGAACGGCTTCAGCAGGATCTCCATGCCCGGGCCGAGGAACCGGCTGGGGTCGGCGGCATTTTCCGCGTACCCCGTCATGAACAGGACGGGCAGCTCCGGCCGCCAGGCGCGCGCGGTCCTGGCGAGTTCACGCCCGTCCATGTCAGGCATGCCCACGTCGGTGAGCAGCAGATCGATGGGATCGTCGCCACGCAGCATCCGGAGTGCTTCGCCGATATCGCCCGTCTCGGTGCACGCGTAGCCCGCCGATACCAACGCCGCACAGGCCAGTTCGCGCAGCGCATCGGTATCTTCCACGATGAGTACCCGCTCGCCGTGCCCGCCTTCGGAGCGCGCGCGCCGCGGCTTCACGGGCTCGATATCGCCCTCGTCCACCGGTAGCCACAGGGAGACTTCCGTGCCTTTCCCCACTTCGCTGGCGATGCGCACGCCACCGCCAGACTGCCGGGCGAAGCCATAGATCATGGACAGGCCGAGCCCCGTACCCTTGCCGATGGGCTTGGTGGTGAAGAATGGCTCGAACACCTTTTCCAGCAGCGCGGGCTCGATGCCCGTCCCCGTATCCGAAACACCTAGCACCACATAGGCACCGGGCTGCAACTCGTCATTCGTGCCGACCGTCTCGAGCCGCGTCGACACCGTGATGGTGCCTCCAACGGTCATCGCATCACGCGCGTTGATCACGAGATTGAGTAACGCGTTATCGAGCTGGTTGCCGTCCACGCTGGCCACCATGCGGCCATAGGCCAGGTGGGCCTGCAAGGTCACGGCCTCACCAAGCGTCCGGCGCAACATGTCTTCCATCGCGCTCACGCGCTCGTTCACATCGATGGCCTTCGCATCCAGCGGCTGTTGCCGCGCGAACGCCAGCAGCCGATGGGTGAGCGCCGCGGCACGACGCGCGGCGCCCATGGCCGCATCCGCGAAACGTTCGACCCCTTCCGGCTTACCCGAACCCACCTGGCGGTTGATCAGGTCAATGCCCGTGATGATGCTGGTCAGCAGGTTGTTGAAGTCGTGGGCGATGCCGCCGGTGAGCTTGCCCAGCGCATCCATCTTCTGCGCCTGGAGCAGCTGCGACTCGGCACGCTCGCGCACGGCGACTTCCGCGGCAAGCTGGGTCGCTGCTGTATCGATCTGTTCAAGCTGATCGCGCTCGCGACGGCGCTGTTCGGTCACGTCTTCGACAGAGACCATGCCCGCACCATCGCGATAAGGCGTGACGCGCCATTCGGTCTCACGCACCATGCCGCTGGAGCGGATGGACAACAGACCGCGCCAGCGTCGTTTGCCGCCCAGGGCGATACGCATCGCCTCGATCGTTTCGTGCTGGCCGGGCTCGAACCACGCATCGAGCGCCTGCCCTTCCATGCGTCCATCAAGAAGACGGGCAAATGCATCGTTGCTTTCATTGACGTGCAGGTCGCCATCGACGACCGCCATGGGCGCGGCGATCGTGGTGAAGATCTCGCGCACACGCGCCTCGGCATCGCGTAGCGCACGCTCTGCATCGCGTACACGTAGCAAGGTACGTATCGTCGCCAGCAAGATACCGGGCTCGGTCTGCTGCGAAAGATAGGCATCGGCGCCGTTATCCAGACCTGCGACGATCTCCGCGGTATCGACCGCCGCGGCAGATACGAGCACGACAGGCAGCAACTGCGTTTCGGAATGGGCGCGCACATCACGGACGATGTCGAAGCCAGTCACATCCGGCAGGTTCACATCGAGGATCAACGCATCGATAGCGCTTCGCGAAAGAAGCCGCATGCCTTCCGCGCCCGTTCCCGCCTCCATCACCTGGTAGCCGGCGTGCTCCAGGGGCGCGCGAAAGGCCTCCCTGATCGCCGCGTCATCATTCACGACGAGTAACGTGTCACGCCTTGCCACGTGTCATCCCCGCTGCAAATGGCGACCTGCCCGCGCTTCTTTCCTTTGATTCCGACATAGGCGGCGCGACTTTCCCAAGGGTCTGGAAAACCCTATGATGCGGCGCGTGACGCAGCAATGGAATAGCATGCGCATGCACGCACCCCTTGACGGCGCCTTCACGCTGCGCACGTTATTTGCCTCGCCGATTCCCTGCGAAACCTGAGCCATGACCACACGCCCCCTGGTCGTCCTGCTTGTCGAGGACGATGACGCCATCCGCGAGATTTCCGCCATGATCCTGGAGGGCGAAGGGCATACCGTGCACACCGCACCAAACGGCGACGAAGCCGAACGCTGGCTCGAAAACGGCACGGCAGATGTTCTTTTCACCGACGTACGCATGCCGGGCACGGTATCTGGCCAGGAACTCGCGACGCGACATGCCGACATGCGCGTGCTGGTAGCGTCGGGTGAGATGCGTGAACAGCACGACTGGCTGCTGCCGCGCATGGAATACCTGGCCAAGCCGTATGACCGCAAGAGCCTGCTGGCCGCGGTGGCACGCCTGGCGAACTAAACGCTCAGGCGCGGTCAATCACCTTGCAGATCTTGCCGTGCGGGGCGAAACCGAATTCGGTGGTGCCCTGCATCTCGATAATGGTGCCTGCGCGCGGGCCTTCGGGAATGTCTTCGGCGATCTCGCCGTGGAAATCGATGGTGGCCACGATGTCGCTGCCACGCTCCTCGAGCTCGACGATTTTCTGTTCGCGAGCGGCGAATAACTGAGCGCCCACGCGCGCCAGCTTCTCCAGGTCGGCCTTGCCGTCGGTGGCCACGCTCAGCTCGCCACCCTGATGGTGTTCGAAACGCACGTCGTCGGTGAGCGCGCCGAGCATGCCGGGGATATCGAAGTGATTGTACGCGGCAAGGTAGATCTCGATCAGTTGCCGGCGTGCGGGGTCGATCATGACGGTCTCCATGGGCGCTTACGTGGCGTGGCGCTGGCGCAGGAAATCGATGAACACGCGAAGCTTCCTGGGCATGTGCACACGGCTTGGATAGTACAGGTGGAAGGCGCCGAAAGTTGGCCAGTAGTCCGTTAGTACCGGTACCAGCGTTCCAGCGGCGAGATCGGCCGCGACGATCCCCTCCATGTGGCAGGCCACCCCCAGGCCTTCGCGGGCCGCGGCCAGCAACAGGTCGCCATCGTTGCTGATGACGGCCGCGCCCACCTCGATCTCGATATACCGGCCATCCACCGTGTAGTCCCAGCGGGCCACGCTGCGCTCAGGGTCCAGGCGGATGCACAGGCAACGATGGTGCAGCAGGTCGGCCGGCGTCTGCGGCGCGCCGTGCGCGGCAAGGTAGGCAGGCGATGCAAACGTGGCGATGCGGAGCGGCTCGCCAATCGGCACGGCGACCACGTCGTTGGCCAGGCTCTCGCCCAGGCGGAAGCCGGCGTCGAAGCCCATGGCGACCAGATCGATGAAGCGGTTTTCGCAGTGCAGTTCGACGGTGACGTCCGGGTAGGCCTTCGCGAAGTCCGCCAGGTGCGGAATCACGGCGATATCGGCGACGGACTTGGGCAGGTTCAGCCGCAGCAGGCCCGCGGGCGCTTCGCGTGAATCAGTCACCGCCTCCACGGCGCGGCCGATAGCGCCCAGGCCGGCCTGCGCTTCCTCGAGAAAGCGCTGGCCTATCTCGGTCACGCCCACCCGGCGCGTGCTCCGGTCAAGCAGGCGCACGCCCAATCGGGCTTCCAGGCTGCGCACGTTCTGCGACAGCGCCGAAGGCGACACACCAAGTTCCCGGGCGGCCCGGGTAAAGCTCGCATGGTGCGCCACGCGGGCAAATGCCGCGATGGCGGGCAAGAGGTCGTTCTGCATCCGGCGCATCCATTATGAAGCCACACTTCAAAGCGTATGCGCCCAAGGTCGATTTATCCAGCACTATCCCGGCGCCTAAGGTAGCCCCATTCCCTCCCACACCTGAGGCACACCCCATGGCTCTGCACCTGGATAGCTACACCACCCTCGGCCGTTCCGGCCTGCGCGTCAGCCCGGTCTCGCTGGGCACCATGACCTTCGGCGAGACCTGGGGCTGGGGCTCCGGCGAAGCCGAATCGCGCACGATCCTGGATACCTACCTGGAACGCGGCGGCAACTTCATCGACACCGCCAATTTCTATACCGGTGGCACCTCCGAGACCCTGCTGGGCAAGTTCCTGGAAGGCCGCCGCGACCGCGCGGTGATCGCCACCAAGTACAGCCTCAATACCGAGCCGGGCAACGTGAACACCGGCGGCAACCACCGCCGCAACATGGTGCGCGCGGTCGAAGCGAGCCTTAAACGCCTGAATACCGACTACATCGACCTGTACTACCTGCACGTGTGGGACTACACCACGCCGGTCGACGAAATCATGCGTGGCTTCGACGACCTCGTCCGCTCGGGCAAGATCGTGTATGCCGGCATTTCCGATGCCCCGGCCTGGCAGGTCTCGCGCATGCAGATGCTCGCCGAGCTGCGTGGCTGGGCGCCGTTCGTCGCCCTGCAGATCGAATACAGCCTGATCGAACGCACGGTGGAGCACGATCTGCTGCCCATGGCGGACGCACTCGATCTCGGCGTGCTCGCCTGGTCGCCGCTGGGCAGCGGCGTGCTCTCCGGCAAGTACAGCCGCGCGGATATCGAGGCCAACAAGGGCAAGGACATGTTCAACGGTGGCCGTGCGGCCGTTGCGGCGGGTACGGGCGCGCTGAGCGAGCACAATCTCGATATCGTCGATGCGCTGAAGCAGGTCGCGGAAGACGTGGGCCATTCGCCCGCGCAAACCGCCATTGCCTGGCTGCTCGCCAGGCAGGCGCCCCGCGTCATTCCGATCCTGGGCGCGCGTACCGCGAAGCAGTTTGAAGAGAACCTGGCCGCTCTCGAGGTGAGCTTCACGCCCGAGCAGATCCAGCGCCTCGACGCCGCCAGCGCCATCGACCCGATCTTCCCGCACCGCTTCCTGCCCATGGTGCAGGCCTCGGTGAGCGGCGGCTCGAGCATCACCCGCGGCTGGTAAGCCCAAACCCCGGCGGTTTGCTGGATGGGGGGAAGGCGTCTATGGTGCTGCCTTCCGTCCCACCGCGAGCCGCTGTCCGATGAGCCATCCGCAGGAATCGAACCCCGACCACCTCAGGCGTAGCCTGTCCAACCGCCACCTGCAGCTCATCGCGATCGGCGGTGCCATCGGCACCGGCCTGTTCATGGGTTCGGGCAAGACGATCAGCCTCGCGGGGCCGTCCATCCTGTTCGTTTACCTGATCATCGGCGTGATGCTGTTTTTCGTCATGCGTGCGATGGGCGAGCTGCTCCTCTCGAACCTGGACTACAAGTCGTTCATCGATTTCTCCACCGACCTGCTCGGCCCCTGGGCCGGCTTCTTCTGCGGGTGGACGTACTGGTTCTGCTGGATCATCACCGCGATCGCGGACGTCATCGCCATCGCGAACTACGCCCAGTTCTGGTTCCCATCGCTGGCACCGTGGATTCCCGCGGTGCTGTGCGTGCTTTTGCTGCTCACCCTGAACCTGACGACGGTACGCCTCTTCGGCGAACTCGAATTCTGGTTCGCACTGATCAAGATCATCGCGATCTGCGCGCTCGTCGTGACGGGCTTTGGCATGGTGGCATGGGCGTTCCGTTCGCCCGATGGACACGTGGCGTCACTCGCCAACCTCTGGAATGACGGTGGCATGTTCCCCATGGGCATCGGCGGGTTCTTCGCTGGCTTCCAGATCGCGGTGTTCGCCTTCGTCGGTATCGAACTGGTCGGTACGACCGCCGCGGAAACGGCGGACCCGGAGCGCAACCTGCCCAAGGCGATCAACTCGATCCCCGTGCGCATCATCGTGTTCTACGTGCTCGCGCTCATCGTGATCATGTCGGTGACACCGTGGCGCCAGGTGCTCCCGGGCAAGAGCCCGTTCGTGGAATTGTTCGTGCTGGCGGGCATCCCTGCCGCCGCGAGCCTCATCAACTTCGTGGTGCTCACCTCGGCAACGTCATCCGCCAACAGCGGCATCTTCTCCACCAGCCGCATGCTGTTCGGCCTGGCCGAAGAGAACCACGCACCTTCCGCGTTCAAGCGCCTGTCGAAGGCCGCCGTGCCCTCGCGTGGCCTGCTGTTTTCGTGCGCGTGCCTGCTGGGCGGCGCGATGCTGGTTTATGTCGTGCCTAACCTCGTCACCGCGTTCACCCTCGTGACCACGCTCTCCGCGATCCTCTTCATGTTCGTGTGGTCGCTGATCCTGTGCTCGTACATGGCGTACCGGAAGAAGCGGCCCGAGCTGCACGCCGTGTCGTCCTACAAGATGCCGGGCGGCGTGTTCATGTGCTGGGTGTGCCTCGCGTTCTTCGCCTTCGTGCTGGTGCTGCTCACCCTGCAGGCGGATACCCGCCAGGCGCTGATCGCCAGCCCCGTGTGGTTCGCGATCCTGGGCGTAGCCTACCTGGCCCGCCGCAAGCGAGCCTGAAAGCTCCTACAACGGCGGTTGGCCTTCACGGGTGTGAAGGCCTTCACATCCGCTGGCACAGGCATTGCTGCGTTCCCCGGTATGGGAAGCCCGCGTCGGTTTCCCACCGCATCACACCGGGAACCCAGCGCCCATGCCCTTTCCGTGCCCTGCCGCGTCGCGGCCAAAAGTGTCCCTCCTCGCCACCCTCGCGGCAGGTATCGCCCTGCTCGCGGCTCATCCGGCGCAGGCTGCCAATGACCACCCGGGCCACCCCAGCTGGGTAGCGGGCGCCCCGGTGAGCGATGGCTGGCAATACCGGAGTTCAGCCGTCTCGGAGTCGGCGGACGATGGCGCGCACGCCACTAAGTCCTGGCTGGCTAGCCAGGACTACCATTTCTCCGTTGCGCGTGGGCCGAGCTACCCGAATACGTTCGGTGGCGGCGCCAAGGACCAGGCGGTGCGAATGAGCCTCACCGTGAAGTGGTGAGGCTCCGGATCAACGCCGGCCGCGGCTGGCGATCGTCACATTCAACGCCTGGTGCACGGCCGGCAGGCCCGCCAGGTTGTACGTGTACGGGAAGAACGACGGCGCCCGCATGTGCAGCACGGGGTGGCTCGCCAACAGCGCTTCAAACACCTGGCGGGTCGGCGTGCTGCGCGGCACGAAGGTAAACGTGCCATTGACGCATTCGCGGCGGAAATTCAGCCGCTGCCCTTCGATATCGAACGTGGCACTCCGGCCGATCGAGCCAGCGGCGCAGTTGGAGCGCTGCGGCAGTTCGCGGAATCCGTAGGACACGCGGTGCGTCGGGCGGTCGACATACGCGACCAGCCCAAGCTGGGCACCATGCTCATCGGGCAGGACATAAACGCCGCGACTCTGGTCCCAACCCTGGGTTTCCGTAGCGAAGCTCGCGGTGGCGAAGGTGCAGAGCGCCAGCGCGCCTGCGACGAGGGGGAACATCCGTGAAGCACGTGCCATGGTGTCGGCTCCTGCCGGTGGGGATATTTCGTGTATACCACCGAGCCGCAATTTCTTGCTACCTCGCCCCAGCCTAGTTCGAAAGCAGCGCCCCCTCGCCAACAGCCGCAGCGATAAAGGCCTGCGGATCATCCAACGAAACCACGACGGCGCGGCCACTCGGTGGCTGGATGACCACACCGTGGTCGCGATGGCGCGCCGCCACTTTCACCATGCCGAGGCGGCGCGAGTAGAACAGCCCGTCGAACGCGAAGAACCCGCCGTTGCCGATCACGCGTACAAGGCCCTTGAAAGCCTCGCTATCCGGACGGATGACCGCGCCGCGCAGCTCGACCGTCGAGCGCCCCACCTGGCGGCGGATGACCAGGCGGCCACCGCCGATCTCATAACGTAGCGGCGAGATGCCGTAGGCCAGGGCAAGCGCCAGAGCGAGCACACCCGCGAGCGGCACGCCGATGGTCGCCGGTGCGTCCCGGTTCATCACGATCGCAATGGCGACCACGGTGATCATGACGGTGGAGATGCCGATCCAGCGAGCGGCATTCGACATGCTGGTAGCAAAGGTGTGCATGGCGCGCGTTATCTCAGTGGGTTTCGGCCGGCGGCTCGGGTACGGGTGCCGCCAGGAGGAGCTTGTCACGGTTGACCGAGATATACGCCGCCGCAGCCGCTTCCGGCTTTCCGTTCTTCAGGCGCCAGGCAGCCACCAGCCAGTCGTTGTTCTCGCGCCAACCCACGTGGCCGTGGTCGATCAGGCCGAGCAGGGTTTCGCCACGGAACACCAGCGGGAACACCTCGGCATCGCTGCTGAAGCCGGCCATCTTGCCGGTGTCTTCCAGCAAGGGGAGTTCCGGCGGCTGGCCATCCTTTTCGAGGGGGCCGCCGGGCCCGCGCGCCGCTTTGACCAGGGCGGCATACGCCGCCTTGTCATAAGGCGCGAAGGCGGTGTCGAGCACGCCCTTCTGCGGGCTGCGGTCGTAGCGGGTTGCCGCCGACATCGCCAGCTTCGCGAAGTCGTCGCACGCGCCCTTGCTGCCCGCACACGCGCTGCCGTCGATTGTCAGCACATGATCAAAGCGCATCACGAGCTGCTTGCCCGGATCGAACGCCTTGCCATTCCATACGGCCGCATCGAGCGTCACTTCATCGGCGCGGCCATCGCCGACCACGTACGCGACGTACTGGCCAGCGATGTGCGCGATGCCGTGATCCGTCATGCAATCGCCGTCGCCCCACACCGTCGGCGAGTCCACCGCGATGGCCTTCTTGCCCTCGATGCGGAACGGCACCTCGGTCCAGCAATGCGCCGTGCCGCCGAGCGACCACACCGAACTAATCGGCGAGCCTGCCAGCTTGCGGTAACCGCCGTAGCTCTCGAGATCCTTCAGGCCGTCGCGGACATTCGCGTCCGCTTGCCAGGGGAACGCATCCGCTTTCTCCAGAGGCACATCCTCGGAGAGCGTGATATCGACACCCGCCTTCGCGAAGTCAGCAGGGATTTTCACACCCGACGTGGGCAGCTTCGCCAGCGCAGGACGCAGGGCATCAAAGGGCTTGGGCCACGTCGTGTCATCCAGGCCGCGAAGGAAATTCATGCGCGCCTTGTAGAGCGCGAGAACGCCGGATTCCGCTTCCTTCACCGAAGGGTACGCAGACAACGTCGCATCACGCTCCGCCAGCCAATGCCGCTGGTCCAGCTTCAGCAGCTCGGCCTGGCCAGGATGGTTCTTCAGCGCCGCACGGAACACGTCGCCCAGCTGCCCATCCAGCGCCGACACCTTCGGCGACGCGCAGATCGCTTTCTCCACGCCGGTGCCTGCCTTCGCGCAATCGAACCCCGCGCCGTGCGCCCATGGCGCCACCAGGGCCAGCACCAGCCCGAATCCTGCCTTGCTCTTCCGCACACCGTTCTCCTTCTTCGCCTGGGGAATGGCGAACCCGGGCATTGTACGAAGCCTTGGCTTTATCGGCCCCTGATTTCACGGATCCTTCGCGTTTTTGAAGGAGTTGTCCGTTTGTGTGTAGGCGTTGGACTACAGCAATGTGGCCGAATACCCGCTAGATTCAGGCGGACCGTCAGACCCGGCGCGGGGGCGCCAGCGGACGGCATACAGGGGAATCGTCATGGAAGTCGTCCGGGGTGCCGGTGGGCACCGTGTATCACTGTTCCGCCGACAGGCGAACGCCGCGTGAGCGCGGCCTTCAAACCTGTCCAGCATCGTTACGACGACGCGCTCAGCCGGGTGTCGTGGCGTGAATTCCAGCAGCGCATCGCGGGGCATTTCGAAGCCGCCGGCTTTGCCGTGGAATGTTCGGGTGTCGGCGATAACGCCGAGCGGGGCATCGACCTGATCCTTCGCCGCGGCGACGAGATCATCGTGGCCACGTGCCGGCACTGGACCGCGTTCCAGGTGCCGCATAGCGATGTTCACCGGCTGATCGGGCAGATGCCCGCCGTCGGTGCGACCGGTGCCGTGGTCATCACGTCCGGGGAGTTCACTCGCCAGGCCGTCGATGCCGCCGCGCGTTTCCGTCACATCAGGCTCGTGGATGGCCGTGCGCTGAGGGCCCTGCTTGGCCCGATCGAAGACCCGCAGGATACGAGGCCCGCGTCGGCCGAGCCCAGCTTATGGACACCCCTCGCCGCGGCGGGCGTGATCGCTGAGGGCGCCGCCGACGGTCGCCAGACAAGCCGTGCCGCCGCCATCGCCGCCGTCGCGGCGGTACTGGTCATGGCGCTGGCCATGCTGACCCTCTACACCTGGTACATCCGCGATATCCACGCCGCGCGCGTGGGTAGCACGGCGCACGCGGGCGACGTTTACAGGCACGCCGGCGCCCTCCCCGCACCGCCGCCCTTTGCCCAGGCCGAGGCGCAGGCGAAACCCAGGGACCTATCACTTTCGGGCACTAGCGGAGCGCCCTGAAGCCACTTACGATCCGCACGTCCGCCCATGCCGCGGATCTCAGGGGACAATGTATGGATAGCCAGCGCAGTACCGCGCAGGACACGGATCGCCCGACGGCCGGCCACCCGCACGTGGGCAGGCACCGGCGCGCCCGCGCCGAGCGCGCGCTCACCGAAACCGGTTCAGCACGCCGTCCCCGCCGCCTTTCGGCCAAGGTTCGGCGCTACCTCTGGTACACCGTGATCGCAGCGGGCATCTACCTTGCCAGCCTGGCCTACGCGCACCTCGAAGAGGCTTCGCACGCGGCGGTTCAGGCGACAAACACCGCCCACTGACGGCCGAACCGGGGGAACCCACGCTTTCATGCGAAAATCCCCGGTATGAACACCTTTACCCAGCTCCCCCTCTCCCCCGCGCTCCTGGCCGCCGTCGAAACCATCGGCTATACCGAGATGACGCCCGTGCAGGCCGAAAGCCTGCCGCCCATCCTCGCCGGCCGCGATGTGCTCGCCGAGGCGCGCACCGGCAGCGGTAAGACCGCGGCCTTCGGCCTGGGCCTGCTGCAACGCCTGGACCCGTCGGAGATCCGCCTGCAGGCGCTGGTGCTCTGCCCCACCCGCGAGCTGGCCGACCAGGTCGCCAAGTCGATCCGACGCCTTGCCACGAACATCCCGAACGTGAAGCTGCTCACCCTGTGCGGTGGCATGCCGCTCGGCCCGCAGCTCGCGTCGCTGGAGCACGACCCGCACATCGTCGTCG